>CAKOVP010000025.1 GCA_934122035.1 uncultured Clostridia bacterium | reverse complement strand
AATCCTTTAACAGGAAAGGTTATCGCTTCAAGAAATCACATTATGATATTCCCTAATTCGCACTATGTTACTACTTCAGATAAAATGGAACGTGCTATTACAACTATTGAAGAAGAAATGAAGCAACAGGTTGAATATTTCAAGTCACAGGGTAAATTAATTGAAGCACAAAGAATTGGAGAAAGAACAAATTTTGACCTAGAAATGATGAAAGAAACTGGTTTCTGCCAAGGAATAGAAAACTATTCCAGACACATAAGTGGACGTGCTCCAGGCTCTGCCCCATACACTTTGTTTGACTATTTTCCAAAAGATTTCTTGCTTCTTGTAGATGAATCACACGCAACAATTCCTCAGGTTAGAGCTATGTACAACGGCGATAGAGCAAGAAAAGAATCCTTAGTAAAATAT
The DNA here is from genome assembly GCA_934122035.1 of uncultured Clostridia bacterium. Lineage (GTDB taxonomy): Bacteria > Bacillota > Clostridia > TANB77 > CAG-508 > CAG-245. The sequence continues at coordinate 20,183 of CAKOVP010000025.1, read as the reverse complement.
GGTTTTAGGCTACCTTCTGCATTTGATAACAGACCTTTGAAATTTGAAGAATTCGAACAAAGAATTAACCAGGTAGTATTCGTTAGTGCAACACCAGCCGAATACGAAATGAGTCATTCTAAGGACAATGTTGTAGAACAAATCATTCGTCCAACTGGACTTCTAGACCCAGAAATCGAAGTAAAACCAGTTACAAACCAAATTGATGATTTAATTACACAAATTCACGATAGAATTGATAAGAACGAAAGAGTTTTGGTTACAACTTTAACTAAAAAAATGGCTGAGGATTTAACAAGCTACCTATCTAGCCTAGACATTAAAGTTAGATATATGCACTCAGATATTAAGGCTTTGGAAAGAATGGACATAATACGCTCTTTGAGACTTGGTGAATTTGATGTTTTAGTTGGTATAAATCTTCTTCGTGAAGGACTTGATATTCCTGAAGTTTCTCTTGTAGCAATTCTTGACGCAGATAAAGAAGGTTTCCTTCGTTCAGAACGTTCTTTAATTCAAACTATTGGACGTGCAGCAAGAAACACCGATGGAAAAGTTATAATGTACGCAGATGAACTTACAGACTCTATGGATAAAGCAATTACAGAAACAAATAGAAGAAGAAAAATTCAAATGGCGTACAATGAAAAACACGGAATAGTTCCACAGACAATAAAGAAATCTGTAAGAGATACAATTCGTGCAAGCATTGTTGCCGAAGCATCTGAAAAATACGAACTATCATCAGAGGTATCTGTTGAAGATATTATAAATAAACTTACAGAAGAAATGCTTGCTCATGCTGAAAAAATGGAATTTGAAGAAGCAGCAAAATTAAGAGACCAAATAAAAGAACTAGAAAAATCCTTATAAAAACTCGCCTAATGGGGGACGTCCCTTATTAACAAGACTCTGTAGTCCACTCCCATACATTTCCTCCCATATCGTATATGTTATTTACGGCTGTGGTTTGTCCTAATTTTCTCAAAAAAATTATTATTTTTATAAATGGACTAGACATTTTATTTAATTTTGTGTATTATATTAATTAGATTTTATTGAACAAGAGAGGATTGGTTTTATGAGAAAAAATTTAAAAATTGCAATAGTTTTATTAGTTTTTGTATTATCTTTTATATCTGCTCATTCTTATGCAGCAAGTATAAATATGGGGCTTGGTGCAAATAATGTTACTGCTTCTAGTAACGGAGATATTACGGCAGTTTCAAATGAAGTAGTAGGTTCTCCTATACAAGATAATACTATTACAAGTGAATCAAACATTGTTAATGATAACTTGCAAGCTGCAACACAAAATACTGTTGATAATAATACTGAACAATCAAACACAACTCCTGCGACTACTCCATCAGACTCAGCAATTGTAAGTAGTGTTTCTTCATTACCAGAATCTGAATTAGGACTAACAAATATTTTAAATATTTTGCTTATAGCTGTTGGTGTAATTTTAATATTCTTAGCAATTGCAATTTTAATTAGATTAGGAAAAAATTAATTATTTATATAAGGTCTTTGATTTTTCAAAGGCTTTATTTTTTCTATTTTTTTACTGTATATTTTATTTTTTAAGATTAATAATAATTATATAAATATTTTTTCTTTTATTATTTCAAAAGTTTAATTTTTAATACATAAAATCATTTTTTGATTTTATATTTTTATGTATAGGAGGTTATTATGAAAAGAAAAGCTTTATCTATTGTTCTAGCAATATCTGTACTATTTGCTCTATTTTCTGTTCCAGTTCTTGCAAATGATAATGTAGGAAATATGCTAAAAGATGCTGGCAATACTATATCTCGTGGTGCAGAAGGTGTTGGAAATGTAGCAGGTACTGCAGTAGAAGGAATTGGAAATGGTATTTCCGACATTGGTACTGGAATTTCTGGTACAGCAAGAGATATGACAAGTGGTACATCTACTAATAATGGAAGTTATACAGCTACTAGAACATCTACTCCTGCCACATTTGCTGGAATGAACGCAAATACTTGGGCTTGGCTAATTGTAGCTGTATTTGGAGCTATAATTATAGGATTTGTTTGGTTTTATGGTCAACAACACCAAACAGAAGAATTCCATTCACAAGACCAATAATTTAATGTTTCTCTTTTCAAAAATATTATTAGTATGTTATAATACTATTAGCATTTTTGAAAGGAGATCATTTTTATTATGATTAAACAAATAGCTAAAAATCCTACCTCAAGACACAATTATGAAATATTAGATACCTTTGAGGCAGGAATTGTACTTACAGGAACAGAAATAAAGTCTATTAGAGCTCGGTAAAGTTAATTTAAAAGATAGTTATGCTTCAATAGAAAATGGCGAAGCATTTGTATATTCAATGCATATTAGTCCTTATGAACACGGAAATATTTATAATAAAGATCCTTTACGTACTAGAAAACTTTTATTAAATAAACGTGAAATTTTTAAGCTTTCTGGAATGATTACTCAAAAAGGATACACTTTAGTTCCTATATCATTATACTTAAAAAATAATATTGTAAAAATGGAACTTGGAATTGGAAAGGGTAAAAAATTATATGATAAGCGCGAAGATTTAAAGAAAAAAGATTCTGATATGTACATAAAAAAACATATGAATGATTAATTTCATCCATATGTTTTTTCTTATTTCTCTCGCAAATGTCTACTTGCATCTTTATCCTTTTTGTTTATTAGGAGCATTTCTTCTATGATGTACTTATCAATCTTTTGGCTTTGCTTTAGTATTTTATCATAGTTAGCCCCCTGAATGATTAGTGCTTCGAGCTTTGCAATGTCTTTTAATCTTAAAAGCTTTGTATTTTTCATACTCATCAACTCCCTGCAAATATCATAGCACAAATTGTTCTAATATTTTGTCGAAACGTGTCGACTAATTAAAATTTTTTAAAAATTTCTTCTATTTTTTGAAAAATAAATCATAAAGCCAATTATTATTGCAAAAATTACTGTAAATATATAAGGAATTTTGTCTCCTGTTTGTGGAATTTTGTCTGGTGCCACTGTATTATCAACTGTGTTTTCTGGCTTTTTTGTTTCTTTAGTTAATTTTACACTTGGTGAATCTTTAGAAGTTTCTGTTTGATCTTTGCCGTCAGTATCTGTATATTTTACATCAACTTTTTCGTTTGTTGGAGTAACTACATTTAGTATGTTTTCATTAAATTTTTCTTTTAAAGTAAGCTTATATTTAAAACTTGCAGTTTTTCCAGCTTCTAATGTTTCTATGTTCCAAGTAATACTATTATTTTCTTTGTTTACAGTTGCTGTAACCTCTCCTACATTTGCCTTTTCTATAATTTCAAAATCATAATTTTCTATTATATTAGCAGGAAAATAATCTATAACACTAATATTTTTTATTTCATTCTTCTTTACTTTTCTAACATCTGAATAAACATTTTTTGTAATTGTATTAGTAACATTAGCATCTGTTACATAATAGAATTTGCCATAATTTGGTGTTTCTTGTGTTCCAAATATTGCTTCAGCTAAGTCTTTATATGTTTTACCTGCTGCGTCACTAGATACTGCTCCTGTTGGGTCTGGTTGATAACTTGAGTTAACACCAGTCATTACTGTAACTAAATTTATTTCTGCTGTTTTTAAAGTACTTAAAGTTGCTTTAGTTTTAGTTGTAACCTCTCCTCCATATGTGCTTGTTGGTCCTCCAACTGCAGTGTTTGGAACTCCGTCTGTTAATAATATAAAATATTTATTAAGAGTTGTATCTGCAGAAACATTAGCTTTTGCAACTTGTATACCTGCATCTATATCCGTTCTTACACCAGTTGTTTGAATACCATTTATTGCTGTTTTTATTGTGTCTATATCTGATGATGGCTTAATCACAAGAGAAGCATCTTCTAGAGTTCCCTCTTTGCTGATTTCTGAATTTGTTGAAAAACTTACAACTCCAATTTTAGTACTTGGTTGTTCTGTTAGTATTTTTTCTGCTAAATCAATAGCAGCAGTAAACACAGCTTGTTTTCTTGTAGTTCCATCTTCTAATTTATTGTCAGACATACTCTTTGAGTTATCTATTATTAAGAAAATTTCTGATGGTTCTATTGTTTCTTCAACACTTTTTTTGTTAGTTACATCAATTTGTAATACAATTTCTTTCTTAGGATTATCTACAGAAATTAACTTTTTTATTAACTCTCCATCTTCTCCCATTTTAATATCACAAATAGTATCTGATACTTTAGATAAAGTAACATCTTCATTTGCCGCAAATGCAACAGTAGTCATTAGCATTATTAATATTAGAGTAATTACACTCATTAACTTTAATTTTTGATTCATTTTTATTCATCCTTTCGTTTTTATTTTGATATTATTCTATAACTTTTATTCATATATTTCAACACAAATAACAAAATTTATGTATATTAAGAATATATTCGAAATTACAATAAAATTTAATATACTTAAATTGAGAATATATTTCGAAATACCGCGCAGTCGACCAAACGAGCTTTGCGAGTGCGAACTGGAGCAATTCTTCAAGTTCTTTTGAGATTGAATTTCTGTCGCAAATATAAGAAATATATTCGAAATTACAATAAAATTTAATATACTTAAATTGAGAATATATTTCGAAATACCGCGCAGTCGACCAAACGAGCTTTGCGAGTGCGAACTGGAGCAATTCTTCAAGACCATTTGGGATTGAATTGCGACCGCAAGGATGAGAAATATATTGGAAATTAAGTATATTAAATTTTATATAGATTTACTAAAATTCAATCGCCCCTCCATAGTCATTTACCTGCAATCCTTCAAAGCTTACTAATTCTAAATTATGCCTATTCAAATGCTCAATTATTTGCTGTTTCGACTTTAATTTTTCTATATCTCCAAATAGCACAAATTTATTGTCAAAAACAAAACTTGCTCCACCTATAAATCCTTGCATATTACTTGTATTTCCATTTCTATCTAATAATTTTATGTTTGGCTCCTCTATATATGTTACTTCTATATTTTTTTCTTTCAATTTTCTACAAATTTCTTTGTCTGTTGTTATGCAAGAATTCTCTCCTGTAACAGCAATTGAACATTTAGTATAACCTTGTTTTACAATTATGTTAGGATTTATTGTTACGTCTGTAAATTTGCTACCTATAATATTTTCTCCTATTTGACAAGCATTATAAGCTACATCTTTTGGATACTGTCTCTCTATCTTAGACGTTCCAACTAAAAATTCTTTTTTTATAATAGGGCTATTGGGTGCACATATTATTTTATCTTTTATTTTGCAGTAAAAAATATCTGAATGTCCTGATATTTCGTCATATACGCCGTCAAATAAAGGTATTTTTATTACTTGAAAGTACTTTGATAAATATTCATATTCTTGTTTTCTAATTCTCGCATCTATTAAAAGCTTTTTCATTTTTAGCTCATTTCTTTCTTATTTTTATTTAATTATTACAGTTAAAATAAATCTGTATACCTAAATCATTGTAAAGAACCTTATTTTTAGCAATAAAGGATTTTAGTAACAAATTGTGCAATGTAATTTATGTATAAAATCCCACACCTGGCTTACTAATGTTACAGATGTGAGATTTTTATTGTTTTATTATTTTTCTTGTAGCTTACAGTAGCTTTTCTTACCTTTTCTAAGAATTGCTTCTTTTTCTAACATTTCTTTTGATATTTTTAAACTAATATCTGTTATTTTTTCATCGTTTAATGTTATTCCGCCTTGAGCAATTAGTGTTTTTGCTTGTCCTTTAGAACTTGCAAAACCTGCTAAAATTATAGCATCTAATATAGAAGAATTTTCTTCTATTTGAACTGTAGGCATATTGTCTGTATTTCCTGCTCCTTCGAACAATGCTGTAGCAGCTTCTTGTGCTTTATTGGCAGCAGCTTCACCATGAACTAGTTTTGTTATTTCGTATGCAGCTACTTTTTTAGCTTCATTTATTTTTTCGCCTTCTACATGTGTAAGTTCTTCTATTTTTTCTATTGGTAAGAATGTAAGCATTTTTAGTACATTTTCAACTTCACTATCTCCAATATTTCTCCAATATTGATAAAATTCATATGGTGATGTTTTTTCTGCATCTAGCCATAATGCTCCTTTTTCTGTTTTTCCCATTTTCTTTCCTTCTTTTGTTGTAAGAAGTCTAAATGTTAAACCAAATGAATCATCATGTCCAACTTTTCTAATTAAGTTTACTCCACCAATTATGTTAGACCATTGGTCATTTCCACCCATTTCTAGTTTACAGCCATATTCATTATATAAATGTAAAAAGTCATATGATTGCATTAGCATATAGCCCATTTCGAAAAATGTAAGTCCTGTATCCATTCTGTTTTTATAGCAGTCTGCTGCAAGCATTCTATTTACAGAAAATAAAGATCCAATCTCTCTCATAAAGTCAACATATTTTAAATTTAATAGCCAATCTGCATTGTTTACAACTATTGCTGCATTTTCTCCCTCAAAGCTTACAAATTTTTCGAGTTGTTTTTTACAGCATTCAACATTATGATTTATTTCTTCTCTTGACATCATTCTTCTCATATCTGTTTTGCCTGATGGATCACCTATTGTAACTGTTCCTCCACCAACTAAAATTATTGGTCTATGTCCTGCTTTTTGCATATAAGAAGCAACCATCATAGAAACAAAATGTCCTACATGTAAGCTGTCTGCAGTAGGATCGAATCCTATATAAAATGGTACACATTTATTTTCTTCTAATAACTTTCTTAAATTTTCTTCGTCTGTAATTTGTTCTATATATCCTCTTTGCTCTAATGTATCTAGTACATTCATTTATATCATTCCTTCCATAATTAAACATTTTAACGGTTAAATTATACCATTTGCTCCTTTAAAAAGCAATATTTCTTATTTTATTAATTTTTTAAGATCTTCTCTTGTAAATTCATATTTTTTATTGCAGAAGTTGCATACTATTTCTATTTTTTCTTCTTCTTTTATTATTGTTTCTAATTCATCTTTTCCTATTGCAATTAGACCTTTTTCGCATTTTTCTTTTGAACAGTTGCATTTATATTCTGGATGTATTTCTTCTAGTACTTCTATGTTTTCATCACCTGTAACTGTTTTTGCTATTTCCTCTAAAGTTTTGTTTTCGTCCAGCATTTTGCTAATTGGTTCTATATTCTTTAAGCTTTCTTCTATTTTTTCTATTATTTCTTCTGTTGCATCTGGCATTAAAGATAATTTATAGCCTCCTGCTGCTCTTATTCCGTTTTTATCTACTAAAACTCCTAATGCTATTACACTTGGTGTTTGCTCTGATGTTGCAAAGTAATTTGTAAAGTCTTCTGCTATTTCTCCGCTAACAATTGGGGTCATTCCAGAATATGGTTTTCCCATTCCTAAATCTTTTATTATGTATAACATTCCTTCTTTTCCAACTGCTGTTCCAACATCTAGTTTACCGTTTTCTTTATTTAGCGGTATGTCTACTTGTGGATTTGCAACATAGCCTTTTACGTTTCCATTTGATTCTGCAACAGCTGTAAGCATTCCAAGTGGTCCATTTCCTTTTATTTGGTTTGTTATAGAACCTTTATCTGTTTTTGTTTCGTATCCCATTATGCTTGTTATTGTAAGTAGTCTTCCAAGTGCTGCAGATGCTACTGGGCTTAAGTCGTGTACTCTTCTTGCCTCTTCTACCATATTTGTAGAAGATATGCATTTTATGCTTACTTTGCCTTCATAAGCTAAACAATCTATTAATCTATTTTCCATTATTATTTTCCTTTCTTATATTTTTGTAAATTTTGCTACAAAGAATCCTTCCATTTCTTTAGATGGTAGTATTCTTAATGATTTTTCTACATTCTTATTTAAATCTTTGCTATTTCCTGGTACAGCTTGTTTTATTTCCAAATCTATTTTTTCTTGTTTTAAATTAAAGTTTGCAAGTGCCCAGTCTAATATTTGTTCGTTTTCTATTTTATTTAAGGTACAAGTTGAATAGCAAAGTGTTCCGCCTGGCTTTAAGGCTTTATACGCACTTTCGAATAGCTTTTTTTGTAATTTAGCTAGGTCATTTACTGTTTTTTCTGACCATTGCTTGTAACTTTGAACATTATAAATTGTAAATCTGCCTTCTCCGCTACAAGGTGCATCTAGTAATACTTTATCAAATTGTTCTTGATATTTTTCTCCTAACTTTTCCCCTCTTTCATTTATAACTTCTACAATGTTTGCTCCTTGCATTTCTACATTATATTTTAATCTTTCACATCTAAGCTTGTCTAACTCATTTGCCAAAATGTAGCCTTTTCCATTCATTATAGATGCCATTTGTGTTGTTTTTCCACCTGGTGCTGCTGTTAAGTCTAATACTTTTTCTCCTTCTTTTGGGTTTAGAACGAGTGGCGGAACCATACTTGGTAAACTTTGTAAATATATTTTTCCTTCTTTGTATATCTCTAATTTTTGTATGTCTTTTTCTGTTGCGTTTTTTATTACCAAAGCATCTTTATACCATAAAACTCTTTCAAATTTTATATTTATGTCTTTAAAATATCTCATTAAGTCTTGTATATTATATTTTAAATTGTTTACTCTTAATGTTGTATATCTTTTTTCTGCTATGCCTCTTAATATGTTATCAACCGTTCCTGGCGAGAACATATCATATAAATTTTCTATAAATTTTTCTGGTAGTCTGCTTTTTATTTGTGTTATTCCTGCCATTATTTAAAAGCTCCTTTTTACGATATTTGTTATTATACCATAAACTTTGGAGCTTTTAAACCTTTTATTCTATTTTATTACTTTTTCTGCATATGAATTGTTAACTATTTTGCTATATGGTGCTTTTGTTTCTAGTTCTCCCGCTTCTGTCATTATTAATTGTAGTTTGTCGAATGCAGCCTCAGATAAAACTGGAGTTTCGTTCCAAGCGTCTATGTCTTTATAGCTTTGAACTGATTTTTCTAATGATTCTACGGATGTGCTTGGGAAATAGCTTTGTATTGCTTCTGCTACCTCTTTTGCAGAGTGTTCTTTTACCCATTTTTGACCCTTATATACTGCTCTTGTAAATCCTTCTATTACATCGCTATTTTTTTCTATATAGCTCTTCTTAGCACAGTAAGCAGTATATGGTACTTCTCCTGCTGCTTCTCCAACAGACGCTACTACATATCCTTTTCCTTCTGCTTCTGTCATTGATGCTGTTGGTTCAAATAATGTAACATATTCAGCATTTCCACCAGCAAATGCTCCTGCCATTAAGTCAAATTGAATACTGTCGTCTAGTGTTAAGTCTGTTTGTGGATTTAGTCCATTTTGTTTTATAACATATTCCAATGTCATATATGGAACTCCACCTTTTCTTCCTGGTATTACTGTTTTTCCTTTTAAATCTTGCCAAGAGAAGTTATTTGTTTTGTTTTTGCTAACTAAGAATGAACCATCCCTTTTTGTTAATTGACCAAATACTTCTACATAGTCTTCTTTTCCTTCATTATAAACATATATTGCAGCTTCTGGTCCACATAGTCCTATATCACTTTGACCTGCTAAAATAGATGTCATTACTTTATCTGCTCCTTGACCTGTTGTAATTTCTAGTTTTAGACCTTCTTCTTCAAAAAATCCTTTTGCAATTGCTGCATATTGTGGGGCATAAAATACTGATCTTGTAACTTCGTTTAATTGAATAGTTTTTAGCTCTGCTTGTTCTTGCTTTTTATGTGTCGTGAAATAATAAATGCTAAATGCAATTATTATAATAAGTATTACAGCTATAACACCTGCTATAATTTTCTTCATAAAATTTTCCTTCCTTTCTTTTTTATGGCTTCTGCCATTTATAAAATATATTATGAAGAAAAATGGAATTATGTGAATTTTATAATTTTATATCTGCTATATTAGAAATAACACATTGGGAAAAAATATTCTAGACGAAACTCGAATAACTCATTTAAAATTGATGATTTATAATTTTATAATGAGTTTGAAGATGTTTCGTCGACGAATATTCTTTTTACAATTGTGTTATTTTATATTCATCATATTGCTTTAAAAGTATTTATAAGCCTATTTCACAACTTTCTTTTCTAGTAATACTATTGTCTCATACATTAGTGCTGCAACTACTGCTAGTATTATTACGCTGGTCATTACTAAGTCTAGTTTAAATACTTGGCCTCCATATACAATTAAGTAGCCAAGTCCTCCTTTAGATACTAAAAATTCTCCAGATATTACACCTACAAGTGAAAGTCCTATGTTGACTTTTAGTGTATTAAATAATGTAGAAATGTTTGCTGGTATTACTACTTTTGTTAGTATTTGAAATTTATTTGCATTAAAGGTTTGGGCCATTCTTATTTTTTCTTTATCTGTATTTATTAATCCATTTAATATGTCTAGTATTGTTACAATTAGTGATATTGCAAGTGCCATAACTATTATTGCTGGCATTCCTGCACCAACCCATATAATTATTACTGGTCCTAATGCTACTTTTGGAAGTGCATTTAATATTACTAAAAATGGCTGAGCTACTTTAGAAATAAATGGTGACCACCATAGTATTATTGCAATTATTGTTCCCATTGTTGTTCCAAGTAAGAATCCTACTAGTGTTTCTATACAAGTTATTTTTAAGTGCCTTAATAAATCATTTGATGTTAAATTTAAAAATGTTTTTACAATTCTTGAAGGTTGACTCGTTATAAAACTATCTATTTTTCCTAATCTTGCAAGTATTTCCCATATAGCAATAAATGCAATTACTATTAATATTTGAGTTATAAAAATTTCGGCTTTATTTAGTTTAATTTTCTTTAAGTATTTTTTTCTGTCATCAGACATAATAATTTTTTCTATTTTATTTTTGCGCTGCTTTATCATATTTTTCAAGCTCCCTCCACATTAAATTAAAATATTTACTAAACTTTGGATTTTCTCTACAGTTTAGCGGAGTTCTATTTTCCATTTCGAAGTTTATTCTATAAATTGTTTTTACTGTTGCAGGTCTATTACTTAAAACAATTACCCTATCAGACATACTAATTGCCTCAGATATATCGTGTGTTACCATTATTGTTGTTATATTTTCCTGTTTCAAAATTTTGTATATATCTTCTGTTACCATAAGCCTTGTTTGATAATCTAATGCTGAAAAAGCTTCGTCTAATAGTAAAACCTTTGGTCTAATTGCAAGTGTTCTAATTAAGGCAACTCTTTGTCTCATTCCTCCAGAAAGCTGGTTTGGATATTTATCTTTAAATTCGTATAAACCATATTTTTTTAATAGCTTATTTACATATTCTTTATTTTCTTCTGTTAATGACTTTTGAATTTCTAAACCTAATAGTACATTTTTGTATATAGTTCTCCATTCTAACAGGTTATCTTTTTGCAACATATATCCTATTTTTCCATCTATGTATATTGTTCCATTTGTTTTTGACTCTAAATTTGCTATAATTGATAAAAGCGTGGATTTTCCACATCCACTTGGTCCTATTATACTTACAAACTCTCCTTCTTGAACTTCAAAATTTATGTTTTTTAATGCTTCAATTTCGCCATTTTTTGCCTGATATGTTTTGCTAATATTCCTTACTTTTAATATTTTCTTTTTTTCATCTATATTATCCAAAATTATCCCTCCATTTAATGGTTTTATTATATTTTATGTTTACTTGTATTTTTAAGTGATATTAAAAGTAAAAAATATATTTTCTTTGTATTAAACTATTTATTTTATTCAAAAAAATATAACCACCTTTTTTATAAAAGCGATTATATTTTAGATTTGTGTCTTATTTATTTTATTATTTTTATTCATATTTATTTATTAATTATTAGTACGTTTATATTACTTTCCTTTCTACATTTAGGCCGTTTCAGGTTTTGCTCCTTTATTATATTTTTTTCGGAATAATCTTCTTTAACCTCCGATACTAATAAAAAATAATTTAGCTATACTTCTTTACCAGATTAAATATATTAATTTTTAAAGGCTTTGTATTTTCTCTTCGCTTAACCCAGTAAGTTCTTTTATTTCTTCAATGCTCATCTTATTTTTTAACTTTCTGGCCATCATAGCAATTCCCTGAGAAATTCCCTTTGATTCACCTATTTTAATTCCTTCTGCTCTTCCTTCGGCCCTATTTTTCCTCATTTCTCTGTTTATTATTCTTGATGCATTTGTCATAGTCTCTTTTCCTCCTTTTTCATTCTTTATTTTTTCTATAAATTCTTTTATCATATTTTCATTTTTGGTTCCTATTAATTCATATTTTATTAAATCTTCTAATTGTTTACTTTCTTCCTCATTATTTTCTTTATTTTTGCTTTGGTTTTCTATTATATCATTTATGTTTTTATATAATTCTTCTTGTCCTTTTGAACTTTCTATTAACATTGCTTTTGATGTTATTAGCTCATCTTCTATTAATTCTTCTCTATTAAAATTATTTACATCTATTAATTTGTAATCGCCTTTTGGTTCTATAAAATTTTCTAGCTTTTCTTCTATATCTTTAAGTTCTTTTGTATTCCATTTTTTATTACCAGTATATAAAACTACAGCCAATACTTTTGGTATTTTATAGTCTTTATCTTTCATTCTTTTTAAATCTATTGCTGAATTTATTATTGCTACCTTATAATTTAGTATTCTATATGCCATTTTATCATCAATAGTGGACTGATGCTCTATTAGTATAAAATAATCTCTGTATTTCATTTTGTACACTATATCTGCTTCTATACTTCCAAACACACTTGTCCTAAATTCTTTTTCGTATTTTTCTATGTCATTTTCTGTTAAGTCTAAATTTAAATGTACTTTTAAAAACTTTACTGCTTCTGTTTTATTTGATAACAATTCTTTAAATAACTTATCGTGTTTTTTGTTAATTGATACTATTCTTACATATGGTTCTTCATCTTCATACACATACATAAATTTAGGGGTTTTATTGTTATTTGCTATTTGTTTTCTACGTTTTCTTTCTTGCCTTTTTATTTCTTTTTCTCGAGCTTCATCTATAAGCATTTGCTCATATATTTCTGCTGCCTTTTCCATTCTTTCTTTAACATATGTAAAATAATATTCTTTTGTATATGTCATTATTTCTTTGCCGTCCATAGTTTTTAAGCCTATTGGTTCATATTTTTGCATTTTTCTTCACCTCACATTATAATATATATTTACTTATTAGTCAATATTGTATAACTAATTTTATCGTTTGCTATTTTATTAATTATTAAATTCATATATTTATTATCTTTGGATTTTTTTAGAATTAATTTTCTTTTGATTTAATCTTTCTTCGAAGAACTTTATTATTTTTCATCTTTTCTAAACCTTAAGCTTTTTTATTATATTCCATAAATAGCTTGATTTCAAGCAAATTCGTACGTCAAATTTCTACTAATTTTGACTCTTTCTCATACTGCATTTTTTAATTATAAAAAGATTAGAGTATCCACTTTTTTACCGTAGATACTCTAATTGTGGGCAGTATAGATATTCTCTTTACTTTTTCAGGTTATAATCCCTGTTGTATCTCTCAATTTTTCCAATTTCTCCAGTTTCATCCAAAATGGCCGGTTCCCCGACTTCGTTGTATACTTCGCTCAAATCATCTTCGTCATAGTATTCCCATACTGAAACGATATTATAGAATTTTCCCTTACCGTCTGTTCCATCTCCTGCAAAAGTTTCATTTCCTTCCGCAAGGAAACGAGTATACCCTTTTTCATCTTTATAGAAGATGTCATACTCTTGCATACAGAAAATATCATTGAGTACTCCAAGTAGGACATCACTCTCTGGAAGATTTGGATCATATTTTGCTTCCTTGAGCATCGCTTCAAGCTCTTCTTTTTCCAATGGACGATTTACTGTTGCCAGAAAAATGTTCTCTTTCTTAAACACAGTTCCAATAGGATTTTTCTTCATTCTTTAATACCCCCTAATAACGTTGGTATCATTGTTGTTGTGTTATCAATAGAATCATAATAGCTGCCCATCTAATATGAAAAATGATAACTCTTACTTATAACAGTAGCGTACGCCACATATAATTATAATATCATATTTATTAATCTTTTTCAACTAAACTGTACTGATGAGTGTATTATTTAGTGTAGATTTATTTTTTTAATCTTTTCCGTTTATTTTTAATAGTTTGAATAATTCTACAATTATTATTGGTGCTATTACTAACAATATTGTTTCAATTATGTTTTGTACTGGCAATAATGGAATGCTGAATATTGCTCTTAATGCAGGAACTGCTAAAATTACTATCATTAATAAACTTGAAATTCCTATTGCACCAAATAGCTGTTTATTTCCACCTATTCCTGTTTTGAAGATTGATTCTTTGTTATTTCTTATGTTAAATACATGTATTAATTCTGAGAATGCAAGTACTATAAATGTCATTGTTTGACCAATTTCTATTTTTACTTGCTCTTCTGTTAATCCTTCTATTACTGGAACATTTTTTGTAGAAATTCCTATTATAAATGCAGCAAGTGATAATATTCCTATCATTATTCCTTGGTAGGCAATTCTCCAAGTCATTCCTTTTGTAAAAATACCTTTGTCTTTTTGTATTGGCTTTCTTTGCATTACATCATTGTTGGCTGGATCAAATGCAAGTGCTAATGCTGGAAGCGAGTCTGTTACAAGGTTTATCCATAAAATATGGATTGGAAGGAGTGTTTCTATCATTCCAACTGGTATTCCAAATTTGTTTGATAAATATGGTGTTAATAAAATTGCTAAGAATAGTACAACCACTTCTCCTACGTTGCTAGATAATAAAAATTGAATTGCTTTTAGTATGTTGTCATATATTCTTCTGCCTTCTTCTACTGCAGATACTACTGTTGCAAAGTTGTCATCTGTTAAAATTACATCTGCTGCTTCTTTTGCAACATCTGTTCCAACTATTCCCATACTGCAGCCTATGTCTGCTGTTTTTAGTGCTGGAGCGTCATTTACTCCATCTCCAGTCATGGCTACAACTTGACCGTGTGACTGCCAAGCTTTTACAATTCGTACTTTATGTTCTGGTGCTACTCTTGCATACACTCTAATGTTTTCTACTCTTCTTGCCAGTTCTTCGTCTGTCATTTTAGAAAGTTCTGCACCTGTTATGGCTTCTTGTCCTTCTTCTAATATTCCTAGTTCTTTTGCAATGGCAACTGCTGTTGTTTTATGGTCTCCTGTAATCATTACTGTTTTTATTCCAGCTGTTTTACATTTTTCAACTGCAAGTTTTGCTTCTTCCCTTGGTGGATCTATCATTCCTACCATACCAACATAGATAAGGTTGTTTTCTATTTTCTCTCCTTCTTTTGGCATATGGTCTAGTTCTTTATAAGCCATGGCAAGTACTCTTAAAGCTTTCTCTGCAAGTTTATTATTTGCCTCGTCTATGTCTTTTTTGGGCTCTTCTATATTCTCTTTTATTTCTCCATTTATTTGATATTTGCTACATTTTTCTAATAATTCGTCTACTCCACCTTTTGTGTATACAACAAATTTGTTTTCAGAAATTTTATGAACTGTTGTCATTAACTTTCTTTCTGAATCGAATGGAATTTCATATACTCTTGGCATTTGATCAAATGCTGCAGGTGTAAAGTCTAACTTAAAGCCCATATCCACTAATGCGGTTTCTGTTGGGTCCCCTGTTAGTTTATTGTTTTCTCCAACCTTTGTGTCGTTGCATAACATAGATATATACACTAGTTTTTCTAGTTCTTCATTTGGAATATTTGTATTTATTTCTTCTATATTTTGAATTTTTCCATTAAAGAATAGCTTTTGAACTGTCATTTGATTTTTTGTAAGTGTTCCAGTTTTATCTGAACAAATTACAGATGCACTTCCAAGTGTTTCAACAGCAGGTAATTTTTTTACAATTGCATGTTTTTTTACCATTCTTTGAACACCAATTGCAAGAACAATTGTAGAAACTGCTGCTAATCCTTCTGGAATAACTGCAACTGCTAAGCTTACGGCTGTCATAAACATATCTAGTGCCTGTTTTCCTTGAAGCATTCCAATTATGAATATTACAACACATATTACAAGTGAAGCAATTCCCAATGTTTTTCCTAGTTTATTTAATCTTTGTTGTAGAGGCGTATCTGCTTTTTCTGTATCATTTAAAATTCCTGCAATTTTTCCTACCTCTGTATTCATACCAGTTTCCACAACAATTCCTTTTCCCCTGCCATATGTAATTAGGCTAGAAGAAAATACCATATTTGTTCTATCTCCAACTGCTACTTCTGTATCGGTTATTGTATTTGCATATTTATCTGTTGGCACAGATTCCCCTGTAAGTGATGACTCTTGTGATTTTAAATTTACAGCTTCTATTAATCTTATATCAGCTGGAACATAGTCTCCTGTTTCTAAAACAACCACATCTCCTGGTACTAAGTCTTTAGATGGAACCACTTGCAATTTTCCATCTCTTATAACTTTTGCAGAATACGAGCTCATTTTTTTCAATGCTTCTAACGATTTTTCTGCCTTGTCTTCCTGTGCAACACCTATAATTGCATTTACAATTACAACAATCATTATGATTATTGAATCTGTAATTCCTTCTCCTTGCATATATCCAACAGCTCCAGAAATTACTGCTGCTATAATAAGTACAATAATCATAAAATCTTTAAATTGTTCTAAAAACTTTATAAATAAAGGTGTTTTTTTAGCAGATTTTAGTTCATTTAAACCATATTCTGCCTTTCTTTTATTTACTTCTTCATCTAAAAGTCCAACTGTTTTACTAGATTCTAATTTTTTCTCTACTTCTTCTGTGGACAAATTAAACCAATTTTTCATAAATAATCCATTCCTTTCTCAATAAACCTAAGTTTTCTATTATTATGTGCAAAAAAACAAGACTTAAAAGAAATTTGCTCATTTTTTTGTAAATTTCTTTAAAAGTCTTGCTTACCAAATTGGTTACTAGCCATGCTTTATAGCCGTGATGTTGACTAGTAGTTTTTAAGCTACTCCCTTTTAATTTATAAATATGTTATCATTTAAATCCTTAAAAATCAAGCGAAAAATTAATTATTTTATTATATGTTTCTATGGCAAAATTATCTGTCATACTTCATCAAAACAGTTATAATATCAAGGTCTTTGAGGTTTATGCCTCTTATTCCCCCTACTTTTCAGTTTTCTCGTAATCCTATGTAATTGTTTATACATAATGCTTTCAGGTTTTTGCGGTTATAATATATAACCTCCTATACTTTTTGTTACTTTTTATTATTTAATATATTTGCTTCAATAATCAGTTTATCAAAATCCGAAACTATCTTTTGATTTTTATTAAATTCATTATACTCTTTTTCCGCCTTTTCTTCTGCCTGTTTTCTTGAAATTTTTCCATTATCTTTTAAAATATCATATTTTCTAAATTCCAAAAATTCATTTATACTTTTTGCAAATTCTTCCATAGTAAATGTGTTTTCTCTTTCTACTAGGTCTTCTATATAATCAAAATATCCTGAAACCGTTCTCTCTAATCTTTTTATTTGTTTTTCATCTAGATAGTTTTTAGCAATCATTACATCTGATTTTAATATTCTTCCATCTGGTGAATTTTTCCAAGTAGTTAATCCCATATTTTCTTTAGTATGATCTGCTTTTTGATATATAATTTCTGCAGCTGTATTACCTGTAATTGCATAATGAAATTTGTTTTGAACGGTTGCATAAAATCTTTGAGTTTACTCTATATCCAACGGCTATAATTACATCTAAACTATAAAATGATATTTCTCTTGAAACCTCTCTGTTTCCTTCTTTCTGAACTGTTCGAATTTTTCGAATAGTTCGATTTTCTTCTAATTCATGTGTTTCAAAAATTTCTTTTAAATGATAATTTATTGTGTTCACTTCTACTTCAAATAATTTTGACATTGATTTTTGAGTTAACCAAAAATCTTCATTATCATATAAAACTTCTACAGAAACATTATCATTATTTTGACTTTGGTATATGATTAAATCTTTTAAATTTTCTATTGGATTCATTTATACTCTCATCCCTTCTCTTTATATCTCTATAACTTGTAATTTATCTAACAAGTTTCTCTATCGAATTGTATTCATCTCCACTTATTTGATATATACCATTATATGGTTGTTCAATATAATAACTATTGTTTTTCTTATATACAAATATTGTATATACTCCAGCTTCTATAAATTGAAAATCAACTTTTATTTCATCATCAATATTTATAGGTGCATCTTGTACACTTTCGTTTTTAGTTACTCTTTTTGTCCCATTTAAAACATATAGTATATCTTTCATTTCTTCTGTGTCATTAATAATAATATCTTTTTCATTTTGATTTAATGAAATACTTTCTAATTTTTCAAGTTGAGGTAAATTAAGTGTATAAGTCCTTCTATCTCTAAAATGATAAAAAATTCCTATCGCTAATGCTACTAATACAATTATACCTAATATCACAAATAATACATTTCTATTTTTCATAAAAACCTCCATTCAAATTATTTTTAATTTTCTCGCATATCAATTATAGCATTATTTCAAAAAGATTTATATTAAACTTTTCTTAAAAAGTTACTTGAAATTTGTATTACTCTTTGTCTTTTTTGCTATTCCTATATAATATACTGAATGTTAGTGTAAATAACATTGGTATAACTGAATATCCAGCATTATCTAATTTATGAGTGATTACCAAGTATCCGCCAATCAAAGTTAAAATTGCAAATACAAGACTTAAAATCAAAAATATTTTTACTTTTAATTTTTCTTTATTCATAACTTTTATATCTCCTTTATATATTTAGTTAATAGTTGTTATCACAAATACATTATCCGTTTTAAAATTTTCTTCAGTTATATCTTCGTTGTATAAAACCCAATATAAGTGATTATTATTTTTATATTCTGATGTATAATTAAATTCTTTCAATTCAATTATTCTATCAGTTTCTGCTGAAAACTTATCTCTTGTATTATCAGTAACTATATATAATTTATCTGATTTCTCGTAATATAAAATATCTGTTAAGATTAAATCTCCTTCAACTTACCATAGCGACAACTTACTAGTTATCTTTAAATTTTTTCTTTAAATCTTTTGAATAATATATTAAATCAGTACAAATTAAATCTCCATCTTTAATTTCTTCATTGTAATTATCTATAAAGAAATTCTTAACTGTTTTTTCATATTTATCGAACCCCTGCTTAACATAGAAAGGAATATTATTCTCTGTTGTTCCTACTAACATTCTGTCATATTTCTGTTTATAATTACCACATAATGATTTTAGAAGTGTTTTTGCATAACCTTTGTTTCTGTATTTTTCTGTTGTAACTATATTTTTTAATTCTAATGTTTTCCTATCAATGTGCAAAATAACTGCAATAGAAATTAGCTCATCTCCCTTTTTTAAAGCATATACATCTGAATCGTTCAAATACTTATGTATCATGTCTTTTGAAGGATCTGCCTCTAAAAGTAAATCAATATAATCTTCTTTATTTTCTATTTTTTTAACTGCTATTTTCGGTTCTCTTGGTATTTCGTAGCCATTGGAAATACTGGGTTTCGTGGCATTGCGGTTATAATATCTCATCTCCTCGCTAAATATACAGCCGCAATATTTTTGCATGTATAGCCCTAGGTCATGAGCTTTTTGATGACCTTGCCAAAAGCCAACTCTAAAGTCTCTATATAAAAAGTCTATTCCATATTCTTTGCTATATTGTTCCATTAATTTTTTTATGAAATCATGTTTTTGATATATGCTATATAGTAATGTCGTTGTAACAGTATCATATCCATGCTCTTTAGCATATTCAAATGTTTTTCTTAGTCTAACAGGATAACAATAATTAACACACCTTGCATTTAAGTTTTTTACCGCTTCTTTGCAAAACTCATCTAAGCCATATTCTTCTTCAAATATGGCTTGTATATTTATTGATTTTGTATATTCTTTTAGGCAATCTCTACGCGCTTTGTATTCCGTGTATGGGTGGATATTTGGATTATACCAGTATACTGTTGGTTCTATTCCTTCTTCTCTCAACTTGTCTATGCAGTACACACTACATGGTGCACA
>CAKOVP010000024.1 GCA_934122035.1 uncultured Clostridia bacterium | reverse complement strand
TGTTTTGCTCATAAATTAGTGGTATTAACACTAATTTAGTTCTAAAAAAGGCTATTTTAGTGGGTAATTTTCGGAATTGTGTTTTTTTGTTGTTTTTTACACTGTTTTAACCATTTATTACCAGTTTTCGTATTTAAAATATCAACCCACTTAGGCATTTCGTAAATTCAAATTAAATTTTATTTTTAAAAATATATTTTTATAAATTTTTCAAAAATTTTTTCTATTTATTATATTTTGTACTGAATCGAATATCAGAATCTTTTATTTTTGGTAAGTAATTAATTTGAGTGGCATAAACTACCCCCAGGCTTTTAAGTTTTGCTTAAATTTCTGGGTATTATTTTTTCATATGTTTTTGGTTCCATTTTTGTTCCTTTTTCTCTTTATTTTTTCTGCAATAATAATACCACAAAAGAGCGCTTACTTAATTGATTCATTTTTTCCTTCTTTCCTGCACAAAAAAAGTGTGAATAATCAAAATTTCTTTTGATTTTACACACTTAAGTTTATACTCTCAAAAATATGGCATGTAAAAATTAATTTACACACCATATAATACACCATCTTCCATCGCTATGCTTTAGGTGCATAGTCATCTTTATGTTAATTTCTTGTCATTGAAGTTTTGAGTTCTTATTTAGAACTCATCGCTTCCATATCTCATGGTATCAAATATAAAGTAGGGCGAGAACCATAGCTGCTGCTGGTGTCGGTAGAAGTGATGAAGTTACGATTAGAAGCTGGACTGTAAGAGCCATCGCTTTCATAGTCGCCTCCTCTGCAAGCTCTGCCGAAGTTGTCGAACGCTTCTTGGGTATATTCACGGCAATTTCCAGCGAAGTCATAAATATTATTTGCCTTCCAACTTTCACTAAATCCAGTATTTTGTTTACTTCCATGTCCTGTTGCATCATTAGTACTATAATTTCCCCAAGTACTTGAATCCATTATATCAAATTTAGAATCAGCTAACCAATTACATGTTGCGTCCCACTGCAATCCCCATATCATTCTGGTTTTTACTTTTGAACCTACTGCAAGTGTAGTACAATTTTTATATAATGTATACCAATCTACATCAGTTTGAGTTTCTCCTGTCTTCTCTCCATTTGCTGTTAACTCATATCTTCCTATATAAAATCCTTTATATTTTTCTAAACTTGCAATCATTTCTTCATAGTCACTTTTCATATTCTCTGCCATATTCGCCAGACTACTAAATCCTGCTGTTTTTGCTCTATCTTCATTGTCAGCATAAGTCGAATCAGTTAATATATCTGGCTCTCTAAAATCTGTGCTTCCCGGTAATCCTCTTGTATTTCCAATTATTATAGCTGAATTTGTGTATTTTGTAGTTTTTACTCCTGTACTTCCTGCAAGTGCTACACCTGCATCTACAGTTGTATATAAACTACTTGGTGTTTCTACTGGCACCCATACCCATTGATTTCCAGATAAATCTCTTCTTACATTTTCTTTTCCTTTATCTAATTCCTTATCTGCTACATTATCAGAAATTACTATTCCTTTTGCTTTTGTTCCACCAACATAGTAATAGCCTTCTGGTATTACTACATTTTCTACGGTTGTTTGTGAACCTCCAGAGTTGCCTCCGTTTCCAGAGTTATCATTTTCTGATATTAAGTCTTCCATTTCATCTGTTAATGCATTTACAGCTTTTTCGGTATTTACTTGTCCCTCTACTGTTTGGTTTCTTGCATCTTGGGCTCTACTTATTATTCCGTTTTCCCCTAGCACTAAATTTAAGCTTATTCCTGCTAGTATTAATAAAACTACTATTGTTACGACCAAAGCAACTAGGGTTATTCCGTTTTTCTTGTTTTTTTAAAATTTCATTCATATTTTTATTTTATCCCCCTGTTTTATATTTTTTTCAGAAAAATTCTCCATTCTATCAAATTCAATATTTTATAAAAATTTTTGCTCTAACTTTGCTTTTCCAAACCACATAACATATTCCATTTCGCTATACGTTGACATAGCCTTCTTTTTGTTTTCTCTTTGTCATTGAAGTTCTGAGTTCTTATTTAGAACCCATTGCTTCCATATCTTATGGTATCAAGTATAAAGTAGGGCGAGAACCATAGTAGCTATAGGTGCTGTTAGGACTGCTGACGCCATAGCTAGAAGCTGGACTGTTAGAACCATTGTAGCCATAGCTGCCTCCTCTGAGAGCTCTTCTATCGGTGTTATTCGCTTCTTGGGTATATTCAAAACAATTTCCAGCAAAGTCATATATATTATTTGCCTTCCAACTTTCACTAAAGCCTGTATTTTGCTCACTTCCATGTCCATCTGCTGTATTGTTCTTGTAATTTCCCCAAGAAGTTGAATCTGTTATGTTAAATCCTGAACTTACTAACCAATTGCATGTTGCATCCCACTGTAATCCCCATATCATTCTGGTTTTTACTTTTGAACCTACTGCTAATGTAGTACAATTTTTATACAATGTATACCAATTTACTCCTGTTTGAGTTGCTCCTGTCTTTTCTCCATTTGCTGTTAACTCATATCTTCCTATATAAAATCCTTTATATTTTTCTAAACTTGCAATCATTTCTTCATAGTCACTTTTCATAGTCTCTGCCATATTGGCCAGACTACTAAATCCTGCTGTTGCATAATTTACTGCATCATCACTTGAACCTGTTAATATATCTGGCTCTCTATAACTGCTTTTATCTCCAGGTAAACCTCTTGTTTTTCCACTTATTATTCCTGAATTTGTATATTTTGTAGTTTTTACTCCTGTACTTCCATCTAAAGCTACTCCTGCATCTACTGTTGTATATAAACTACTTGGTGTTTCTACTGGCACCCATATCCATTGGTTTCCAGATAAATCTCTTCTTACATTTTCTTTTCCTTTGTCTAATTCTTTATCTGCTATATTATCTGAAATTACTATTCCTTTTGCTTTAGTTCCTCCTACATAATAATAGCCTTCTGGTATTACTACATTTTCTACTGTTGTTTGTGAACTTCCAGAATTTCCTCCATT
The DNA here is from genome assembly GCA_934122035.1 of uncultured Clostridia bacterium. Lineage (GTDB taxonomy): Bacteria > Bacillota > Clostridia > TANB77 > CAG-508 > CAG-245. The sequence continues at coordinate 17,819 of CAKOVP010000024.1, read as the reverse complement.
TCCAGAGCCTATTTTATTTACATAATCTGATAATTCTTGTTCTAAACTATTCATTGACTTTTCAGTATTTATTCTTGCTTGTTCTGTTTTATCTCTTGCTTCTTTCGCCCTAGTTATTATTCCATTTTCTCCTAACACTAAGTTAAGGCTTATTCCTGCTAGTATTAATAAAACAACTATTGTTACGACCAAAGCAACTAGGGTTATTCCGCTTTTCTCGTTTTTTGTTCATATTTTTATTATATAAATATAAACATTTGTTGTTATCTTCCATTTTCTTCTTCCTTCTGTTTCGTATTTCAAGCTTTGCTTTCTAGACTTATTCTTATTATTTGCATTTTGTGTTCTTTTATTCTTTTTCTTTAGTTTTTGTTCTTAGTCATATTATGACTATTGCTTGGTAAAAGAAATTTTTATCACCAATTTTTTTGCTCTAAAATTTAATATCTATTTTAAAGTTTATGCTTTTGTCATATTTAATTCTATAAACATTTTAGTGAATTAGAATTTTATTATCTAATTCACTATTTTATTATTTGTGTTAGTTTTGCTAAAAGTTTTGTGAACCAAGTTAAGTTATCGTTTATAACTACTTCTTCTGATGCTGGTTCTACATAATCTTTCTTTTGTAGATTTAAGTATATCTTTTGGTTGTTGTCTAATTTTTGCATTCCTAATTTTTCTTCTGCAGATTTTTCTACAGAGTTTAAGTTTAAGCTATTTTCTATGCTTACTTTTAATTGTTCATTTTGCTTTTGTACTGCACTTACTTGTGATTTTATGTTCTCTTTTTGATTGTATTTTTCGTTTATTAATGAATATCTATAGCTTATGGTAAACAGCATAGCAAAGCCCAGCATTATATATACAACTGGTTTGTAGTTGTATTTTGCCTTTTTTACTTTTTTATTTGCTGTATTTTTTGTAACTTTTTTGGCTTTGTTTACATTACTAGCTCTTTTTTTTGCAGATGTTTTTCTAGGTTCATATTCTGGTCTTATTTTTCGTGGGCTAGTTTCATATTGGTAACCATTGTAGCCTGCCATAAACTTATATTCACCTCTTTTCTTATAATTTTTATCTTTTGTTATTTTTTATTATGTCTTTCAAAAATTCTTAATTTTGCACTTTTTGATCTAGAATTTTCTTGTTTTTCTTTATCTTGTGCCTCTATTGGCTTTTTATTTATCATTTTTCCTAAAGATTTATAGTTGCACACACAATATGGTAAGTCTTTTGGACAAGTGCATTTTCCTTGTGCTTCTATAAATGCATTTTTTACTGCTCTGTCTTCTAAAGAATGGAATGTTATTATGCATAGTCTTCCATCTTCTTTTAATGATTCTATGCAATTTAGAACTGTGTTGTATAATGGTTTTATTTCGTTATTTACTTCTATTCTAATTGCTTGAAAAGTTCTTTTTGCTGGATGACCGTCTTTTTGTTTAGATTTTGGAATTGATTCTTCTATTATTTTTACAAGTTCTTCTGTTGTTTCTATTTCTTTTTCTTGTCTTGCCTTACAAATATTTCTTGCTATGTTTCTAGAAAATTTTTCTTCTCCATATTCAAATATTATATTTGCAAGTTCTTCTTCTGAGTATTTGTTTACAACATCTTTAGCTGTTAATGTTTGAGTTTGATCCATTCTCATATCTAAAGTGTTGCTTCCTAAGTAGCTAAATCCTCTATTTCTTTGGTCTAACTGATAAGAAGACACTCCTAAGTCTAATAATATTCCATCTACTTTTTCTATTCCAAGTTCTTCCAGTATTTGCTTTATTTCATCATGGTTTCCATGAATGTATTTTACATTGCTATATTCTTTTAAATTTTCCTTTGCTGCTTTTAGAGCTTCTTCGTCTCTATCTATTCCAATTAAAAGTCCTTTATTTGAAAGATGTTTTAGTATTTCTCTACTATGGCCTGCTCCTCCTAGAGTGCCATCTACATAAATTCCATCTTCTTTTATATTAAGGCCTTCTATACATTCATTAAGCATTACTGGCACGTGTTTAAATTCCAAATTTCTAATCCTCTAATTTCATACAAAAAATATTTTTTAGGCTAAATTAAAACTATTTAATCTAGTCACTGGTACAACAGTTGGTAGACTATTTCTGCCAACTGCTGCGCCCTTTTTCTTTGGTAAGTATTAAGGCTTGTTTGTTATTCCGTCTTTTGTTATATTTTAATGGTTAAATTTTGCTTTGGTAATTTAAATGATTAATCTTTTGAATTTTTTAAATTTCTTTAGTAACTTGAAAAATTCAAATTTGCTTGAAATTATCTTTTGATAATTTTCATCTTAAGTGATTTTGGTTGTAGGTTATTTTTCTTTTGTTGGATTACAGTTTTTATCTTTTGTAATCTTTTCTTTTGTTCACATTTGACTTTTGTTCTTTTAATTTTTTTCTTTTGTTTGCTTAAATTTTCTTTAGTTAGAGACTATATAAACTTTTTATAAAGATTATATACCAAGTTCTTCCATATTTTTTTCTATTTCTTCTATAGAAAGATTTTCTGCACTAGTTTGTTCTTCCCACTTTTTAGTGTTCCAAATTTCTATTCTAGTACCTGCTCCTATTATTGTTACATCTTTATCTAAATTTGCAACTTCACGAAGTTTACTAGCTATTAAAAATCTGCCCTGTTTATCTAGTTCACACTCTGTTGCTCCAGATAAAAAGAATCTTACAAAGTTTCTTGCATTCTTATTAGTGATTGGTAGTGTTTTTAGCTTGTCCTCAAATTTTTGCCATTCTATCATGGAAAAGCCAAATAGACAACCGTCTAAACCAGTTGTAATTATAAACTTTTCTTCCATGTCTTCTCTAAGTTTTGCTGGCATTATTAATCTGCCTTTAACATCTAGAGAATGGCTATATTCTCCTATTAACACTATTTTCACCTACCTAATATTAATTACCACTTTGCACCACTTTTTACCACTTCGATTAAATTCTAATACAAGAATCTATAAATTGCAATAGTTTTTTAGAATTTTTTTCATAATTTTTTATAATTTTTCATATATCTCTATTAGATAATATACATGATTTACTCAAATTTATTTTTGTGCTTGAAAAACTTACTTTTTAAGTATATAATATGTATTGCAATTTATATGTAAAGGAGAACTAAAATTGACTAATTTAGACGAATTAAAACAATATAAACATATACATATGATTGGAATAGGCGGTACTAGTATGAGTGGTATTGCAACTATTCTAAAAAAATGGGGATTTTACGTTACAGGTTCTGATGCAAATCAATCTGAACTAGTAGATAAATTAATAGAAAATAATATTCCCGTTATAATCGGGCACGACCTAGAAAATATTAAAAGAGCAAACCTTGTAGTTTATAGTGCTGCAATTCCAGAAGACGATGTAGAAATGTTAGAAGCAAAACGTTTAGGTATTCAAACTATGGAAAGATCTACTTTTTTAGGTTTAATTACTAAGGCTTATAAAAATACAATTTGTGTTTCTGGTACTCATGGAAAAACAACAACAACTTCTATGTTATCTGTTTGTTTCTTAGAGGCAAAAAAAGATCCAACAATTCAAGTTGGTGCAATTCTAAAACAGATTGGTGGAAATTACAGAGTTGGAAATTCGGATTGTTTTATTTTGGAATCTTGCGAATATGTTGAAAGCTTTTTAAAGTTTCATCCAAGAACAGAAGTTATTTTAAATATTGATAATGACCATTTAGACTATTTTAAAGATTTAGATCATATAAAAAATGCTTTTGTAAAATTTGTAAAACTTTTACCAGAAGAGGGTTTGTTAGTTGTAAATGCAGATGATGAAAATTGTGCAAGTTTATACAAAAATACTACAGCCAAAATTGTTACATTTGGTATTAATAACGAAAAATGTAATTTTGTTGCAAGAAACATTGCTTACGATAACAATGGTTTCCCTCTATTTGATGTATACAGAAACAATACATTTTATAAGAGTATAAAATTATCTGTACCAGGCTTACACAATGTTTACAATGCTTTAGCTTGTATTGCAACTTGCCACGAATATGGAATAGAAAAAGAAACAATTAAAACAGCACTTGCAAAATATACTGGTGCTCATAGAAGATTTGAACTTGTTGGTGAAACAAATGGAGCATATGTATATGACGATTACGGTCATCATCCAACAGAAATTAAAGCAGTTTATGATGCTATGAAAAAGAAAAAATATAATAGATCTTGGGTTGTTTTCCAACCTCATACTTATAGTAGAACAAAAAATTTATTAACAGATTTTGCACAAGTTTTATCTGGTTTTGATAATATAATTGTTACAGATATATATGCTGCAAGAGAAAAAAATACTCTTGGAATTTCTTCTACAGATTTAGTTAATCAAATAAATATAAATCGTATTGGAAAAAAGGCAATTTATATGTCTGACTTTAATGAAATAGCAAAATATATTAGAGATAGAGTTATGCCAAACGACATTGTTCTTACAATTGGAGCTGGAACAGTTACAAACATAGGTCCTATGATAGTTAATAGTTAAAATTTTTAGTAAATTTGTTTGCTCGAAAGAATTTATAAAATAAACTTTCTGTGTAATATTTATATAATGTAAAGAACAACATAGCTTTCCTATTATATAAAAAATAATTCCTTGTCTTTTTACAGACAGGGAATTTTATATTTTGCAAAAAATATTCTTTTATGGCTTGGAATTTTATTCCATATTTTATATCTTTATATTTTTGACTACCAATTTTTCCATTTTAATACAATTTTACTATTGCATGTAATTTTTTTTCATCTTGTGATTTTATAGTTACTATGTTTTGGTTGTCTTCCATTGTGTATATGCAGGTTATTGGCTCTCCATATTTTATTTGTTTTTTGTACATTATTTCTATGTTATTATTTTCTTCTGCTTTATATATTTCTAAAGGCAATGCTTCATATGCAAAGTCTAAATAATATAAATTATGTACGTGTTCATTTATGTCTATGTCACTTCTTAAAATTTTGTAATCTATTTTCGAAATTTGAGTTTGTGGTTCTTTTAATTTTTGTATGGTTCTTTCTTCAAAAACGCTTTTTTCTGCACCTTCATATGCACTAATTAGCTCTGGTGTTAAGCTTGCAATTTTTCCTTCAAATATGTTTATTAGTGTCCACTTGCTAGTTGCAATTACAAGTAGTTCTCCCTTTTCGTTGTACATTTCGTAATCTCTGTATGTAAATACTTTGCTTGAATCTCTTGTCCAAGTTCTTACCTCTATTACTTCGTTATACAATGCTCTTTTTAATACTTTTACTTTCCATCCAAGTAAAATCCAGCTTAGTCCCGTTTTTTCTGTATTTGTAAGTCCATAGCCTACTTCCTCTGATTGCATTCCTCCAGCATTTTCTAATATTCTTAAAATTGCTTTATTAGTTATTTTATTAAATTTTCCTACATCTTCTAATCCAAGTCTATAATTTGTTTTATATATCATATTTATTTTTTGCAATAATTTGCAACTTTCACTCCTTATTTTTTATATGTCTATAATTTTTTATTATTTTTTCTATTCTGTAAATTTATCTATAAATTCAAAAATTTGCAGTAAATTTGTTCATTTTTCAAATTCACAAAACCTATTTATCATATTACAATATCTTTGTGTTTTATAAATTAAATTCTAAAAGTCTGGCACATATTCTTCCTCATGTTTTCCTAGGTCCTGCATATAGCCATTTTCTATGTTTAGCAAATATAAATATTCTTCGATTTCTTCATACTCTTTTTTAGTTAATTTTCGGTTTAAATATTTATCTTCTTTTGCTTTGTATGTTGGAAAGTACTGTGCCATTATACTTACCATTGCTTTTCCTTCTACATTTTCTTTTAGCCATTTTAAAATATGTTTTGAATTTAGAATGTGCCCTGGTAGTACTAGATGCCTTATTATTACACCCTTTTTTATTATGCCATTTTCATCAAATTTTGGGCTACCAACTTGATTTATCATTTCTAGTATTGCATCTGTTGCTATTTTAAAATAGTTTGGTGCCTTAGAATATTTTATTGCAATTTCATTGTTATAATATTTTAAGTCTGGCAAATATACGTCTATATAACCTTTTAAAGCCTTTATTGTTTCCACATTTTCATAACTGTTTGTGTTATAAATTATTGGAATTTTTAGTCCATTGTTTTTTGCAATTTTTATTGCTTCTATTATTTGATACGCATACATTGTTGGTGTTACTAAATTTATATTATTAGCACCCGCTTCTTGCTGTTTTATAAATATATTTGCTAGTTCTTCTATTGATATTTCATATCCTTTATGTTCCTGGCTAATTTTATAATTTTGGCAATATATGCATTGTAAATTGCAATTTGAAAAGAATACTGTTCCAGAACCGTTTTTTCCACTTATGCATGGTTCTTCAAAGTTGTGGAGTGAATACATTGCAATTTTTACTTTGTCATCACATCCACATCTTCCTATATTTTTTTCTATTCTATTTACTTTGCATTTAAATGGGCACACTTCGCATTTTGCTAATTGTTCTAACATTTAGTTTTCCTTCTTACTTTGAAATTAAATTATATTCATATACTTTTACTTTTTTTACATAGTTTTCAAATTCATCTTTAAACATATTAATATTAAATTCTTCGCTGTCTACAAGTTCTAGTCTATATAAATCCATATTGATTAATGCCTCTTGAGATACGTCCATTCCAAGTGGAAGTGTTTGATTGTTATTTTCATAGAATATTATGTTTGAATAAAATAAAGCTTCCATTCCTTTTTGAACATTTATTTTGTAAAGATATGTTTCTTTTTGAGTATTCATTTTTTCTAATTTGTCTAGAGTATCAAATGGACTTAAACTAAATTTGCTAAATCCTTTTTCCTCTATTTTGTCATTACTTGCTTTATATAAAGCTATTCCATAAGGCACTTTTATTTTATTAAATACTTGCTCTAATTCATTTTTTGTTTTATCTATGTATTCTCTAAATTCTTCTATTTCTGTGTTTAAATTTACATTTAATACTTTAAATTTGTCTTTTTCATTTTCTCTATGTTTGTTGCCATTTAAAAGTTTTATTTTAGTTTTATCTTCACTTACATTTCCAAATATGTCAAAGTCTTTCTTTTCTATTTTTTCTATGTCTTTTTTGTATTCTTCTTGAAGACTGTTTAATATTTTACTTGCATTTTCTATTGTATTATTATTTATTGCATCTAATATGTAGTTCGAAGCAAATAATAAATCTTGCTCTTTATGATTTAATTCTTCTCTTTGTGTTTTATCAATTTGAGCCGCAAAGTCTTCTATATCTTCTTCGTAATCAAATGTTTTCTTTAAATTTTGTTTTGGTTTTTCTGTAGGTTCTATTCCTTCTGCAAGCATTTTAGATTCATCTTTATTTGCATATTTCCAAAATTCAAATATACTTTTTTTATGACTGTCTATTTCCTCTAAATATTCATCAGCATTTTGTAATTTTCTTGTAAGACTATCTACCTTACTTTGAGCAGCCTGTGCATCTAGTTTTGCATTTGTATTTTCTTTCTTGCTTTCTTCTAGTTGCTTTCCTATTTTTATTATATCTTCTACTGTGTAGTTTTTGCTGTTTAATTCTTCATCATTGTAGTGTATATTTTCTGTTTTATCTTGATTTAATATATTTTGAAGTCTACTTTTGCTTACTGAATGCATAGTTTCTTCTTCGTCTTTTTTCTTTTTTCCTTTAAAGAAATATTTAAGTCTTCCCATAAATGTTTTTTTACATTCTAAAAAGTTTACTATTTCTCTTTCTTTTCTCATATATTCAAATGTTTGCTCATCTGCTTTTTTATTAAGGTCTTGTATGTCTGCATTTATTTCTTTTGTTTCGTTTTTTACTTTGTCATTTTCTTTTATTTTGCTTATTGCTTCTTCTTTTAAAAATTGAGCAAGTTCATTATATTCAATTTTTTTATTTTTAAAGTAAAAACTTAATCCCCCGTTTTCACTTATTTTTACCTGAAATTTATATTCATTTGGCAAATCGTATGACAAAATAAATAATGCTTTTAATAGCTTATAAAATACTAATGCTTCTTTTTTATCTTGTAAAATTATTCTGTATTTACTTGTCATTTTGTCATATATTTTTGCTTCTCCAACTACTTGCACAGATAGTTTTCCTTCTTTATCTGTTATTTCGTATACAGAAGCCCAATCTTTAGTGAAAAACCAAATATAGTTTATTAGGTCTTCTATTTCAGATTTTTTTAATATTTTTCCAGTATACTCTTCGTTGCTTATTGGAATAAATATTGTTTCATTTTCTAAATTATTTTTATATTCTGCAATTTTTCTTTTTAATAAATAGAACATTGGCGAATTGTCTGTTTCATTAGTAGATGCAAGCATAAAGTATTTATTTGCAAAGTCTGAATAAAACACTTGCCATTTAAAGTTATTTGCAAATTTTACATCAAAAGGAATTTCTTTTTCAAATTCTTTTTGTTCTTTTTCTATGTTTTGAATATCTGCTATATTAGTTTGATTTATCATTTTTAAGAAATAAGCATATTTTTCTATGTCCTCATTTGTCTCTGGCTTCATATATGTAAATAGTGGACTTGCAAGTTTATATCTTTCTGCTAAATCGTCTAATCTATCTTTAGGTGTAATTAATATGTCTATATCTTTTACTTTCACATATTTATATACTTTATATGTTGTTTCGTCATAAACTTTTGGCACTCTATATTCTAATGGTTCAAATTCTTTTAAAAAATCTGGCACTTTTTCGAGTTCAAAACCTATATATCCTATTTTATTTTTTAATAAATTTAAATTTTCTGTGTTTCCTTGTACTACTTTTCTTGGCATTTGTTTTCCTCCAACTATTCTATAACCATTTCGTTTTCTTCATTTAAATATGCATATGTTTTTCTTGTTCCTTCTAGTATCTCGCTTCTTTCTCTTTCTTTTACTACATTTGCAATTCTTAATTGTGGTGATTCTATAGAAGATGCCGCAATCATTGCATCTTTATTTCCTTTGGCACCTGCGTGTGCAAGTCCTCTTAATATTCCTAATATTACTATATTTTCGCCAGCAATGGCTTCTGCTCCATCGTTTACATCTCCTAGTATAATTAGGCTTCCTTCAAATTCTATTTTTTGTCCAGATCTTAAAGAACCTCTATGAAATTTTGCTTCTGATGTAGCAATTTCTTTGCTATATGTTTTTACTATGCCGTGTAAACCTAATGTTCTTGGGCTTTCAAATTCTATTTTTACATCTAAAAATCTTTCTATTAGTTCTTGTATTTCGTCAATTTCTTTGTTCTTTAAAATTTTTCCAGCTATAACTATTGGTGTTGTTTCGTCTTTGTATAATTTTTTTAGTTCTGGTATTTTCTTTCGTAAAGAGTATAATATGTCTAATTGTTCTGCATTTTCCTGTATTTTTATTATTATTTTATCTTTTCTTAGGTTTATACTAATACAGTTTTTCATTGTGTAATACTCTCCCTTTCTTTTAATTTATTACTTGTAGTGTAGGCATAGCTGATACATCTTCTGTTACTTGATTTACGTTCATACCAAAGTATTGTGCTATTATATCTCTTGCAACTTCTGCTGTATAGCCTCCGTGACCACCATTTCTAACAAATACTACTATTGCAATTTCTGGATCATCAAATGGGGCAAATCCAACAAACCACGCATTAGTCTTTCCTGTAACGCCTGTTTGTGCAGAACCTGTTTTTCCACCAACTTCTATATTAAAGTTTTTAAAGGTTGAATATGCTGTTCCTCCAGATTCACTTGTAACTCCTCTCATTCCTTCTTTTATTGCTTCTATATTAGCCTGATTAAAGCTTAGTTCTTCTGAATCATCATCTTCTAATCCTAATTTTTCTTTTACATATGATTCATATTCATTTCTAGAAACCTCACTACCATCTGAATTTACTATTGATTTTACTATTGTAACATCTATTCTTTTTCCACCATTTGCTATCATTGCAACATATTTTGCCATTTGTAAAGGTGTAAAAGTATTATAACTTTGTCCAATTGCTGCAGATATTGTTTCTCCAGGATTCCAACTTCTGTTTTCTTGTTTTGCAATTTGTGTGCTTGCAAGAACACCAGAAATTTCGTTTGAAAGTTCGATTCCTGTTTTATGACCTAATCCTAAATAATAAGAATATTTTGCAAGTGTATCTATTCCTATTCTATCTCCTACTTCATAGAAGAAATAGTTACAAGAACGTTTTATGGCTTCTGATACATTTAGTCTTCCATGTCCAATATGATATCCTGTGTAAATCCAGCATTTCCATTGGCTATTGTATTTTTTATACACACCTGTATCATTAATTGTTTCTTTTGTTGTAATTGCTCCTGATTCTAAACCTGCAATTGCTGTTGCCATTTTATATGTTGAACCTGGAGAATACATTGCAGATATTGCTTTATTTTCTAGTGGTTTGGTATTTCCATTTATATAATAATTCCAAGTATTTGTATCTATACCATTTATAAATGAAGATGGGTTATAGTCTGGGTAACTTGCCATTGCAAGTACTTCACCTGTTTTTACATTTAATACAACAGCAGCACCTGCATCCGCTGGGCTAGTATCTGAGAATCCGCCATTTGCAATTTTTTCTATGTTATTTTTTAGTGCTTCTTCTGTTACTGCTTGTAATTTTGAATCTATTGTTAGTATAACATCAGAACCTGCAACAGCTTCTTTTGCTGTATATTCGTCTGTTATCATACCATCTACATTCATGTCTATTTGTTTTACACCATCTGTACCTTTTAAATATTTTTCAAAAACATATTCTATTCCAGCTTTTCCTATTATGTCATTTTGAGAATAAATATCTTCATTCCCTTTTAGCTCGCTTTCCTCAATTTTTCCTATTCTTCCTAATATGTGTGAGCCTGTATTTCCAAGGGGATATGTTCTTGTAGACTTTTCTACTATTTCTACTCTTGCAAATTGCATATTTTGTTCCTTTATTTGTAAAAGGCTTGCTCTGCTTATATTACTTGCAATTTCTATAGATTTTGTACTGCTATATCCTTGATATGAAATTTGATATCTTATTGCAATTATTTTTCTTGCATCTTCTACATTGTCTGTTGTTATTTTATATTTATCTTTAAAGTAATTAAATGTCTCTTCTGCACTAAAATCTTCATATATGTTATTCGCTTTTTTCCAAGCTTTTTGACTTTCCTCAGATTCTAGTTTAAACCTATATGGATTAACATCTATTAAAAATTCGTCAACATATTTATCTCCATTAGAAATAAGCACATTTAGTAAAGACAATATTGTATTATTTAATTCTTCATCAGTAGCTTTTGTTTTGTAAAGAACAACAGAATATTGGCTTTCTACTCCTGCCATAATTGTTCCAGAGCTATCTCTTATATTTCCTCTATCTGCCTCTAGTGTACTTTCTCTTGTTAGCTTTGTATTGGAAGTTTCTCTATATTCTACTCCATGAATAATTTGCAAATTAAATAATTGGGCAAGTAAAACTATTCCAATTATATATACAAATATTGTTATAATGTTGTATCTCATTCTATCGTTTTTTTCTTTTACCTTGTCCAATTTTTCACCTTCTTTTTAGAAATATCTTGTAAGCATAAATTTATCTTCAAATTGATTTTCCAAATAATATCCTACTTTTTTTATAATTGGATATATTATTATTGTTATTAGTGTATTAAAAATAACTTCCACAAGTAATATTTTTAAAAATGGTATTATCTCAAGCTCTCCACTAAATCTTAGTATTGTTAATACATATACTAAAATTTCGTAAAAGGCTGTTGTCATAATTACCATTAATGTAAGTGTAAATCTACTATCTTTAGAAAAATTTTTGCTTAATATTTCTCCTAGTAATCCGTATTATTCCAAGTGCTAATGCAGAAATTCCTACATTTTTTCTTAGCACAATATCTAAATATAGTCCAAATATTAGACCAAATCCTAATCCTAATTTTCTTTGCATAAATAGTCCTATAAATAAGACTAATATTACATATAAATTTGGCATTATTCCTGCTATATTAAACCAAGTGAAAAAGTTTGATTGTAGAAAATATATTAAGAAAAAAACTAATATTATACATAGTATTGATAATGACTTTTTCAAATTAATTCCTTTCTACTTTTAATTTGTTATTACAAGTACTGTTTCTAATTTATTAAAGTTTACAGCTGGTTCTATTAAAACATATCTGTTTGTTGTATTTTTTGTGTTTATTACACTTTTTACTGTTCCAATTGTAATTCCCTTTGGGTATATTCCTCCAAGACCAGATGTTTCTATTTTGTCTCCTTCTAATATGCTAGAAGTTGTTGGAATGTAAGTTCCCTTTAGCATTGTTTTATTGTCTAGATTTCCTTTTACAATTATTGCATCTCTTGTTGTTCCTACAACACTACTAACTGCACTAGATGTGTCTACTAATGTTTGAACCTTTGCAGTAGTATCAGTTACAGATATTATATGTCCAACTAGTCCTTCATTTGCAATAACTGCCATCCCACTTTTTATTCCATCATTTTCGCCAATGTTTATTATAATAACATTACTGTAATTACTAGTATCTCTATTTATTACGTATCCTGGAACGGTTGTGTATTCTGTATATTTGTCTTTTAAATTTACATATTGTTTTAGTGTTTCATTTTCTGCTTTTATTACTTCTAGTTCTCTTAAAGATTTTTCTAGTTCGCTATTTTTCTCCTTTAAGCTTTCGTTTTCTGTTTTTAGTGTAGTTATATCTGAGAAAAAAGTACTATTTCCTGTAATTTTGTTTTTTAAATATGTTAGGCCATTTTGTACTGGCATAACAAAGGCGTTCATAGCTCCTCCAATATGAGAAAAGCTATCTATTTCCATGTTAGATACAATTACAACCGTTACAAGAATAATTACTGTTATAACTACTCCTATTATTCCAGTTTTTTTCTTTTTATACATTACTTTCTCGTATAATCAATTTTATAGGACTTTTTCTATATTAATTGATTAATCCCTTTCTATATATAAATTTTATTGTTTATTTCTTCTTGCTGTGATTAATGCTGTTCTTAATTTATCCATGTCTTCTATTGTTTTTCCAGTTCCTTGTGCAACACAATCTAATGGTTTATCTGCAACATATACTGGAATGTCTGTTCTTTGAGATATAAGCATATCTATATTTTTTATAAGTGCTCCTCCTCCTGTAAGAGTAATTCCTCTTTCAACTATATCTGATGCTAATTCTGGCGGAGTTTTTTCTAGTGTTGCTTTCACTAAATCTACAATTTTTTCTATAGATGGTGCTAATGCTTCTAAAACATCGTCTGATGTTATTGTTCTATTCTCTGGAAGTCCATTATTTAAATCTCTTCCTCTAATCTCTAAAGATTTTTTTGTAACTAGCGGAGTTGCGCATCCAAGTTCTATTTTTATTTGCTCTGCAGTAGTCTCTCCTATTGCTAAATTTAAATTATTTTTAACATAATCTATAATGTCGTTGTCTAATACATCTCCTGCAATTTTTATAGAATCTGCAATTACAATTCCACCTAGAGATACAACCGCAACTTCGGTTGTTCCTCCTCCTATGTCTAAAACCATATTTCCGTTTGGTTCTGCAACATCTAGCCCTGCTCCAATTGCAGCAGCCATAGGTTCTTCTATTAAAAATACTTCTCTTGCACCACTTTGTGCAACTGCCTCTTGTACTGCTCTTTCTTCCACTTCTGTAATTCCGGAAGGAACTCCAACAACAACTCTTGGTCTTACAATATTGTATCTTTTACATACTTTACTAATAATATTTTTTATCATTAAACCGGTAGCAGTAAAGTCTGCAATAACGCCTTCTTTCATAGGACGTACTGCACGTATTTGTTCTGGCGTTCTGCCAAGCATTTCTTTTGCCTCATATCCTGTTGCAACAATTCTCCCAGTTCTTCTGTCTATTGCCACAACTGATGGCTCGTTTAATACAATTCCCTTGTCTCTTATTGTAATTAAAATATTAGATGTTCCAAGGTCCATCCCTATGTCTCTAGATGTTAACGAAAAAAGTTTCATCCTATAATCATATCCCTTCTGTCCGCGAAAATACTTTTACATTTATTATACCCTATTACAACGTGGTCTATTAGAACTATTCCAAGTAACAATCCTGCTCTATACATATCTCTAGTAAGCATTACATCTTCTACACTTGGTGTTGGATCACCACTTGGATGATTGTGTACCAGAATAATTCTTGGTGCCCCCATTTTTATAGGTTCTGCAAAAACATCTTTTGTTTCTAGTATTGCATTATGAGTTCCTCCATAAGAAACATCTACAATTTTTAATAAAATGTTTTTTATATTCAATATTAATAATTTTACTTTTTCTCTTCGTTCAAATCTAAGTTCATCTCCAAGTAGTCTAAATACGTCTTTTGTATCTTTTATTCTTATGTCCATTTTATTTATTGGTCTAGACATTCTTTTTGCAAGCTCACACACAGCTTTTAGCTGAATTGCCTTTACAACTCCTATTCCCTTTATTTGCATAAATTCTTCTATTGAAATGTCTTGTAAAAATTGTAAACTGTTTTCTTCTTTTTTTATTGTAAGTATTTCTTGTGCAAGCTCTACAGATGTTTTTTGGTTTGTTCCAGTTTTTATTATTACTGCTAATAATTCTGAATTTGATAAACTTTCTGCACCATACATTTGCATTTTTTCGTATGGTCTTTCTGATGTGGGTAGCTTTTTTATTGACATTTATTATATCCTTTCTACCCTATTTTATTTATAATGCTTTTCTATAAATGAACATTGATATTATAACGCCAATTATGCTTGCAATGTTTATTTTAAACATTGCTGCAAATGTTAGTTTTACAACACTTAAGTCTAAAACTAATGGCGTTGTAAGTCCAAATTCTTGTCCATAAGATAGCCACCATAAGAAACTAACTCCTGATGTAAGTTCTCCTATTAGTCCTCCTATTACAAGTCCTGCTAAAATAAATATTATACAAATCCAAGTACCTTTTCCCTTCATTTTATCCTCCGTTTGTTTTATTAATTTTTTCTTACGGAAATTGCATATTTCCGTTTTTGCATATAGCTGTATTATATCTTGAATTGTTAATTTTTTCAAGACTATAGTAATAATTTTCGTGGTAATTTCATATAAAAAAGAAAAAAATCTACTGCATTTCTATTGCATTAATTTATATTAAAAAAGATACGTAAAATGCTTATATTTCAAGCAAAACGTATCTTTTTGTTTTGGTTGGGCTGGCTAGATTCGAACTAGCGCATGCATGAGTCAAAGTCATGTGCCTTACCGCTTGGCTACAGCCCAATATATTATATTTTTTATGGGGTGGAATGTGGGACTCGAACCCACGGTCTCCAGTGCCACAAACTGGCGCGTTAACCAACTACGCTAAATCCACCATACCAGAAATGCATTCATAACCAAATGCATTTCTTATTTTACCTCATTTTATATACATTTGTCAACTATATTATTTATTTTTTTGAATTTTTTTAAATATCAACAATAATTTATATATTTTTAATTGGGTTTTTATTAAATAATAAACTATTTATATATTCTCTATTCATAACTTTAACTAACTTTGTCCTGTAGGGCAAAGTTAGTTTTGTTTTCTAAATTTAGGGCTATTCTTCTACTGCCCAAATTATTAGTCTTGCTTTTGAGTTATCTGTACAAGTTGAAAGAGAAACTTCTCTTTTTCCGTTTGTATCTCTCATTATAAAGTCTCCATCTTCTGGGCTAGTTTCATATATATTGTAAATATTATATTTTATTCTTCTTCCTGTAGTATCTGTAATGTATACTTTATCTCCTAATTGCAATTTATCATTACTTCCAAAGAAAGATCCATTTCTATAATTATGTCCAACTATTAATGTATTACCTACTTCGTTTAGTCCATTAGCAGTATATTGTACTGCTAATGCAGCTTCAATAGATGAAGGAGTAGCTTTTTCTAATATATGATATTCTAAGTCTATTGCTGGTATCTCCATTTTTCCAACTACATTATAGCCTTGAAATTGAATTGTTTTTCCACTACCATTGCTACTATTGCTATTATTGCTGTTATTATCATTGTCTACTTCTACATTGCTAACTGTAACATTTTCTACTGTTGAATTATTTTGGTCTTCATTATTTTCTATACTGTCGTCAAATTTATTTAATACTTCTGCAACAGTCTTTTTAGTAGAATATTTTTTTGCAACATCATAGCCTAGGAATCCTAATAATATAAGTACGGCAATTACTACAATTGATAATATTATTGTTAATAATTTTTCATATTTAGTTTCTAACATCTTCATCCTCCTATTATAATAAACTCATTCTAATTTATTATAACATATTTTTTCTCTTTTGCATATAGTAGTAAAACTTTATTTTATACTATTTTCTCGCCCAATTTTGCACCAGCAAGAATATGGAAATGTAAATGCATAACTTCTTGTCCTGAGTCTCTTCCACAATTTGTTATAACTCTAAAACCATCTTTATCGATTCCTAATTTTTTAGCAATTTTGTTTATTGCTAAGAATACATCTTCTAAAATTTTCTTATTTCCTTCATTTATTTCTAATACATTTTCTATATGTTGTTTTGGTACAACTAAAATATGAATTGGTGCAGCAGGATTTATATCTTTAAATGCTAACACATTGTCATCTTCATATACTTTTGTTGAAGGAATTTCTCCTTTAATAATTTTACAAAAAATACAATCTTCCATACTCTTCTCCTTTTTCGCCCCAAAAGGGGCGTCCCTATTGGGTGATTTTCAATTTTTTCTTTATTCAAGTATTGCCTTAATTCTTCTAACTCCAGCTGAGCTTGCTTCTTCCTTCTTTATTTTGAAATGACCTAATTCTGAAGTGTTCTTTACATGCGGTCCTCCACATAGTTCTTTTGATACTGTTTCTTTATCGTTTCCAATTGAATAAACAGTAACTATGTCTGGATATTTTTCTATGAACATGCACTCTGCTCCTGATTTTATTGCATCGTCTTTCTTCATTTCTTCGCATTTTACATCTAAGCCTTGTGCTATCCACTCGTTTACTAAGTCTTCTACTTTCTTCTTTTCTTCGTCTGTAAGCTTGTGGTCACAACTAAAGTCAAATCTCATTCTTTCTGGTGTTATGTTTGAGCCTCTTTGATGTACATCTTTTCCTAATATTACTTTAAGTGCTGCATTTAGTAAATGTGTAGCTGTGTGGTATCTTACTTCTTGTTCTCCTGTTCCAGCAAGTCCACCCTTAAATTTTTGCTCGCTACCCATTCTAGATTTTTCTTGGTGCTCTTTGAATAGTTTGTCAAATTCTGTTGTATCAACTTTTAATCCTGCTTCTCTTGCTAAATCTTGAGTAACTTCTGGTGGAAATCCATAAGTTTCATATAATGTAAATAGGTCTTGTCCTGAAATTGTGTCTTGTCCTTCATTTTTCATTCTATTTACTATCTTGTTGAATTCTCTTTCTCCACGCTCAAGAGTTTTCTCAAATTTGTCTTTTTCTTCTATTATTACACTCTTAATTTTATCACTATTTTGATGTAATTCAGGATACATCTCTTTCAAAGTATCTATATTTAAGTCGATTAATTCTCCTAATTCATTTAGATTGATTTGTAGTTTCCTTAAATGTCTTACCATTCTACGAATTAATCTTCTTAAAATATATCCTCTATCAACATTGCTTGGAAGTCCACCATCTTGAA
>CAKOVP010000023.1 GCA_934122035.1 uncultured Clostridia bacterium | reverse complement strand
AGGTGTTAGTAAACTTTGTAGTAAATAATTATACCACTTCTTAGGTTTAGCCTTTTTTGTTTCGTTAAGACCAAATTCCTTAATATTAATTTCAGCTTGTTTACTGGTAAGCCCCTTTTCATTTAAGTTATGCTTTTTTAAAAATTCATCTCTTTTTATAGTACTGTCTTCTCCATACATTTTCAATACATCAACATTTTCTTTTGAATCACTCATATTTACACCTCTTTTAAAAAAATATATAAGCTAAATATAATAAGCTTCCTAACATAATTAATAATATTCCTGTTTTTATTTTTTCATAATTAATCCTCCGTTTCAACAAATTTCTATTTTTCTAATTCATATAATACCACAAACTAATTTATCCTGTCAAAATTATCCAATGGATAATTTTGCAGGAACAGGGAGTTATACTAATCCCACTTAATAGCCTAAAAACGAGGTTTTTAGCGTATATGCAATTTTCCCCAAATTGTATGCTCATACGGGGGTAAAATCTCCGGGATGAGAGAAAAAAACGACCCATTTTCCTTTATAACTTTCCAAGCTTATATTTCCCATAGTCGAAATAGCATTAAAAGAAGGTGCAATTTGACCAATTTTTACATTTCCATTCATCATTAATTCATAATCCATAATAAACCTCCATCAATATTAATATATGAAATAGAAAAAATGATGTTACAAAATGTAAAATTTTTTACAGTTCTTTTTTTGTTGTATTTGAGAATATATTTAGTAAAAAAACTATTATTAATAAATGTACTAAAGAATAAATTTGAAAATTTTAATTTTTAATAAATTTGTTTACACAAAAAATGAGATTTGAGCTAACATTTAACTCAAATCTCATTTTGAAAGACTTTCTTACAGTCTCTATTAGGGGTTATGCGAAAACTATTCCGAAGATGATGGCTGCAGTGGCAATTATAACAATCTCAGCAAACAACAGGGCCAACCATTCTAATACATACAATTTTGCCCAGAGATAATAGCCATAGTCTGGGTCTAATGGCTGCCGTGCAATTTTGAAGTACGGCAAAAGCTGTATAAGAGAAATTACAATGCCAAGAGGAGTGACCAAAGTCATTCCAATAAACATGCCAACAAGCCAGAAAATAGCCGCAAAAAGCAAGCATACAAACACAAAAGTAAAAAACCCCATAATTAATTCCTCCTCTATACTTATAAACGGGGAAAACGGACACATCAGAAAAAATCTGACGTAACTTACATTATAATACAAATATTGGAAAAATGCAATATGCAATACAAAAGCTTTACATAATATAAAACAAAATTTATTAAAATAAAAACTATAAAAATAATATGAATAAAAAATTGCTTAATGGAAAAAATAAAATAAAGGGAGGGAGAATTTTATGAAACAAACAAATAAAGAAAATCAAACAATAAATTGTACTGTAACATCTTGCAAGTACAATAATGGACAAAGACAATTATGCGAATTAGAACATATAATAGTTACACCAGTACAAGGATGCAATACACAGCAACCAGATGAATCTATGTGTTCTAGTTATAAGAACCAAAATAATTAATTTGCTATATTATAAAATTAGTATACTATGCAAAAAAAGATTGATAAATTTATATTTTATCAATCCTTTTTGTATTGGAAAAGCCATAGAGACATTTCAGAATAATTTAATTTTCAGATAATTCTTTTTCTATATTCAATAATCTATTATATTTTGCAACTCTATCAGTTCTGCAAGGTGCACCAGATTTTATTTGTCCAACATTTGTTGCAACTGCAATATCGGCAATAGTCGTATCTTCTGTCTCTCCAGAACGATGAGAAATTATTGCCTTATATCCAGCAGATTTTGCAAGTTCTATTGCATCTAATGTTTCTGTTAGAGTTCCAATTTGATTAGGTTTTATTAAAATGCAATTTGCAACACCCATATCAATTCCTTTTTTCAACCTAGCCATATTTGTAACAAATAAATCGTCACCAACTAATTGAATGTTAGAGCCAATTTTAGAAGTTAAATCCTTCCAAGAAGACCAATCTTCTTCACTTAGTCCGTCTTCTATAGAAATAATTGGATATTTTTCACATAGAGAACATACATAATCAATCATTTCAGTTTTCGTTTTAAATTCTCCTGTTTTCCAAAACAAATATCCTTCTTTATGTTGTTTTTTTGCTTCATCATACATTTCTGTTGCAGCTATATCTAAGGCAATTGCAACCTCTGTTTTGGGTTTATAATTAGAATTATTTATTGCCTCAACAATTAAATCTAAAGCTTCTTCATTAGTTTGCAAATTTGGAGCAAAACCACCTTCATCACCAACAGCAGTAGATAAATTTTTACTCTTAAGCAATTTCTTTAAATTATTATAAACTGTAACACCCATTTCTAATTTTTCTGCAAAAGTTTTGCCTCCAACTGGAACAATCATAAACTCTTGAATACTAACATTATTATCAGAATGCTTTCCTCCGTTTAGAATATTCATCATAGGAGTAGGGAGTATGTGAGCATTAACTCCGCCAATATAAGAATATAAAGGAATGCCTAGAGAATTACAAGCAGCTCTGCAGCAGGCAAGTGAAACGCCTAAAATTGCATTTGCACCCAAATTGGACTTATTAGGAGTACCATCCAACTTTATTAGAAACTTATCAATTTCTCTTTGAGAATAAACATTTCTTCCAATTAATTTTTTTGCTATCTTATAATTAACATTATCGACAGCTTCTTGAACACCTTTACCTTGGTAATGTTCGTCATCTTTATCTCTTAGCTCATATGCCTCAAAGCTACCAGTAGAGGCCCCAGAAGGAACAATAGCAACCCCAGAAAATCCACCTTCTGTAACAACCTCAACCTGAACAGTTGGATTCCCTCTAGAATCTAGTACCTCCATAGCATTAACACTTGTAATACCTAAAAAATCTTTCATATAAAATCAGTCCTTTCAACATAAACTATTTTTCTAAGTATTTCCAATAAAAAAGAGTTTAATACATTCTAGCAAAAGTTTCAGTCTTTTTGGGACGAAATTTTAACAAAAATGCATTTTAAATTGTTAAAAAGAAAAAACGCCTCAAAAGGCGTTCATTTTGGGCGATAAGTTTGGTTGGGATGGTGTGATTCGAACACACGCATATCGGAGTCAGAGTCCGAGGCCTTACCGCTTGGCGACATCCCAATTTAAAATAACAATAATATGATAGCACAAACTTTTACCAAAATCTAGTATTTTTGAAAAAAATATTGTTAAAATAAATTTACTATGATAAGATAAAGAAAACAAAAGAGGGGAACGGGATTAAAATGGAAAAATTTAAGATACTAGATAATGAAGCTAACTTTGACGAAGGACTTGTAGAATATGCACAAATTTGTGCTGAAGGAAGAAGAAAAATTGCTGAGTATACTAAAAGATATACACGGAAGACCTGATTCTGTTACAACAATGGATGAGCTACTAAAATATTTAGAGACAACACTTTCTTTTATGAAAGATGAATTTAATTCTTCTGCAGATGGAGTAATAAACATTTTAGTAAAAAAGCAAATATATGATAAAAACACAGATGAAATAATAGATAATTGTAAAACAATAAGGTCATTTACAAATTATTATGAAGATGCAACAAGACAAATTGGTGAATATGTTAGAAATATGTCTAATCAGTATGAACAAATAAAAATACAAAAAGCCCAAGAGGCAACAGATGCATACGATCCATATTACATAGGCGTAATATCAACAAGTTCTTGGGATGTATTAATGGCGGATTTGTTAAATGATAAAGAAGAAAGAAACACTGCTAAAAAAAGACAAAGATATTATGATAGAGAAATGAGAGTTGCTAACAGACAATTAACCTCTATTGCCAATAATTATGCGATAGAAGTTAAGCAAACACTTCAATACGATATATATGAATATGGAGTTCAAGCAATTACAGAAATGTATAATTATTGTGTTATAATGCTAATACAAGAAGGAAAATTACCTTCTAATTTATTAGAAAATTTACAAAAGAGTAAATCTAAAAATATATTGCAAAATATAGATAAAATAGAGAATGAAGACGAAAGAAAAGCTCAAATTGTAGTATCACTTCAAGCAGATCCATTCAATATAGATACAAACAAAATGGCATTAGAAAACAGTATAGCAAATTTGGAAGATTACCTTAAATTTGTAAAGTTTATAAAATATGAAGACATAATTTCAGAAGTATGTGTTAAAGAATATGCACAAACCAATAACGAAAATTACTTAAGAATAGTTAAAGAGTTGGGTGGAGAAAGATTTTTATCAATATATTTATCTACTCTTGACTTAAGCAAAAATAAAGATATTATAGAACAAATAAATGCAACAAAAGAACTATTCAAAAAATTAAAAGAAATTTTTGGAGAAAAAGATATAATAATAGAACAAGAAAAACATAAAATTGAAGATATTGCAGATAGAATAAAAGAAACTTATATGGCAAAAGCCGATTTAAATCCTGCTTTTATAGATTATGACGGAGTAACAACATATTTAAATCAATCTAAAGATGAATATATAACAGAAAAACTAAAATACAAAAAGAAACAGAAGAAATTGTTAATTACATTTGCAATAATATTAGGAATAATGAACCTTATAATATTACAAAGTGGAGTTATAGAAATGATAATATTTGCAAATATTTTTGTATTATTGGTAGACCTTATTATATATTGTACTAATATGGCAGTATATGATGCAAATTGGAATAAAAATAGAAGAAAAGGCGCGTAAAAATGGACAGAAATGCAATTTTAAATAGGTATCAAAATGAAGAAGAAAGACTATTTGTATCTAAAATATTAGACAAAATAAATCAAACAAAAACAAGAAATCAAATAACAAATACAGACTTTTTGAGTATGTATGAGCAGAAACTAAGCAGGAAAATACTAGAGAGTCAAAAGGAAGAAAATTATATATTTTATCTTCCAGAAGAAAATCTAGAAAAGGCAATGCTAATAATATACCCAGACAAATGTGAAGACATATTTATAAATAACAGATTTGACTATTCAAAATTGGTATCTTTAATTAGAATTACACTCCCAAACGAATTAAAGGGAAAATATGAACACAAAGACTATTTAAGTGGAATAATGAAACTTGGAATAAGAAGAGAAAAAGTAGGAGACATATTAGTATTTGAAGAAGGAGCAGATGTTGTATGCACAAGAGAAATTTCGAATTATATATTAAATAATTTACAACAATTAACAAGGTTTTCTAAAGCTAAAATTGAAGAATTAAATATAAAAAATATAAGAAAACCAGAAATAAAAAAAGAAGAAAAAAGAATAACAGTTTCTTCAATAAGAATAGACAATATTGTTTCAGAACTTGCAAATTGTTCAAGAGTAGAAGCAACAAAAATAATAGAAGAACAAAGAGTAATGTTAAACTATGAACGAGAGACAAGAAATTCAAAGATTATAAATGAGAAAGATGTAATTGTAATTAGAGGAAAAGGAAAGTTTGAGATAAAGGAAATTTTAGGAGAAACTAAAAAAGGCAAAATTGCATTAGTAATAGAACATTATATATAAAAATATGGTCCAAATTATTAGACAGAAATAAGTCTGATAATTTGACCATTTTTCTTTTTATTATAGAAAACGTTGCAAGAGAATTTAATGCAAATTTTAAATTTTATAAAAAGACGCAAAGAGCCCAATTAAATGTTGAAAATTATTCTTATATAGTTATTCTAAAATTTTATTAAAAAATCTTTGTGTGGATGTATTATAAATTCTATTATTTCGCTTTAACAAAAATAAACAATCAGGATCTTTAGTAATATAATTAACACCGCTTATGCAAGAAAGACTTGCTTTAAATCCTAAATTTTTTATAATTGGTTCGGATTCTTTAGAAATAGAGCCAAAAGGATAAGTAAAACAATTTGGCACATATCCATTGCAATTTATGTTAAATTCATTTTGAAGTTTTGTAATATCGTTTGTAAGAGCAATAGAATAATCTTCAAAAGACTCATAAGAAGCTTTCTTGCAGCCTTTTCTTTTACTTGTGTATGTATGCATATTGTAAGTATGGTTTTGAAATTCAATGCATCCATCTGTAATAAGTTCATTTATATCTTTCCAACGTAAATAACTGTAATTCAAATTTGTTTCATCAGAGGCAGAGTAGGTATCTGTATAAGAACCTACAATAGATATAACAGCTTTCATATTGTACTTATGTAGAAGCGGAACTGCATAACCTAAATTATTGTAACATCCGTCATCAAAAGTAATAACAATAGGTTTTTCTGGAAGCGGAACATCATCATAAACGTAATTAATTAAATCTGTAATTGTAACTGTAGTATAACCTTTTTCTTTAATATATTTAAAATCACTTTCTAAAGTTTCTGGATGAACAATATAATCACCACTTCTAGATTTTAAAACGCTGTGATACATAATAATAGGAAGTTTTATTGCTTCGTTTGCTTTAACACTTGAAACAAAGTTAAAACAAAAAGAAAGAACAAAACAAGAAGTAGCAAGTGCTATAAATACAATAACAAATCTAAAATTTAATTTAAAAATTCTAAAATTAATCATACTAAATAATATGACAAAAAATTATGAATATTCATTTTATTTTAAATAATTTGTGACAAATGATTGACTAACCTACAACAAAAAATACGAATATTCATTAAACTATTGCAATATTTATTAACTAGAGGTATAATAGCCATGAATTAGGAGATATAATTATATTTCCTTAATAACGCTTCTTTTATAAGGAGAAAGTATTATGAAAAAAATTTTAAAAACTTACAAGTCAATTATTATACTTTTAGCTGCGATAATAATTGGAGCCATCGTAGGAGTGGTATTTAAAGAAAAAGCAGCTGTCGTAAAGCCCTTTGGGGATATCTTCTTAAATTTATTATTCGTTGTAATAGTTCCATTAATATTCTTAAGTATAACCACAGCAATAGCAAGAATAAAACAACCCAAAAGGTTGGGCAAAATAATGATTACAATAGTATGTGTATTTGTTGTAATGTCTCTTGTATCTGTATTAGTTGGAGTTGCTTCAACTTATCCATTTAAACTAGTAGACACGGAAGATGGAACAAAAATAATGCAGTCACTAGAAGAACAAAGTCAAACAGAAGAAACAACAGAGACAGAAGATCTAAATATTTTAGAGAGAACTGTAAACGTACTTACTGTAAGTGATTTTAACAAATTATTATCAAAAGAAAATATAATTGCCATAGTAGTATTTTCAATATTATTTGGTATTGCATTAAAAATGACTGGAGAAAAGGCAGAACCTTTAATAAAACTGCTAGATTCAGCATATGAGGTTATGTTAAAACTAGTACAAATAATTACATATTACTCGCCAATCGGTCTTGGATGCTATTTTGCAGTTTTAGTTGGAACATTTGGTGGTTCAATAGCCATAGGATATGCAAAAACATTTGTAATATATACAGTAGTTTCAATAATATATTATGTAGTTATGTACTCTGTATATGCACTAATTGCAGGAGGAAAAAGAGGACTAAAAGCAATGTGGAAAAATATAATTCCGCCAACAGCAGTAGCACTTGCTACTTGTTCATCTGCAGCAACAATTCCTTCAAATACAGAAGCTGCAAGAAAAATAGGAGTTTCTTCAGATATTGCAGGAGCAACAATACCACTTGGAACAAGTTTCCATAAAGATGGTTCAATAATAGGTTCTGTATTTAAAATAATGTTTTTAGTATGTTTATTTGGAACAAATGCAAGTATTTGGCAAGTTATGATAGTTGCATTAATTGCAAACTTACTTGTTACAGCAGTGCCAATAGGTGGTGGAACAATCTCAGAAATGATGATTTTATCAATGATGGGTTACCCAGCAGCAGCAGTGCCAATACTTACAATGGTTGCAACAATAATAGATGCACCAGCAACAGTATTAAATGCAGTTGGAGATTCGGTTTCTTCAATGTTAGTTGCAAGAGTTGTTGATGGAAAAGACTGGATGGATAAAAAAGAAGATAATGAAGAAAATGAAAAATAATAAAAATTAATTAGAATAAATAAAATAAGAAGATAAAGCTTGTAACCCAAATAGTTACAAGCTTTTTAATACTTCATCCAATATTTTAGATAAATATTTCATACTTCCCATTGATTGTTCCAGAGTGTTTCCGGTTGCTCCAACTTCTATTATACAGGCTGCTTTTCCAAGTTGTTGATTATATCGACTATTTCGTAGCAATATTGGTCTAAATAGTCCTGGATATAATTCATTTGCTTTTTCTTGTACTTTTATTGCAAATTTCAAGTTCTCTTTCCAGTTTGGATGTTCTAGGCCACCACCATCGGTTCCAATAACAAACATTAGCTGAGAAACAACCTCATCACCAATTTTTACAGAAGGAGCATAAGAGGTATCGCCTATAGCATCTCTATGTAAATCTATAATTATATCTGTTCCAGCGTGTGAATTAAGAAGATTTTTAACAGTTGCCTCAGATCTGCCATATGATCCAGAGTAAGCAGGATAGTCATGATATGTTTTGTCGTGAACAACATTAAAACCATAAGACTGCAGTTGTTCGGTTAACACATCGCCAACTTTTACAACACTATAATTTAAATCTGTACTCCTAAAAGTACCAGTTTCTTCATAGGAATATTGTTCTGTTGGGGTATAACTTTCGCAAGTGTGTGTGTGAAAAATCATTATATCTTTTTTATTAAAATCTAAATTATCACAATTCAAAATATCTTCTGTTAAATTA
Source organism: uncultured Clostridia bacterium (assembly GCA_934122035.1). Taxonomy (GTDB): domain Bacteria; phylum Bacillota; class Clostridia; order TANB77; family CAG-508; genus CAG-245. The sequence goes on along the minus strand of CAKOVP010000023.1, from coordinate 12,251 downwards.
TAATTCGTTCCATTCTTAATTTCTACTCCATTATAATCATCCGTATATTTATTTGGAACATTATTTGGAATTACCTCTGTAGTAACATTTGTGTCTGCATGAGACACCTCTGGAGTAGTTTCTGTATTTTGTGCGATTTCTACAGGAGGGTTATCAGAATTATTGGTGTCTAAAGGACTTAAAGCTTTCATTGCAGGGAGCTGATAAGCTAATAAAAATTGCACAACACTTCCAGTTTCTGAGTATGTTGTTTCACTTAAAATCATATCTGTTCCATTTATTTGACCAATTCCTGGAATTGTTTTATTTAAAATAAAAGAAATGTATTTAGACTTCTTTTCTTCGGTTACATTGGAATTAATTTCATTAGAAAGTTTTTCGGAAGATACAGAACTATAAATGAAAAATATAATTCCACACATTAATATTATAAATACCAAAAATTTTAACAATCCTTTTATATTTACAACAGTTACGTTAAACATAAAAATTCTCCTTTGTCCATAATAAATATATTCGAAATAATAAAGAATATGTTAACATTTTGAGTATGCTTAAGAAGTGCAAGTATGAAATATATTAAATAATAAAATGGTTGTAGAAAATTAGGCAAAAATACTTGAAACATAAATTTTTTTAATATATTATAGTAGTGTAAATATAATTAAACAAAGGAGATAATTAAAATGTTAGGATTAAAATTAAACTTAGAAAACACAGGATTATCTGAAAAAAACATATTAAAATATAGTAAAAAAGTTGAAGAAATACACAATAATTTACACGAAAAAAAGGATGATGAAAGCGAATTTTTAGGATGGCTTGAACTTCCAACAAAGTACAATAAAAGAGAATTCAAAAAAATAAAAGAAGCTGCAAAAAAAATACAATCAGATTCAGATGTGTTATTGGTTATAGGTATTGGTGGGTCGTATTTAGGAGCAAGAGCTGTAATAGAAAGCTTAACAAATACTTTCTATAATATGCAAGATAATGAAACAAGAAAAACTCCTCAAATAATTTATGTTGGAAACAATTTAAGCCCTAATTATTTGAATGACGTAATAGATTTAATAAGCCAAAAAGATTTTTCTATAAATGTAATTTCTAAATCTGGAACGACAACAGAACCTGCAATAGCATTTAGAATTTTTAGAGAAATAATGGAGTCTAAATATGATTTAAAAGAAGCTAGAAGCAGAATTTATGTTACAACAGATAAAGAAAAGGGAGCACTTAAAACACTAGCAACAAAGGAAAAATATGAAACATTCGTTATTCCAGATAATGTGGGTGGTAGATATTCTGTTTTAACAGCAGTAGGATTGCTTCCAATTGCAGTTGCTGGAATAGACATAGACAAACTTATGAAAGGTGCAAGATTTGCACAAGACAAATATTGTGACTTAGACTTAAGATACAATGAATGTTATCAATATGCTGTTGCGAGAAATCTTTTATATAAAGATGAAAAAAATATAGAAATATTAGTAAATTATGAGCCAAAGATGCATTATATGACAGAATGGTGGAAACAATTATATGGTGAAAGTGAAGGAAAGGACGGAAAAGGAATATTCCCAGCTGGTGCAGAATTTACAACAGATTTGCATTCACTTGGTCAATACATTCAAGAAGGCAGAAGAAACTTATTTGAAACAGTTATAAAGGTTGAAAAATCTGCTACAGATATTTCTATTAATTTAGATGAAGACGATTTAGATAAATTAAATTATTTAGTAGGAAAATCTTTAGATTTTGTAAATAAAAAAGCAATGGAGGGAACAATAGAAGCTCATGTAGATGGTGGAGTTCCAAACATTTTAATTACAATGGATGAATTAAACGAGGAAGTTTTGGGACAATTAATTTATTTCTTTGAACTTGCTTGTGCAATGTCTGGTTCTATTCTTGGAGTAAATCCATTCAACCAACCAGGAGTAGAAAAATATAAGAAAAATATGTTTAGACTTTTAGGAAAACCAGAAAATAAATAACCAAAATAAATTTAAAAATTTTTGATTTTAGTACTTAAGCAAGTCTTGGTGCCTTTTTATAAAATTAAAAATTTGAAGTAACGCGAAAATTTATTAGATGTACAACAGAACAAATCTGAAAATTTGTTCGTGCACAAAAATTTATTTATTCTGAAAAGTCAGCATAACTTTCCTAATAAATAAAAAACTTGGTTATGCAGTAATTAAAAATTGCAAACCAAGTTTTTTAAGTTAATAACAATAATGCAAGAGTAAATAGTAAAAAGTAATCTGTAGACTGTTCATTGAAAAGAAAGAATATTAGGCAAATTATTAAAATATCGTCTAAGTAAAGCTGTATTCCAAATATATCTATAATAGGAGAAGGCGCAGTGGAGTTATTCTTAGGAATATGTGTAGGTGGAGGTAAAGTTTTTTTATTAAAATTATTAGATTGCATATTTGTATATTCATATGTATTTCTATGTACTTCAGATTTTGGAAAACCGTAAACACCGTTATTATAATGAGCTTTAGGAATATAACCAGGTCTAATTGGAATAGTCCTCTTTTCACAAAAGTCTGAATGACTTTTGTGCATATTGTGAGAAGCTACTTGATTAATAGGTGGTGGAGGACCTTGCATATTAGGAATGTTTCTTGCTCTTATATAATTCATGTAATTTGGAAGACCAAAATACGGGTAATTATACATCACTTCTTATCACCACCATTTTGATTATTCATAAGACCGATTACCTGTTCAACACCAAGCAAATTTATGTATTCATCTACTTTGGCTTGCCTATTAGGTCTTAAATATGGCTTTAATGCCCTTAGTAAATTTGCACCAGAGCTATTTCTAGAATTATTTAAAGAGCTCATAATTTTTTGCATTTTTAGCATTGTGTCAATATCTATATTTGGCATTTGTGTGTTACCAGATCTGCTATCAGAGGAACTGTCATTATTTAAATTATTTGAACTATTTGCAGTATCTTCCTGAGAAGTATTATTAGAGTTTTGAGAAAGAGAAGATAGCATTTCTTTAACATTATCTGGAATTTCCTTACCTTCCATCATAGAGGCAAAATTTTTTAGCATATCAGACATATCAGCCATAATTAACCACGTTCCTTTCCTAAGATACAAAGCTACTGCTTATTATTGTTATTCATTTGTTTTAGTATCGCATTTGGATCTTTAGAATTTAAAATTTGTTGTGCTTGAGCCATTTTTTCTTCAAGTTCTTTTTTATCCATTTTAGAAATCATTTTCATTAGTTCATCAAAATTCATATTTGCCATAATAACCTCCATATATAACAATATTCATAAAAAAATATATAATACCAAAACTAGTATTATATATTATTCGGTTTTTTTATAAATGTTACTTATTATTTTTTAAATATAAATCTAAAGCAGTCTCTGGAGTTTGACTTCCTGTAAATGACTTTATTGGGGCAAATTCTTCTTCTTCATTTACTTGTAACAATAAGAGCTTATCAAAATACATAAATCCATCAAAAATAAATTTCTCAAACTTAAATGAGTTTGGCTTTGTTGGAACTTCTAACATTCCTTCTTCGTTTATAAAATCGTTCTTTTTATAAGCCATATGATATGGGAAAGGTTTATTTATCAATTTTTCAAAAGCTGTTATACTAAACAAATGAGCAAGCATATTTTCTTGATTATACAAATATTTACCTGTTTCATCCTGCTCAAAAGCATTTGATAAATGAACTGGTCTTATAATTCTAGGTTTATTATCGACCTTTGCAAAAATCCAACCAGAAGAAGTTAAATCTTTTTTTGATAAAGATTTACTTGCAACCTCATAATTACCATTAACAGTAAGTCCAATAAATAGAGAATCTGCAGGATTTAATAAAATATTATCTATACCTCCAATAAAAATCCAGTCAATATTTTTTTCCTTTAAATCTTGTACTAAACCAGCATCATTAAAAGACTTAAAAACATCGCCATTACCGTTAGAACCTTCTTTTATATGATAAATTTTATCTAATATAATTTTGCCGTTTTCGGAAATTATAGGAAACGTAGACTGCATAAAAAACTTAATATTTTCTTTGCCATAATCAAAATAATCGTGATTTTCAAAATATTTTTTTGTTTCTGCATCATTAGAAGGACTAGTCATAATATACCAAGGGAGTGTAACATTGAATTTGCTATGTATATTTTTTAACTTATCACACACAAACTCAAATAAACATTTCTTTGGTGGAATGTCAATCTCATAACATCCTTTAGGCCCCTTAAAGCCAAGCCTTGTTCCTTGACCACCAGCAAGAGTAATAACTGCAAGTTTTTTTCCTTTTATAATAGCATTTCCAATATCAGAATATTTTTCTAATTCTTCTTTAGACATATTGGATTTATTAATATATGGAATAGGTGTTATTCTATTAGAGTCTATTCTCGTAAAAAATTTAGACTTTTCATAAAGCCTATTAATTTCATCAAAATCTATATGCTTAATTTGATTAACAAGCATATCTTTTTCATTTGGTTCTAATTCATCATAAAAATATAATAAATGTTCTTGACCATATTTACTTAAAATTTGTTTTAAAGAACACAGGTCATTTTTCATAATTAGTTATATTCCTCCTTTAGAATATAAAATCTTGTTATATACTTAAATAAAATTATTTTTTATGGACATGCTGTCCTTAGTGTTGCAATAATATTCTTCTTATTTGGAATATCTGATTCTTCCAAACTTTTTATCTCTTCTTCAATATTATAAGGAACTCTTACAATAGAAACAGAAAAAACAGACAAATTTTTAGAATTATAATCGCCTTCTAATATAGCATATGATGCAACAGTAGAAAATTTACAAGACTCTTCAAAACAATTAGAATTTTTCATTTCTACTGGAATTCCCACACTTCCAGGATTAAAAATAAGCTTATTTTTAATACGCAAAACATTTGGAGTATGAATATGTCCATAACCCACAACATCTGGAGTAGGAGAATTAGAATCTTTACCAATAAAACTTGTATTTTCAAAGAGTTCTATAGGATCACAATGTTCTGGAACACCACGAGCACCATCATTAAAATACATAGGATTGTAAATATGAGATAAACTTTGTGGTGAAGCATGAAACAATCTAATTAGTCTTCCGCTCATATAAAAATCATGACTAACAGGTAAATTTCTTAGAAATTCAGCTCTTTCTTCACCAATCTTCTTTCTAGACCAAAAAGTTCTAGCATTTATACTTTCTTGAGCGATTACAGCATCGCAATTTCCTAAAATCATAACTTCACAAACATCTCTCAAAGTGTCTATAACCTTATCAGGATTAGCACATTTTGTAACAGAATCTCCAAGACAAAAAATTCTAGAAATATTCCTAGATTTAATATCTTCTAAAACAGTATTTAGTGCAGTTATGTTTCCGTGAACATCTGAAATAATTGCAATGCGTTCCATAAAATCTCCTCCAAACTTCTAATATTATACTCTAAAACGTGGGGAATATCAACGATAAATAAAAAATATGAGAAAATGAATAAAAAAATATCGTTAAGTATGTAACTTAATGATATAACTAAAGTTTTAAATATGCTGAAGCTCTATATTTTTCACGTTTTTTATGTCTTTAATTTTTTTGATATTATTTTGTATGTTTTTTTGTTTCAAAATTTGTAATTTATATTGATTTTATTATAATGTTATGCTATAAGTAATTTGTCATTAAGTTACATACTTAATAACAAAATATAATAGACAAAGGAGAAAAAGAAAATGAAAAAATATAAAGGAATAACACTTGTTGCCTTAGTTGTAACTATAGTAATATTGCTTATTTTAGCAGGAGTAACAATGGCAACTGTAACAGGACAAAATGGTATAATAAATCAGTCTAAAAAAATGAGTGAGACAACAGAACAAAAACAGGGAAATTCGCAAATAGGAATATTATCACTTGAAAATAAATTAGCCAGTAATTCAGATGAAATAACATTAGACAGAAGTGAACTGCAACAAATGATAAACAAAATTGTTGACAGTAAATTAGATCAAAAATTACAAGAAGAAAAACTAAACATTTATCCTGTTGGCAGCATATATATAAGCACATCAAGTCAAAATCCTTCAGAATTTATAGGTGGAACTTGGGAAAGTTATGGACAAGGAAGAACACTTGTTGGACAGGGAACTGGTACAGACAGCAATTCACAAAGTATAAGTTTTAATGCTGGAAGTACAGGCGGAGAATATAATCATACATTAAGTATAGCAGAAATGCCAGAACACGATCACGATGTTAGCTTAAGCTATACACAACAAGGTTTAAATAATGCTTGGGTTAGAGGACAATTTGCTGTAGCTTGGACTGACTATGTAGCCGCGGGATGGGAGACAGGAGCTCATAGAGGTAATGGTGGATCTGGAAGATTTGGAGTAACTAATCCAACAGGAGGATCTCAAGCACATAACAATATCCAACCATATATAGTAACATATATGTGGAAAAGGATTTCGTAGCAATATGCAATAGATAAAATTATGGAATTTAGTCTGCCAAGACTGAGGCATAATTATATTGAACTTACAAAAATTGTAAAAACGTGTAGAAATTAGACGTACGAAAAAACTTGCAATACAGCCATTTACGTGGTATTATAATTACAGTTTTATAAAACAAAAAACTTGTACAAGCATTAAACATATGAAAAAATTATTAATTTAAAAATAATAGAAAAATAGAGCTAAAATTTTTAAATTATATTATTATTTTGTATAATTGATTTTAATCGACACAAATCTTAAGATAAACTTAATTTAATTTAAGAGAAAAACTTCATTAAAACAATCCTTTTATATTATGTATTTACTTATTACACGAAAGATGAAACGTCCTATTCAAATAGTTAAAATAAAAATATTGTTAAATGGAGGTGATAATGTCTTTAATTTAGAATCAAAAAGAATATATAAAAAATTAAAAGAATTAATATAAAATCAAAACCCTATTTTATTATATAAATCTTTCTAATAAATATTATTAAGTGTTATAGAGAGTACTACATTAGTTTATAGAGGAGGCAATAATTATTGCTTCCTCTTTTTAGTTGATTTAAGGCGAATTATATACAGAATAATTTTCTTATTTTTATTGAAAAATACTGGATATATGATATAATCATACAAGAAATTATAAGCTGAAAGGAATTACGTAATATGTGGGGAGATATAGCAATAGCGTTTTTACTAGCTTTTATAACGGCTTTTGTAATTACGCCATATACAATTAGAATCGCAAAAAAAGTTGGTGCAGTAGATATGCCGGAAGACAGAAGAGTAAATAAAAAACCAATGCCAAGACTTGGTGGCCTTGCGGTTATTTCTGGCTTTTTAATATCAGCAGTATATTTAGTAATTTCTATGTATATAGAAAGAAAAATAGATTTTGCCCAAGAAAATTTAACAAGAAAATTAATAGGTTTCTTGACACGGAATGCTTATACTAGAGGTTGTTTGCTTTATAGATGATTCAAGAGGAGTAAAACCAGTAGTAAAGCTAATTGGACAAATAATTGCAGCAATTTGCGTTACAAGTTCTGGAATTTTAATAGATAATTTTACAATACCATTTAAAGAATATAGTGTTGTTTTAAACGAAGTATTTAGCTATATTCTAACAATTGGATGGATTGTTGGCATAACAAATGCAATAAATTTAATTGATGGACTAGATGGCTTATCATCAGGAATTACGCTAATTTCTTGCATATCACTTTTAATAATATTTTCGCTTAATGAATCACCATTAATTGCAATTGTGTTAATTACAGCACTTGCTGGCGCAATAGTAGGATTTTTACCATATAATTTTAATCCTGCTAAAACTTTTATTGGAGATGTAGGATCAAATTTTATGGGATTTGCACTTGCAGTAATTTCAATTTTAGGTGTTGCAAAAACATATACAGCAATAGTAATAATAGCACCTATTATGGTTTTGGCACTTCCAATTTTCGATACCTTATGGGCAATAGTAAGAAGAATTGCAAAAACTAAATCTATAAAAGGTGTGTTTAAAGCAGACAAAGGACATTTACATCATAGATTAATGGCAAGGGGATATTCTCAAAAACAAGCCGTATTAATTTTATACGGAATTACGGCTACATTTGGAATGACTGCTATAATATTGTTAGATAGCGGAGTGTGGAAGGCAATTTCATTTGCAATATTGGTAATTGCAATTGTAGCGATTGGATACAAAGACATATTACACTTAAGAGACGAAGATGAAGAAGAAATAACAAAATCAAATAGAAAAGAGGAAAAATAAGATGAAAAAAATTACAATATTAATACCAGCATATAATGAACAAGAATCGCTTCCATTTTTATATGAAAGAGTAAGCAAAATAATGAACGAAATGAATAATTATGAATTCGAATTACTTTTTGTAAATGATGGTAGTAAAGACAATACAATAAAAGAGATAAAAGAGTTAAGGAAAAAAGATAGCAGAATTTCTTATGTGGATTTTTCTAGAAACTTCGGAAAAGAAATAGCAATGATAGCAGGACTTGACTATGCAACAGGAGACTGTGTAATTATAATGGATGCAGACTTACAAGATCCACCAGAGCTAATACCACAAATGGTTGAACTATGGGAACAAGGATATGATGATGTATATGCAAAAAGAAAGTCTAGAGCGGGAGAAACATGGCTTAAAAAATTTACTTCTAAAATGTACTATAGAGTATTGCAAAGTTTAACAAAAGTTGAAATACAAAAGGATACAGGAGATTTTAGATTATTAGATAAAAGATGTGTAAATGCTCTTAAAAAAATGAGAGAGACAGGAAGATGCTCTAAGAGTATGTTTAGCTGGATAGGCTATAATAAAAAAGAGATTTTATATGATAGAGATCCAAGAATTGCAGGAAAAACAAAATGGAACTATAAAAAACTTATAGATTTGGCAATAGATGGAATAACATCATTTACAACATCACCACTTAGAATATCTACATATTTGAGTATACCAACATTTTTAGCATTATTCATATATTTCATATATGTAATTGTAAAAGCAGTAGTTACACACACTGCAATACAAGCATTCCAAGCAATAATATTATTAATACTATTCTTCGCTGGAGTGCAAATAATATTAATAGGAATTATGGGAGAATATTTAGGAAGAATATTCAATGAATCAAAACATAGACCATTATATTTAGTAAACGAATATAATGGAGAAAAAGAAATGAATGACAAATAGGAGATTATAGTTAAATCAAGTATATACCAAAGAAAATAAGACTGACTATGTCTTTTTAGGAAGGAACATATTTAAAATGAAAGCACAAGTATTAATAACAATAGTAGTAATTTTTGCAATAGCAATAATAAAAATAGTTCAAAGATATATGTTGGAACACAATTTACATAAAGATACCATAAATGAAATAGAAAATAAAAAAGATAATTTTATAAATAAAAATTATAAATGGATTTTAACCATACTTATACTTGTAATGGCAATAACAAGATTATATAAATTTGGGCAAATTCCAGAGGATATCGGGTTAGATGAAGCTGGAGCAGCGTACGATGCATATTGTCTTGCAAATTATGGAGTTGATAGATATTTAAATACATGGCCTCTATATCTTATAAATTTTGGAGGTGGACAAAGTGCCTTATATGCATATTCAACAATTCCGTTTATAAAACTATTTGGGGCCAATATTGTATCGTATAGGTTACCAGAACTAATATTTTTTATAATGGGAATTATAGTTTCGTATGTGCTAGTAGATAAATTTAAAGACAAAAAAACAGCACTCTTATATGCGTTTTTAATAATTATATGCCCATGGCACATTGAGGCATCGAGGTGGGGGCTTGATTGTAATTTATTAGCTCCAATGTTAATGCTAGATATATTATTACTATTAACCGCAAATAAAAACTGGCATTATGTAATTGCTGGGATTCTAATAGGAATAACTTTGTATACGTATGCACTTTCATGGATGATAATTCCGATATTTTTGATTTTTTATTTAGTATATTCATTGTACATGAGGAATATAAAAATTAAACAAATAATATTAATGGGAATTCCTATACTTGTATTAGCACTTCCATTAATATATTTAATTTTATTAAATAAAGGACTAGTTTCAAAAACTGCTTTTGGAATATTTACGATTCCAAAATTACCGGAATATAGAGAAGGAGAAATACAACTTTCTAATATTTTTAAATATGGAACAAAATCTATATATAAAGTATTCTTAAATAAATATAGTTTATATATTTTTGAAATCCCGTTTCTAATAGTAGGTTTAATTGAAGGATTATCAGAATTTATAGTTAGTCTGAAAAAGAGAAAATTTAGTTTTAATGGCTTTATGACTGTATCTTTGATTGTTATATATATTACTAACATTACAGTGAAAATAACAAGCATAAATAGAATAAATGCAATCTATTTTCCTTTATTATATGTTATAACTATAGGCATAATTAGAATGTGCCAGAAATCATACTTACTACCGACTATTATAATATCAGTGCTTTGCATATTATTTATTAATTTTGAAATTGTATATTTTGACGTAGAAAAACAAGAAATTCGTAATTTGAAAAATATTTTCGAAAATAAAGAAATATATATGATAACAGAAATAATTGAGTCGGATTCTAGTAATGAAGATGCGAATAAGTATTATATAACATATGATGTGGGTGAACCATACATATATGTTTTATTAGCGACAAAGACATCACCATATGAATTGTGCAATACAAAAAATCAAAACTCTTATGTTCCAAATGCTAAAAGTTCGTCGCTTTCATCTTTCCTAAACTATAATTTTTGGAAAGAAAAAATTGATGACAAAATAATAGATATGATTAATAGACAAGAAAAATATATAGTAGTTATCCATAAAGCATATACAGAAAACATTGAAAAATTACAAAAAGATAACACTTTTGTGAGTGAATATGGAAATTACAAAATAATAAAAAACTATTAGAAAGGCATATTATAATGAAGGAAAAATTAATAATGAATCCAGGCATTGAAGATAACAATGAAGAAACGCTTGAAACTACTCTAAGGCCTCAGTTACTAGAAGAATATATTGGACAAACTAAAGTAAAAGAGAGTATGAAAGTTTATATAGAAGCTGCAAAAAAAAGAGAAGAAGCATTAGACCATGTTCTATTATATGGTCCTCCAGGACTTGGTAAGACTACACTTGCTGGAATAATTGCAAATGAAATGGGAGCAAAATTAAAGATTACATCTGGACCGGCAATAACAAAACCTGGAGATCTTGCAGCATTATTAACAAATTTAACTCCAAACGAAGTCATATTTATAGATGAGATTCATCGTTTAAATAAAAACGTAGAGGAAATTCTATATCCTGCATTGGAGGATTTTGTTTTAGACATTATAATTGGAAAAGGACCAACGGCAAAATCTATAAGAATAAATCTGCCTCCATTTACTTTAATTGGAGCTACAACAAAAGCAGGTTCTCTTACTACTCCATTAAGAGATAGATTTGGAATAGTACATAGATTAGAATTATATGATGAGAAAGACTTAATTAAAATAATAAACAGGTCTGCAAAAATATTAAGCGTAGAAATTGATGAAGAGGCAAGTAGTGAAATTGCAAGAAGATCTAGAGGAACTCCTAGAATTGCAAATAGATTATTAAAAAGAGTTAGAGATTATGCTATGGTTCTTGGAAATGGTAAAATAGATTTAAAAATTGCAAAAACAGCATTAAATAAACTAGAAATAGATGAATTAGGCTTAGATGAAATAGATAGAAAAATTCTAGAGACTATGATAATAAAATATCAAGGAAAACCAATTGGAATAGAGGCTTTGGCAACAACGGTTGGTGAAGACATAGATACATTGGAAGATGTTTATGAACCATATTTAATACAGATAGGCTTCATATCTAGAACACAAAGAGGAAGAGTTCCACTGCCAGCAGCATATAAACATATTGGGGCATCATACCAATTGCAATTATAAAATGGTAGATCTTGAGAAAAGTAGGGAAGGAATAATTGTTATATGAAAAATAAAAAATGGGTATTATCACTATTCATAATTGTAGCTATATGTTTTTCAATGCCATCAATAATATATTTAATAAAAAATCAATCAATATATAGATTTATTTATCAGTGGGCATTCGTTTTTAAAATACCAAA
>CAKOVP010000022.1 GCA_934122035.1 uncultured Clostridia bacterium | reverse complement strand
GTTGCCGACAGCCCAATTCATTCCTGTTTTTGCAAAACCTGATATTTTACCACTGTCTGAGAATTTACTATAATTAGCATTTGTCGCTTTATATTTTCCTTTGTATTTACAATAATTACTTAATATTACTGCTAGTTGTTCTCTTGTTATGTTGTCATTTGCTCCAAATTTTCCATTTGTATAACCATTTACAATTTTATTATTGCTTGCCCATAAAACTGCGCTGTAGTAATACATATTTTTATTTTGAACATCTGAGAATTTGCTTGTCCCTGTAACTTTTGGTTTTCCTTCCATATTATGTAATATTGTTACAAGCATTCCTCTTGTTAATTTAGAGCTTGGTGAATATGTTGTTTCTGTTGTTCCAGACATATATCTATTATCTTTCATATATTTTACTGCATTATAATACCAATCAGATTGTTTTACATCAGAAAATAGTTTTGTGCTTTGAAGTTTTGTCATTACAATTATTCCATAGCCTTTTTCTGTTACTGTTCTGTCTACATATGTAGTATTTGTCATTTCTTCATAATTTATATTAACCTCTACACCAAGTGTATGTGTTAAGAAACAATCCAAAACAGCTTTAGGATCCATTTTAACATTCATTTCTAGTGGTGTTAAAAATACTTCACCATCAATATTATTGTTGCCTTTTATATAAAAGTTTTTAGAACTTATAATTATAAATGTATTTTTGCCTGCTGTTCCCACATTATCCATAGTTACTGTATCTGTTTTTGCATCATAGCTAAATTTATTTTTTAGTCTTTCTGGTATTTGTAATTGTGCTGGATATGTATTATTGTCGTTTGCTTCAACAGTGTCTATTTCTATAAATTTTCCTTCTTTAGTGATAGCATAATTTTTAGTTTCTTCGCTATCTGCAACATAGTTAATATCTTTTGGAGTTATAACTACCTTACTTGTTCTAACAGGTGTAGTATCTGAAGATTTTGTGTAACATTCAAAAATAAGCTCTTTTTCAAGTTCTTGTATTCCAGCTCCAATCTCCCAGTAATCACCACTTTTTAATGCAAATTCCAAATAAAAAGTATAAGAACTGTCTGCATTTTGCTTTATGTAATTAAATCCATCTTTTCCTAATAATAAATCATAGTTATCTGTTAGCAAACGCACCTTATTTATGTTCTTTGGCATTGAAATCTTAAGTGGTAAATATAAAAAGTTCTTTCCATTTGCTATTTTTTCTAATTGTGCATAATATTTACTTGAACTATCTATTTCCCCTGTACCGTTTTTGAATTCTTTTACAATAGATTCCAAGTCACATTTTGGTGAAGCAATAAATAACTTGTCTTCTTCACCTTCTAGCATTTGATATTGTTTTAATTTGTTTATTGGAATTATGCTGCCTGGCAATTCAGCTGGTGTTACACTTGCAGTATCCATCTTTTCTACCGCTTCTGTCTTATTTGCACCAATAACTTTAGGTACATCTGCATTTACAACATTTGCAATTGTTATTATTAATAATAGTATTAATGCCATTGTAATAATTTTTTTGTTTTTCATAAGTATTCCCCCCTCATATTTATATAATTTTTTATAAAAAATCAAATTTTGATATACTCAAAATTATAGTTTTTCAATTTTACTGACTCCATTATATTACTAATAGAGTTAATTGTTCAATAGTTTAATATATATAATTTTTTATTTTTCTCTTCCTGTTAACTTTTTGTATAACTTCCATACAAATTTATAAAATGAAAAGCCAAATATTGTACTATATAATGCAATTCTGTCTCTCTTTTTTATTCTTTTATCCTTTAATGCTTTTTTTCTATTTTGCTTAATATATTCCATAAGCTTTTTTTGTTCTTCTGGATACTTATCTTTGCAATTAGCAAGCTGAGAAAGTGTTGCTAAATAAGCATACATTAACCTTCTGTCTGCAGCCTTTTTTAGATCTGGATATTTATTTTTTACATAATCACACATTTCTTGCGTAGAATCTATTAATTGCATTTTTTTAGGAGAGAAGCCTTTGGTTGTAATTGAATTATCTCTAATTATATAATAGTATTTGCTTTCTGAACCTAATACAATTTTTTTGCACTCGTCAATTAATAAATATGTTGTTGCTGCATCTTCAAATATTCTTCCCTTTGGGTACTTTACATTATCAAATAACTCTTTTTTGTACATTTTAGCCCAAGCAGATAAGTCTATTCCCTCATCATATAATATTTTTTCTAATGTTGTTTTTGGATCTAATACTAAATGTTCTCCTGTTTCTTTTTCTATTCTTGTTCCATTTGTATATAAAACTGTATGAGAACAAATAGACATTTCAGCGTTGTTTTCTTTTATTAATTGATATAGAAATTGAACATAATCTTTTTCAACATAGTCATCAGAATCGATTAGTGTTATATATTTACCTTTTGCAATTTCTATTCCAGCATTTCTTGCATCAGATAAGCCACCATTGCTTTTATGAATTACTACTATTCTTTTATCTTTTACTGCATATTCGTCACATATTTTTGGCGAATTATCTTTTGAACCATCATCTACAAGTATTATTTCTAAATTTTTGTATGTTTGATTTATTACAGATTTCAAACATTTTTTTAAATATTTTTCTACATTGTATATTGGTAAAATTACACTTATCAACTCTTCTTCCATTTATATTCCTTCCTTAGTTTGGTAGAAAAAGAATTAAAATTTTGTATTTGTCAAAATATAATTCTTTTTCTTTCCAATTTACTTTTCTTTAATAAATCTCATCAGCTCTCAAAAAATTTAATTTATTTTATCTTAGTACAATAATTGTAAATCATTGCAGCCGCTTCTGCTCTACTTGCTGTTCCTTGTGGATCTATTCTTGTTCCGTTGTCTTTTCCGCTTATTATGCCTTTTGCTATTGCCCATTGCACTGATGTTTTTGCATATCCACTTGTTTTGCCTGAATCTTTGTATTTGCTTATGTCTGCAGTTTGACTTACATTTTTGCCTTTATATTTTGCATAGTTTCTTAACATTACTGCTAATTGTTCTCTTGTGATGTTGTCTTCTGGTCCAAATTTTCCATTTGAGTATCCATTTACTATTCCTTTTGATGTTGCCCATTTTATTGCATTATAATAATATTTTCCACTTGTTACATCTGCAAATTCTTTTGCATTTGTAACTTTTGGTTCACCTTCCATTCTCCATAAGATTGTTACAAGCATTCCTCTTGAAAATTTTGCATTTGGTCTAAATTCTGTTTCTGTTGCACCTTTTATTATTCCTTTTTCGTAACAATATTTTACAGAGTTATAATACCAATCTTGCTCATTTACATCTTTAAATGGTAGAACCACTGTTAAAATTAATTCTGCAGTTTTGTCTCCGACTTGAGCAGTTATTTTTGTTGTACCGCAAGAAACTGACTTTATAGATCCATTTTGGTCAACAGTTGCAATATTCTCATTTTCTGAGCTCCATACTGGAGCTTCAATATCATCTGGATTTTGTGGATTATATATCAACTTAGCTTGATAATTCATTCCATATTCTATTTGGACATTATTTTCATAGAATGATATACTTCTAAGTTCATTTGTTACTTTTATTGTAGCCATTGCAAGAACTCCAGCTGTTGAACTCTCTAAATATAAGGTTGTTTCTCCTTTACTAACTCCTTTTACAACAACAGAATAGCTATAATTATGATAGCTTCCAATTGATATTCCTCCTTGCCCACTTGTTTGAATGGTTGCAATTTTAGAGTTTTCAGTTCTCCATACCGCATCAACATATCTAATATTTGATACCTGCAATTCTATTGTTTCTTCCACATTAACTTCAAAATCACTTGCTGCCCAGCTGACATTTAGCATCATTGATATTAATACAGTAATTAACGCCATTGCTAAAATTTTAATTTTCTTCATAAAAATATCCCCCTTTTATTATTTTATCTTAGTACAATAATTATAAATCATTGCAGCTGCTTCTGCTCTACTTGCTGTTCCTTGTGGATCTATTCTTGTTCCGTTGTCTTTTCCGCTTATTATGCCTTTTGCTATTGCCCATTGCACTGATGTTTTTGCATATCCACTTGTTTTGCCTGAATCTTTGTATTTGCTTATGTCTGCAGTTTGACTTACATTTTTGCCTTTATATTTTGCATAGTTTCTTAACATTACTGCTAATTGTTCTCTTGTGATGTTGTCTTCTGGTCCAAATTTTCCATTTGAGTATCCATTTACTATTCCTTTTGATGTTGCCCATCTTATTGCATTATAATAATATTTTCCACTTGTTACATCTGCAAATTCTTTTGCATTTGTTACTTTTGGTTCGCCTTCCATTCTCCATAAGATTGTTACAAGCATTCCTCTTGAGAATTTTGCATTTGGTCTAAATTCTGTGCTGGTTGCACCTTTTATTATTCCTTTTTGGTATGTGTATTTTATAGAACTGTAATACCAGTCATTTGTCCCCACATCATTAAATGGCAATTCTGTACTTTGCGGTACTTTATATGTATCTTTCTTTTTATTAACTGGTGTTAAAAAAGCCTCTGACATATATCCAATTACACCATTGTAATCTACCTTTGCCCAACCGTTTATATTTGGTTCTAGTACAGATACTAGAGAATCTCTTGGTACAGACATTATGTTTTCATAATTTGTATCTCTTCCGCCTGGTCCATTTCTTAAATATACTCCACTCCAATTTGAGCTTACGTAATATAAGTTTCCTTCCATATTGCTTGGCAATTTTACATATGTTGGCATATTTTTGTATATTGGTATAATAAAAGTAAGTTCATTGTCTAGCCAATTGTTTTGTACATAATTTTCATATAACATTTCTGCTTGAAAAGTCGGGTCTTGTACATTTGTCATATATTGATGTGTATATAATTGGCTAAATGATTTTCCAACAACATCAAATTTGAAAGTGTATTTTGTGTTTTGTCCCTGTTTTAAATATGAATTTGCCATCTTTTTTGCCCCTTCTACTAGAGCTTTGTATGGCGTGTTCCAGCCTTCTTCTTTTGCATATTTTAGAGCAGTTTTTTTATTGTTATCTCCATCATTTGCTCCATAATTAAAGAAATTGTATGTATTTGGATACTCACTGTCCGTTCCTGAAATCATATCTGGAAGTTCTGTTCCATTTCCTATTTCTTGAAATATTTTTACTATTATGCTGTAAGCACTTTCTCCAGAGGCTTTTGCTGCATCATAAATCATTTGAGAGTATTTAATTCCATCACTACTATAACCTTGTAAATATGTTCCAGCTACTGCTTTTTCTATGTTTGCTATGCTAACTGTATTACTGTTTGATAAATCTAAAAACTCAAATATCGTTACCTCTGTTAAAAAGTTTCTTGGATCTAAATAATAATTAACTATGTCTTCAGATGCACAATAATAGTTTTTATCTCCTTCTCCGTTACAACTATCATACCAGCTATCTGGATATCTTGTATTACTGCTTTTTACTATTGTATTTTTCATATGAATATTTTCATTTTTTACAAGCTCGTCCCATTCTATGTTTGTATAAAAAGCTTTGAATTTCCAGTTTGTATGTCCATTTTGTACTAATTTTTTTAGTAATATTCTGTAGCTTTCTGGAAACGAATTAATACCATTATTTTGCGGATTTATAATTGTTTGATTATACTCTGTTTCTGCAAAGGTTTTTATACTACAAAATATAGTGCTTAGAATTGATATTATTAATATACTTACAATAACCTTTTTCATAGTTATCCCATCCCCTCTATATCATAAAATATCCTTAATAAGAATTTGCACCAAGAAAAATTAACTTATCTATAAAAAATTTTGATTCTTTTGGGCATTTTTATTTTTTCATTTTCTTATTTACTGCTTTCACAATATATTGCATACTGTTTTTGTTTATTAATAATGTATAAATTACTACCATAATTAATGTTATAACAGATAGTGCTGTGTTCCTTACATAATATGTTATTACTGTTATTGCTGTAACTATAATAAATGAGAATACTAGTTTTTTTGGTACAGATAATTTTACATATTTTCTTGAATCTATTATTCTATATACAAACATTGCAAAATAAGAAACAGCTGTTGAAATTGATGCTGCATATAGTCCAATAAAGTTTACAAGTGAGATATTTACTACTAAATTTATTATTGCCGCAAAGATAGACGTTTTTGCAATTTCTTTAGTCAACTTTTTAGCCACATAAATTGAGCCTAAGAAACTTACTAATATATTGAACATTGTTGCAATCATTAATATTGGAATTTGATAGTATGCTTCTCCAAATTTTTCATTTATTAATATATTAAATACAAATGGCATTACAGCAATTATTCCAATACAAACTGTTCCAAAGAATCTTATCGTAAATCCAAATATCTCACTAAAGAAATTGTCTCTATCTTCTGATTCAATATTTAAAGCAGCAGATTCTGTCCAAGTTAAATTGAATACACTATATAATGTTGATACAACTCCAGAGAATTTGTTAGCTGCAGAATATATGCCATTTTGTGCTATTCCTAATATAGTAGATATTATCATTCTATCTGATGCATTAACAATCCACCAAGAAAGCATATTAGGTACAAGTGGTACTGAATATTTTAACATTTGCTTTAGAATTTGATGGTCTTTTTTCTTAAATGATATGTATTCTCCTAATTTTTTTGAGAAGAATATATATGAAGCACAAGTTATGTTTCCAATTAGGGTTGCAGATAGTATTCCATAAGCTCCCCACTTGAATACAACTATGAATAACACATTTAATATTACAGAAACGGCTCCTGATAGGAAACTACCAATTGCATATTTTGTGTTATCTCCTAGTCCTCTACTTATTTGTAAGAATATATTTGAGAACATTGTTGCTACAAGGTTAACTGCTAAAAAGTATTTATAGTCATTATGTATCCAATTACTTGCAATTATAAATACAAATGAATAAATAATTGTTTGAAAAATTGTAAATATAACTGTATTGCTTATTATGCTTTTTTCATTTTCTTTGTTTTCTCTTGAATCTAATAAATATCTAAATACTCCTTGCTCTATTTGTAATGTTACCACTGGCATAAATAGACTTACCAATGTGTTTAGTAAATCTACTACTCCATATTCTTCTGTAGATAATATGTATGTATATAGTGGTAGTAACAAAAATGTAATTAATTGTGTACATATTTTTCCTAGAGATACAATTGCAGTATTTTTTATTAATTGTTTTTCTTTATTCATTTTTTAGTTGCATTACTCCTTTTGTTAAAATCATGTTTATATTCAATTTTTTAGTACTTTGTCTAATTTTTCAAAATGTTTTTGTGCGTCTTTTATTTGGAATTCACAATCTTGTTTATAAGTCATATTTTCTTTGCTTATTTCTTCTGCATTGAAAGAATCTAATTTTCTTATATCTAATATTTTCCCCTTAAAGTTCATATCTTCCAAAACATTTTTTGTCTTATCACTATACATCATTGGAATTACAGCCTTTTTTAGTAACATTCCTAGAATGTTTGCATGGAACCTTCCTCCAACTATTATTTGAGAATTAGCAAGTTCTTCTAATGCTTCTTTAATGTTTCCTTTATAATAATATTTTGATATATGCTGTTTTGTTTCTTTGTCACATTTACTAATTATTTCCTCTATTGCTTGTTCGTCTCCCTCATTTTTACAAAAAGACATATAGCATATTTCGTAACCTTGATTAATAAAATATTTTGTCATATCTATAATTGTTTTTTCATATATGCTCGTATAACTATCGTTCATCTTTCTTTTGCAAGATATTATTGAAAATACAACTCTTTTATTGTTAGTACTTTTTATATTAGTTGTATCTAGCGAAAATACAATGTCTGAAGCATATCTTACATTTTTTAAGTCTTTAAATAACTCATATGAATAACTTTCTCTAAAGCATACATCTTGTGCATCTGCAAAAAATTTATGTGCAGCATTAAAATATTCTTTTGTTTTATATGGTCCAAAGTTTGCGCCTAATATGTAATAAGGATTTTTTCCAAGTGAAAATTTAGGTATTTTATTTTGTGTTTCCATATACATACTTCCGCCTATAACAACATTTATGTCGCATTTGTTTGCAATTATTTGTTTCATTTGTAATTTTCTAATTGCTTTAATAATTATTTCATTTGATATAATATGAACATTTTTATTTGTTGTTTTATATGAACTAGACAATAAATAATATTCTTGATTTGGATATCTATTTTGTAATATTTCAAAAAATAAATCGTCTCCTAAATTATTTTCTAAATATGCATTTACAAAAATTTTCATTTAGTAATTTCCTCTCTTTTGATACTTCTTTTGCTTAATTTCAAGTTTAATTTATTGTATAAAAACATAAATATCATTTTTTTATTATAATATAATTTTTTAACAAATTTTAAATTTGGTATTTCATTATTTTTTATGTTATCAAACATTATTCTAATTTCTGGTCTATCTAGCTTACTTACAAATTCTTTGTTGATATTGTGCTTAATATTATTTTCCGATATGTAATTTCTTAAATGTATAAAATACATATTTACAATTTCAGAAATAATCATATTATTGTTTTTTTCTGATATAGCCATCATTTTTTTGTATACATTTTCTGTTCTTTTAAGTCTATCTTCTATTGGTTCTCTAAATGCTCTATTTAGACCAGTTTTTTTAGATACATAGTAATACAATGGCTCATTTATTACAGCTATCTTGGTATTTATATATTTTATATAGTCTAGATTAAAAAGTAAGTCTTCCCCTTTTGTAACGTTTTCATCAAATAAAATGTTATTTTCTTTTATTATATTTGCGTAATATATTTTGTTCCATACAAGGTTTAATAATTGTCTACCATATAAAGTTATGAAATCGTCTTTCGTAATCTCTATTATCTCATTTTCTGTTTTCTTTTCATCATATTTTTGTGGTTTTATTTTGTTTACGTCTAGATATTCAAAATAATAAGAACATACCTTTAGATTATAGCTTTCTATATTTTCCATCATTCGGCTTATATAATTGTTTTTTAAGTAGTCATCCGAATCGACAAACATTATATATTTTCCTGTTGCTATGTTTATCCCAATGTTTCTTGTTTTCGATGGTCCACCATAAATTCCATTTTCTAGTTTTATATTATTATATTGTTCTACAAATTTTTTACAAATTTGTTCTGATGAATCCTGCGAATTGTCATTTATTAATATAATTTCATCTTGTTCATTTATTTGTGAAATTATGCTGTTTAAGCACTTTTCTAAGTATTTTTCCACATTATGAACTGGTATGATTATACTTATTCTTTTCACTGTTATCTCCTATTATTTTTTTAAAGTTTTCTTTATTGTATTTTTTAATTTTTGTGGCATTACCTGTTTTATAATGTCTTTTGGATTAATTCTAAAGTGTAAATTTTCCTTTGTATATTCTTTATACTGTTTATTATCTATTGAATTGTAAACAGTTTTTCTTATAGCTGGAAATGGAGTTGGTCTTTTTAAATTTAAATTTCGTTTTGTTACACTTTCTATACTCGTTTCTTCTGCAATTATATCTTGTTGTATGTCTTCAAATATTTTTTGTCCTTTTCTTGAATTTACAATAACTGCAGACACACCCTTTTTAATATCTATTTTACTATTTGTTTCTTCTATTCCCCAAAAATCTGCTATTGTGATATCTCCAACTCTATTTAAATTGGCATATTTACAGTCATAACAGCATCTTCTATATGTGTTTCCTGCTAAGAAAGATTTATAATATGAATCAAAACAAGATGCTTTTTTTGTTACTTTATTATTTTGATATTTGATTCTTAAGTTTAGTCCCCAACCTTTTTCTGTTTTGTCTCTAAAATCGAATTGGTCTATTTTACTGTTTTCCTTTGCTTCTAACGAATTTTTATACTTTTCAAATAATTTTTGACTTGGCACTCCGTGGCATACAATATCAATTGTATATAGATTTTCATAGTCTTTTCCTAGGTATTGTTTTAATCCAGCAATCTGGCAAGGTGTACCAGAAAATAATACTTTTCTACCAGAAATAAGGTCATTCTTTGTCTGTTCAAAAGTATCTGCTGTATCACTTTGAACATATTTTGAACCTTGAAGTAGTTTTAGTTCTTCTATATTTTCCACTCTTATATGATTAACTTTTAAGTTTTGGTCGTATGCAGCTCCATAAACTACTCCATCTTGACTAATTATGTTTTTAGCAAAGGCAATAAACATTCCTCCAGAAGAACTAATTTTTAGATCTTCCTCATTTTTATTTTGTGTTGCATATGCTTTTTGTTCTATTCCTTCTATCTCCAATTTATTAATTTGAGGACATCTCTTTAAACATAAACCGCAAGATATACATTTTTCTTCATTTACAACAGGTTCTATAAAACCTTCTTTATTTTCTTTCATTTCTATTGCATTTACAGGACATATTTTTTCACAGCATCTGCAGCCAGCACAGATAATGTATTTATTTATATTATTGATGTTTTTTTTTAATGGCTCTATTGCATTTTTTAGGTCTTTTATTGATTCTTCTCTTTCATTTTCTAGTATTTTATTAGCATTTTCAAAGTCTATTTCTTTGTTTAAAAAACTGTAATCTTTGTTATCTCTTAATATTCTATCTTCTAGTCCTACTAATTTTAATATACTTTCTATTCTAGTTGCAGTTTTTCCTGGTAAAATGTCAACAAATTGTTTGTTAAATATTAAAGAAAATACTGTGCCATGGAATGAATCTGTTATTATATATTTAGCATTTTTTATGTATGTTACAAATTGTCCAGGTGTTGGTAAATGAATAAATTTTCCTGGTTTTAATCCATAATATAATGATGGATGAATTCTATATACAGGCAATTTAGTGTGTTTTTTTAAATTTTTAATGTAATTTTCCATTTCTTTATTATGGTGTAATTGATATATTAAAATATATTCTTTGCCATCTAATTTTGTAGGTTCACAGATCTTATTCCATTCTTCACTTTCTAATAATAGCGTTGGATCCACAACTTGTTTTACATTAGTGAATCCTTTTTTTCTAATTATCTTTTCTGCTGAGTCTTCTCTTACTAAAATTGTTTCATATTTTTTTAAAAGATTCTCTAAATTATTATCTAAATTTGTTGGAAGTTTATCTACTCCAAAGCTTGCAGCATATGCTATACATTTTTTATTTTCTGGAACAAAATCTAAAAAATATGTTGCATCATATTCTTCTGAACCAATCTTGCCCCAAATTTGGTCGCTACCTGTACAATATATATCTGCTTCTGGTAAATTTTCTTTTAGCTCTTTAGAAGAATGATACTCTACTTCTGTTTGTTTTAAGTATTTATTTCTATATTCAGTAAATTTATTATTCATTTTTGTAACATTCGGTCTTTGGACTATGCAATAAATAGCTTTTTTTATTTTTCCTTTTAAACCAGAAGTTTTGCCATTATAGTTTGTATTAACAGATTTAGCATTTGTTTCTTCTTCTTTTATGTAATTTATTACTTCTGAGTCATATCCCATTTTTTCTAAGGCTTTTTGCATACTGTATGTTTGTAATATAGAGCCATAGTTTGGTACTGAGTGTCTTGTAATAAAATCTATTTTCATAATTGTTCTCCTATTTTATAGATATATTTTTGTTTATTATTGTTTTATATGGTAATACCTGATTAGTATTTTTCATAATATTTGTTCTTGTAAAAACTACTGCAAAACCTAAAATAAATGCAACTATAACATAATTTTTTAGATTTTTTTGTAACTTTTGTAAGTTTACCTTGCCTTTTATTCTTTGTTTTATGTCTTCAATTATTTTTTTACTTGGTATTACACTTATGTAATATGGAACTGAAATAATTTGGAATACTTCAAAATATAATGCTATTCTTATAAATAACATATGACAGGCACCAAGAGCCATCATAATTAATGATACTGCTTGAACATTTAAGAATAAAATATCTTCTTTTTTTACATTGTCTAATGCCTTATTTTTTCTGTATATATAGTACATAAAGATGTAAACTAATACATTTTCAATTATATATAACTCAGATACATCTCCTTTAGCAAATTTGCCGGTTAGATACACATTAAATCTTGTATTTTGAACGCATAGTTTTACTATTTGCATTAGATTCTCATTTAATATTAATATTATTGCAGTAACCGGAATAACCCATTTCCAATCTGCTAACATTTTTTTATCAAGTAACATTAATGCTAGCATTATAAATGCCGTACTATGCATTAATCCAGCTAGAATTACAAATATAGCATATAAAAAATATTTCTTTTTATCTAGCAAAAATGGATATGCTACTACAATTAAACTAACAGCTAGATATTGTCTAACAATATTTAGTGAATCAAAAAAGAAACCACCTAAAAAGAAGATTAAAATACTTAATATTGGATATTTAGACTTAGTAATAATTGTATACATAATAAGTCCTACTGTGATTGCAGAAGTAACAATAAATAATGCTGTTGATTCTTGTGAGAATAATAAACATATTCTAATTATTGTCTTAAATCCAATCTCCATATTTTTTACATCTATACCATTTGCAATTCTATGGTAATCAAAATTATATCTTCTTAAATAGTCGGTTCCTAAATCGTATCTTAAAGCAGACACTAGAAAAAAAGGTAAGAATGTCATTATATAGCAACAACATTTTTGCCATTTTTTCTTTACTTTAGTGGATGCATACATAAATAGTATTGAAATTATTAACATTATTATATAGATAATCATATCTTTTCCCTTTTAAAAACTCTTTTCATATTTTTTTCCTGTAAATTTTGCCATTAAGAAGCTTGTTCCCTTCTTCCACCAATTTACATTTTGCATATCTATTACTTTTATTTCTTCGTATTTTATTTGATTTTTGTTTATCCAAACATCTAATAAAAGTTCGGATATTCTTCCGTAAAATCTTGCATGGAAACTATCATATTTGCTCTCATCTGTTCTTTTTTCTAATTCAAATAATATGTCAAAAAGCCAGTTACAGTAATCGTTTAAAACTTCCTTTTTCATTATGAACATATTAAACATATGTGCTGATGTTCTCTTATGTAATTTATCAAATTCTTCTAAGTATTCTGGATATTTTTCTTCTATTATTTTTCTTGTTTCATCTAAAGGTTCTACATACATTGTATGTCCATAGTGAGAATATAAATTTTCGACATAATAGTTTCTTTTTTTAGGAAGTATTACATCTACTTTTTCTAGTTTCTCTTCTGCCTGTTTCTTTGTAAGTACTATTTTAAATTTTTCTGTTTCTTCTTTAGGAACTTTTTTAGCACAAGAGAAATATCTTCTATAATGAACTAATCCTTTATAGTCTGCATCTAAATTTTTCCAAGCCCAGTATAAGCCTGTTAGTTCGCAAAAGTATGGGTTTTTTAAAGATATGTTGTCTCCTGTATTGTCTTGTATATATTTTTCTATCTTTTCTTTTCCTTCTGCACCTACTTGTACTGGTACATACATTTCGTCATCTGGCATTTGATATTTTTTATGTGCTGCAACTATTACTTTTATGTCTTTCACGTTGTTTCTCCTCTTTATTTTATACTGCCCCTTCTTTTCTAAATATTTTTAGAAAAGTTTTTAATATTATTTTTAAGTCCATTATTATTCCTCTATGTTCTATGTAATAGGTATCCATATATGCTCTTTCTTCAAAGTCTACATCATTTCTTCCATTTACTTGCCAATAACCTGTAATTCCTGGTTTTACATTTTTTATTATATCATAGTAATACCCACCAAGATCTTCTTTTTCTCTGTGTAGGTATGGTCTTGGACCTACTAGACTCATTTCTCCTTTTAATACATTAATAAATTGTGGAAACTCGTCTATGCTTGTTTTTCTTAGTATTTTTCCTAGTTTTGTAATTCTTGGATCATTTTTTAACTTTTTATATTTTTTATATTCTTTTTTAGCTTCTGGATTTTCTTCTAAATATTTAAATAATTTTTCGTCTGCTTCCATTACCATTGTTCTAAATTTATACATTCTAAATTGTTTTCCATTTTTCCCAATTCTTATTTGTTCAAAGAACAATGGACCATCATTTTCTTTTAATACTAATCTCATTATCCACACTATTAATATTATGGGTAATAATAAAATTGTTCCTACAATTCCAGACATTACATCTACTGCCTTTTTTATAATTGTATATATAATATTAGGTTTTTTTATGTTTTTGTCTTCATTTATTATGTTCTCTATTTGTTCGCTTTGGGTAATATCTATAATTGTGTCTTCTATTGCAATATTATCAAGTTCTTCTTTTATAGCTAAGTTGCCTTTGTTCATAGCAAACATTCCCTTCTATCTTATCGTTTAACACCGTTAATTCAACATATTAATGTTTGAACTTTCTATTTTGTATATCCAGTTTTATTTATTATTGCATTACTCATTTCTTTTACTGTTGATGGAGCCTCATAATCCTCTTGTCCAAAAGCTTCTTTATGAAGTTTTATAACATTATTTTCTAGTGTTACTGGAACACCATACCATCTATCTAGAGTTATACCTTTAGTTTCGTATGGCCATCCTATACTTCCCGTAACTTTAAAAGAAGCAAGACTTGGTACTAATCCCCATATTTCTGATGAAGATATATTTGTTCTAATTTTTGGCAAAATGGTATCTGCAAAACTATTTAATTGTCCTATT
Organism: uncultured Clostridia bacterium; assembly: GCA_934122035.1. GTDB lineage: Bacteria > Bacillota > Clostridia > TANB77 > CAG-508 > CAG-245. The sequence continues at coordinate 6,543 of CAKOVP010000022.1, read as the reverse complement.
CCCAATGTTTTGGCCTTGCTAAGCATTGCCTCTATAACAGTTCTCATTCTTTCTGTTCTTTTATAGTCTCCACCTGATGTATATCTAATTCTAGAGTATGCAACTGCCTGAACCCCATCTAATTTTTGTCTTCCTGTAGTAGAAAGATGACTTGACTTTATTTCTGAAGATTTTGATGTTGCATCTATATAACTATTTATGTATTTTAATTCTGAGCTATCTATATCTATATAAACTCCACCCAAACTATTTACTGCAGCAATTACAGCGTCAAAGTTAACTGTAACATATTCTGTTATGTTAAGGTCTAAAGCTTCGTTTAATGATTTTAAAGCATTTTGTGCTCCACCATAAGAATATGCATGTGTTATCTTGTCCAATTTCTTTGTTCCATTTTCTGTAACATATACATAAGTGTCTCTATAAACAGATATTAATTTTACCTCATTTGTTTTTTCATTTATACTAGCAATTATCATACAGTCACTTCTATTTCCTAGTCCATAGTCATCTGCTCTACTGTCTATTCCAAGTAGTGCAATATTTCTGTATCCTTCTAGTTGCTTAGATGTTTCTTCGTTTATTCCAATTTCTTCTACATCAATATTTTCTTTTTGTACTTTATTTATTTTTCCATTTACAAAACCATATCCAGCAAGTACAAGTCCCGAAATAATAATTACTATTATTAAAATTATTATTAAGAAAATTCTGAGTCTTTTATGCTTCTTTTTTTGGTTTTTCATTTTTATTTCTTCTTCTCTTTCTAAATTTCTTTCATATGCTCCATATTTATATTGTTCTGGATTATAATTTTCTTGTACTTTTCTTTCTTTAGGCTCTTCTGCCATTCTTCTTCCTTTTGAAGCCATTTTGTTTTCTCCTTAAAATTCTAAAACTAGATTAATTATATCATTGTATTATACGTTTTTCAACATATTTCACTATATTTCTTATTGTTATTATATGGCATAAAAAAGCACAAATCAAAAGGCTGAAGCACATTTAAAGTTTCAGCCTTTTTTATTTATCCTAAAATATTTATTTCTTTTTCTAGTTGTCTTAGGAAATATCTCTTATTTGATTTAAATTTTGCAGGAGTAAAATTTTTTGCCTGTTTTAGTAATATGTCTATCTTATCAAAATCTTCTAATGCTAAAATATATCCCTCTTTTGTGAAGTTATCTAGTATTTGCAATTGATGATCATTCACATGTTCACCATATTGTTTTAATCTTGCTGCAGCAATTATTTTTTTATTCTTTTTTAGTGCTGTTAGTATTGTTCCAACTCCAGCATGGCAAATTATTACGTCTGCTTTTTCTATTGCTTCTTCAAATTTTTTTACAGACATATAATCTATTATTTTCATATTTTTTGTTTCAAATTTTGTACTTCCTGCTTGAACTATTATTTCTTCTTTTTTGCTTATTTTTCCTTCATCTATTTTATCCTGAATTGCCTGTAATAGTCTAGGAAATTTTTTGTCCTGGGTTCCTAATATAACAAAAATCATTAGTAAATCCACCCCCAACATACAGATTTAGGATATACTTTATGCATTTCTTCCCATTGAACCACAAAAGTGTCTGCTATTGGGTATACAAGCCTTCCTGCAACAGTTCCTGTAGTTCTGTTTGCAAATGTTTCTATAAATATTACTTTACTTCCGAATAATTTTGCAATGTAACACATTGGTACTGCAGTGTGTGTTCCAGTTGTTACAACCACTTCTGGTTGATGTCTAAAAAAGTAATATAAGCTTATAAAGCAATTTGCTAAAAATTTAAATATATATGTGAATGGATATTTTTTTGTTCCATATATTAAAAAGCTTATTTTATCTCCATATTCTTCTTTAAAACTATCATCTACTTTTGTTTTTTCTGTTACAATATGATAATCAAATTTCTTAAATAATGGCTTTATTTGCATAAGTTCATTTAAATGTCCACCTGTGCTTGCAATAAATAAGACTTTTCTCTTTTTATTAGAAATTTCATTTTTTTCTAGCAATGCCTTAGGCTTTTTGCCTTCTATATTTTTTATTTTATTGCATATATAGCATATTAATAATACAAGTAAAATTCCTGTTAATGCTCCAACTGTATCTAGACATACATCTATAAATTGTCCACTTCTATTCGGTACGAATAATTGATGTAATTCATCTGTTGCTGCATAAAGAAAGCAAAACATTATGCTTGAATCAAATTTATAAACACTTTCTCCTTTAAATGTTAAGGCACAGCTTATTGTTAGAATTCCAAGTAGCATATATATAGAAAAATGTGCACATTTTCTTACATAATACTGCATTTCTTCTATTTTAATAAATTTCTCTTCTTGGTTCATATTTTTTCCATTTTTAAATGTGTCTAATAGTATTTCTGCTACTTTAGCACTTGTACTAGAAGATTTTGGACCATTTTCAGAAGAAAATTTAAATATTTGTGTGCATAAAATTATAATTGCAATCATTAATAAATATCGAATTATATGTTTTAAAATATTTTTGTTCATATTTTTCCCTATCTTGTTGCCGGTAATAAATAGTAATTTAGCAACTTTTAATTTCTTTACTTTATATTGTCTACTTAAAAATGTGCGTAATTTTTAAGTAGACTGTCTTTTTTTATAATATTTACATTTTTTCTGGAACTTGTATTCCTAGTAAGTTTAAGCCTTTTTCTATTATTGTTTTTACCATATATGTTAGATATAATCTAGCATCTTGAGTTTCTTTGTCTTCACAAATAATGTGATTGTTATTGTAAAAACTACTAAATTGTTTTGCAAGTGTAATTAAATATCTTGCAAGTATAGAAGGTTCTTCTTTTTTTGTTACGTTTTCTAATGTTTCTGCAAAATTTCCAAGAGTTGTAATTATATCATAAGAATCTTCGTCATCTAATTTATCTGTATTTATGTTTTGAACCTCTGGTATGTATCCTGCTTTTTCTAACACACTATTTGCACGCACACATACATATTGAACATATGGACCTGTCTCACCATTAAAGTTTAACATTATATCCCAATCGAAGATTTCATCCTTTATTCTTCCATTTGATAAATCATTAAATATTACAGCTCCAACTCCAACTTTTCTTGCTACTTCTTCTTTGCTTTCTAGATTAGGATTTTTTTCTTCTATTATTTGTCTGCTCTTTTCTATTGCTTCATTTAATAATTCATCTAGTTTTATTATATTTCCTTCTCTTGTAGACATTTTTCCAGTCTTTAATTGAACCATTCCAAAAGGAACGTGAACTAGTCCATCTGTATATTTTTTATCTATTCCTAATAGTTTTGCAACTTCAAATACTTGTCTAAAATGTAAGTTTTGTTCATATGATGTTAAATATAATGCTTTGTCAAAATCATATGTTCTTGCTCTGTAAAGTATTGCAGCTAAATCTCTAGTTGCATATGTAGTTGAACCATTAGACTTAATAATTAAACAAGGTGGCATTTTTTCTTCATCAAGATTTATAACCTTTGCTCCCTCAGACTCTGTAAGTTTTCCTGTTTTTTCTAGTATGTCTACAACTTCTTGCATTTTATCTGAATAAAAAGCTTCGCCATTTAAAGAATCAAATTTTGTGCCTAATATATCATAAACATTTTGAAATTCCTTTAGACTTAACTCTCTAAATTTTTGCCAAATTTCTGTGCAGTATGGATCTCCATCTTCTAACTTTTTAAAGTTATTTCTACAAGCCTCCAAAACACTTTCGTCCTCTTTGCAAAGATTATTTATTCTTACATATATTTTTGTAAGTTCGTCTATTGGGTTTTCTTCAATGTTATATTCGTCTTTCCACATTTTGTAGCCTTCTATTAGCTTTCCAAATTGTGTGCCATAATCTCCTAAGTGATTAATTCCTGTAACATTATATCCTAAATATTTGTAAATATTATATAGTGCTCCTCCTATTACAGTAGAACGTAAATGTCCTATATGAAAAGGCTTAGCAATATTTGGAGAAGAATAATCTATTACAATATTTTTTGGCTTTTCTTGTTTTTTCGTTCCAAAATTTTCTTTAGAAATATCAAATTCTTGTATTAATTCTTTTGCAATTTCTTTTCTATTTAATTTAAAATTTAAAAATCCGTTTACCGCATTTACTTCGGCTATTATAGCATTTTCTTCTTGATGTAAGCTTTCTACAATTTTATCTTGCAATTCAGTTGCTATAATCGCTGGTGATTTTTTTAGCTCTTTGGCAAGTGTAAAACAAGGAAATGCAAAATCACCATTCGATGCATCCTTTGGTACGCCAATATTTTCTATTATCTTTTCTTTTGGAAGATTTACTACTTCTGCAATTTTATTTGCTATTATATCTTTAAAATCTTTCACTTATATTGCTCCCTTCTTTCGCCCCAAAAAGGGCGTCCCTATTGGGCGAATTAATCTCCTAAGCAGATTCCTATGTCTCTTGCCGTTTTTACTAGATCGTCATCCATGCTAACTTTTCTTAAGTTGCTTTCTTTTGTATTGCCAGAGACTGCACCCATTTCTTTATTATTTCCAACTACATCTTCTAATGTAGCATAATCCAATTTTCCATTTTTTATTACCGCTATTGTTCCAAATTTGCCTTCCATAGCAAGTTCCATTGCTTTAGCACCATATTTTGTTGATAAAACTCTATCAAATGCTGTAGGAGTTCCTCCTCTTTGCATATATCCTAAAACTGTACATCTTGATTCAAATCCTGTTAGCTTTTCTAGTTCTTTTGCAACTTTTTGTCCAGCTCCGCCAAGTTTGTTATTATCTACTCCTTTGCCATTATCTCTAACATTTTCTACTGTAAGTTCTCCACCTTTTGGAATTGCCCCTTCTGCAACAACAACAATGCTAAAGTGTTTTCCTTTTTTGCTTCTCTCTTGTATTTTTCTTACTGCTGAATTTATATCATAAGGAATTTCTGGTATTAATGCAATATCGGCTCCTCCTGCAATTGCAGACTCTAATGCAATCCATCCAGCATATCTTCCCATTACTTCTAATACCATTATTCTATGATGTGTTTCTCCTGTTGTGTGAAGTCTATCTAATGCCTCTGATGCAACAGATACAGCCGTGTTATATCCAAATGTAATTTCTGTGCAAGCAACATCATTGTCTATTGTTTTTGGAACACCTATAACGTTCATTCCTTTAACAAAGAAATCTCTTGCAGATTTTTGTGTTCCATCTCCGCCTAGAGTAAATACACAGTCGAATCCATCATCTTTTACATTTTGCACACATTTATCAGATAAATCTTGATATTCCACTTCTCCATTTGGAAGTTCTACTTTATAATTGAATACATTTGCATTTGTAGAAGATCCAATTATTGAACCACCTCTTGGTAATATTCCAGAAGCTATTTTATTTTCGCTAGTACTCAATTTTACAAAGTCATTATTTAAAAGACCTCTATAGCCTTCTATAAAACCATAACATTCAATCCCATTCTGTTCAGCTGTTTTTACTATTGCACGAATTACAGCATTAAATCCAGATACATCTCCACCATTTGCAAGTATTGCAACTTTTTTTATCATTTTTGTTAACCTCCAATTTTACTTTTGTTATTATTATTTCCATAAAAATTACTCTTTACACATTATACCAAAATATTGGAATATTTCAATATTTTCTAGTTATTTTTTCTAATTAGTAAATATTTTTCCATGCAACAGAAAAGAGACGGTAGCACCGCCTCCAATCTGAAAAGGATTTTTAAGTTTAATGTTAATTTTTTAAATACATCCACCAAGGCTTTTCTACCCATATGGTGTTTTTATTACTGAGCCTTATGCATTCCTCTAAAGTTGACTCAAAATTTTTCTGATTCATTTCTGAATTTTCAAACTTTGCAACTATTTCATAGTCCTCTAGAGTATATGCCTCTAGCTTCCAGACACTAATAGTTTTGGCATCATATCTTTGGCGTAATATATACGTCTTCTTACCTTTTATGCACGGTGCTTCCTCCATAGGGTCTGTAGAGATAACAAAAAACTTCTAAAGTCCATTTTTCATGGCTTTTCCTCCTAATGTTAACTTGTAAATTGCGGATTTTATTGATTTCCGCCCAACAACATTTTGCTAAATACCATTATACAACCGATTTATGTTAAAGTCAATACTTATTTTAAACCTATATTTTCATTGCTAATTATCTTTTGAAATTCCGTTTAAAGCTTAAAAACGGAATTAAGTTTGTGTATTTCAAAGGAAGTTAAAAGAAATCGTGTTTCTATCAAACTTGGCTATGATTTTAAACTATGCGATAAATTAAATAGATGGCCTTATGTTTGTGATAATTGTAAATTCAAATACGGTGCTTGTCATCGTAATAAATTTAAATATGACCCTAAAATTGCTCAACATAAAGCTGATGCTAATTGATTAATTCTAGATTATAATATTTCATTATTATTTTTTACAAATTTTCTTAATTAAAAGGTTAAATATAAAAGTAAATTCCACTTTTGGCTGAATTTACTAATCCAAGAGAAAAGTCCAGTAAATAAAGA
>CAKOVP010000021.1 GCA_934122035.1 uncultured Clostridia bacterium | reverse complement strand
TGTACTTCAACTGATGTTTGACCATCTGCTGCTGTTGAGAATATTTGTGATTTCTTTGTTGGTATTGTTGTATTTCTTTCGATTAATTTTGTAAATACCCCACCATATGTTTCTATACCTAATGATAATGGTGTTACATCTAGTAATACTAAATCTTTAACATCTCCTGATAATACACCACCTTGGATAGCTGCACCAATTGCAACACATTCATCTGGGTTGATTCCTTTATCTGGTTCTTTTCCTGTTATTTTTTTAACTTCTTCTTGAACACAAGGAACTCTTGTTGATCCACCTACTAATAGAACTTTATGAATATCTGCAGCTGTAACTCCAGCATCTTTCATAGCTTGTTCAACTGGTACTCTTGTTGCATCTACTAGGTCTCTTATTAATTCTTCGAATTTAGCTCTTGATAATGTAACATCTAAGTGTTTTGGTCCTGTTGCATCTGCTGTTATGAATGGTAAGTTAATTTGTGTTTGTTGCATACCAGAAAGCTCTATTTTAGCTTTTTCTGCAGCTTCCTTTAAACGTTGCATAGCCATTTTATCTGTAGATAAATCTATTCCATTTGATTTTTTGAATTCAGATATTAAATAATCTATAATTCTTTGGTCGAAGTCGTCTCCACCTAAGTGTGTGTTACCATTTGTAGCAAGAACTTCAAATACTCCATCACCAATATCTAGTATAGAAACATCGAATGTTCCACCACCTAAATCGTATACCATTATTTTTTGATCCTGGTCTTCTTTATCCATACCAAATGCTAACGCTGCTGCTGTTGGCTCGTTTATAATTCTTTTTACTTCTAATCCTGCAATTTTTCCTGCATCTTTTGTAGCTTGTCTTTGGCTATCTGAGAAATATGCTGGAACTGTAATAACAGCTTCTGTAATTTTTTGTCCTAAATAATTTTCAGCATCTGTTTTTAATTTTTGTAATATCATTGCAGAAATTTCTTGTGGAGAGAATTCTTCTCCATCTATTTTAACTTTCTCTGCTGTACCCATTTTTCTTTTTATTGATATAACTGTGTTTTCTGGATTTGTAACAGCTTGACGTTTTGCTATTTGTCCAACTAATCTTTCACCATTTTTAGAAAATGCAACAACTGATGGAGTTGTTCTATTTCCTTCTGCGTTAGGAATAACAACTGGCTCGCCACCTTCCATAACTGCAACGCATGAGTTTGTTGTACCTAAATCAATACCTATAATTTTTCCCATAATAAATTTCCTCCCTATTTTTACTATAAATATAGTTAACTTTCTTTATCTAAATTTTCTTAAGTTTTTATTTATATAAATTTAAAATTAATAACATAATTAAAATATATTTTTAAACTATTTCTAGTTTTTGTTTCAATACTTAAAATTAATTAAATTTAAACTGCTAATCAACTTTAAGTATTAAAATAAATCTTTAAATTAATTAAAAGCAAGTATTACTAGGCAAATTTATTCTAATTACCGGAAATGTACTTTGTGTACATTGAGGATAATTAGTAATAAATTTAACGAAGTAAGACGCCGCTTAGAATTAATTTAATTGGCTACTACAACCATCGAATGCCTAATAACCCTATTTCCAATTTTATATCCTTTTCTATATTCTTGTGCAACTATCTTCTCCCCAAGGTTTTCATCTTGAATAGAACTTACAGCCTCATGAATACTTGGATCAAATGGTTGTCCTACTGCTTCTATTTCTGTTACTCCATTTGCAGAAAGAACATCTTTAAATTGCTTTAATACAAGTTCAATTCCTTTTTTGTATTCTTCATCTTTAGATTCTGCTTCTGTGGCTTTTTCTAAGTTATCCATTACAGGCAATAATGAAGAAATAACATCTCCCATTATTGATCCATATAAATTTTCTCTTTCTTTGGCACTTCTCTTTTTTAAGTTGTCAAATTCTGCAATTAGCCTTGTATGTCTGTCTTTTATATCTTCTAATTCATCTTTTAATTTAGAAATTTGCTCATTTAATTCTTTTTCTTTGTTGTGTTCTTTTTTTGTTTCTGTAGTTTTTGCTTCTTTTTCTAGTTCTTCTTTATTTTCCACTATCCTCATCCTTTCCTTTATTTAACATTTTTCTTTTGCTTTCTTCTATTTGCTTATCTTCATCTAATTTTTTACTTATATATTTCATTGCAGATATTACCTTTGAATAGTCCATTCTTGTTGGTCCTATTATTGCAATTGTTCCCAAGTCTTTGCCTTCTTTTTTACGCTTAAATGTTACTATGCTAAAATCTTTTAATGCTTTATCCACACTTTCATCACCAATGTAAACATTTATTTCGTCTTCACTGTCTTTATTATTTAATATGTCTATCATTTCCTTGGTTTTGTCTGTGTCTAAAATATTTACAAAGTTTTTAGCAATGTCTAAGCTTTTAAATTCTGGAAGATCAAATGACTTATCTGCTCCTTCCATATATACCGGTATGTCTTCATTTATTGCCTTATTTATTTGCTCTAAAACAGGTTTTATTACTTTTAATATATTTCTCATTTCTGAGTAAATATATTCTTCTAAAGGCTTATCTATTTGAGTAATTGGTCTGCCTTTTAGTTTATTGTTGAATAAATATGTTAAGGTTTCTACCTGGTCATCTGTAATGTCTTCATCAAATTTTATTATTGTTTCTTTTATAAGTCCACTTTCTGTAAAAATTACTGCCATTAAAATTTTCGAACCTAATAGCATAAACTTAACTTCTTGAATATTTTGTGTTGTAACTCTTGGTGCAATTCCAACTGAGGTGTAGTGTGTAATCTCCGAAAGAGTTGTTGTTGCAATTTTTGTTAAGTCTTCTATTTGATTTACTTTTTTTTCTAATTGATTTTGAATATATTTTATTTCTTGCATACTTATGTCGTTATAATTTAGAAGTTCATCAACATAGTATCTGTATCCTTGTGCTGATGGAATTCTTCCACTTGATGTGTGTGTTTTATCTATTAGACCTATTTTTTCTAGTTCTGCCATTTCATTTCTTATTGTTGCACTACTGTAATCTATTCCGTGTTTTTGAACTAAGGCTTTAGAACTTACAGGCTCTGCTGTTTCTATATATTCTTCTACAATAGCTTGTAATATTTTTTTCTTTCTATCGTCTAACATATTTTCACCTCTTTTTAGCACTTTTATTCATCGAGTGCTAAACTGTGTATATAATACATCTCATTTTAGCAAAAGTCAATAGAGATTGCTAATTTATTTGTGAAAGTTTTGTGAATTTAATTACAAACAAAAAGAGCGAATATTTTTAATATCCGCTCCCTGTTTTATTATTGTATTATTACTTCAAGCATTTTTCCTTTTATAACTTCTATTGCTTTTAATAGTTGTGCATCTTTATCTCCTGTTTCATAATTGCCATCTGCATCTTTTGTTAGGTCAACTTCTACATCTGGAGTTATTCCTGTTTTTTGTATTTTGTTGTGATTTGGTGTGAAATATTCATCAGTTGTAATCTTTAAACCACTTCCGTCTTTTAAGTTATATAATGATTGTATTACACCCTTTCCATATGTTGTTTTGCCAACTATTGTGGCATTATACTTATCTTTTAATGCTCCTGCAAGTATTTCTGATGCACTAGCAGTTGCTTCGTTTACAAGTATTACAACTGGTGTATTTTTTACTATTGGTTCTTGTTTTGATTTTGTTATTTTTTCTTCATTATCTTTTTTAGATTTTGTTATTAATATCGTTTCGTCTTTTTCTAAAAATAAATCTGCAATATCTGTTGCTTCTGTTACGATTCCTCCCCCGTTACTTCTTAGGTCTATTATTATTCCATTCACATTTCCTTTCATAAGATCTGTTAATTGTGATTTAAAGCTATCTGCAACATTGTTGTCAAAAGAGTCTATTTTTATATATGCAACATTATTGTCCATCATTTTTGAAGACACATGTTCAACTGTTATTTTTCTTCTTGTAATATTTATTTCTATTTCTTTTTCATCTCTTAATATTGTAAGTTTAACAGTTGTTCCTTCTTCTGCTTTTAATACTTTTGTTGCCTCACTTAACTGTTTACCAGTATAACTTACGTCATCTATTTTTTCAACAACGTCTCCTGCTTTAAGTCCAGCCTCTTCTGCTGGTGAAGACTTAATAGTTCCTGCAATTACAATTGTATTATCTACAGCATTGTTCCCTATATATACTCCTATTCCAACATATTCGCTGTTAAGTTCTTCTCTTAAATCAGCCATTTCTTCCTTAGTGTAATACTCTGTATATGGATCTCCAAGTCCTTCTACATAGCCTTTTAAAGCACCTTCTATCATTGCATCTTCATCAACATCACCAATATATAGTTTGTTTATCATTGCTTTAAAACTTTGAAGTGTTTTCACAAGCGTGTTTTCACTGCTTGAACTACTACCATTTGAAGATAGAGAGCCACTATTTTGAAATTTACTATACATAGCTATGGTTGTAACCATAAATGTTATTACAGCAGTTAACACTATTAGCATTATTACTCTGTAGATATTTTGTCTTTTTTGTTTATTATTGTTCATTTTCTATTTTTTCCTCCTTTTGGATGTACTTTAAGCTGAAAAAATAAATTCTAATTATTCTTCATCTGTTGTTTCACCCTTTAAATATGGAATCGGATTTGTTGCAACTCCATTTACTCTTACCTCAAAATGTAAGTGTGGTCCTGTAGAATTTCCAGTCGAACCAACAAGCATTATTAAGTCTCCTTTTTTTACTTCTGCCCCAAGTTCCGTTTTTATTGCCTGACCGTGACCATATAATGTAACGATTCCGCTTCCATGATTTATCATTACACAATTTCCATATCCAGACATTTGTCCTGCAAAAGTAACAACTCCATCTGCTGCCGCAATTATTGGAGCTCCATATCCTGCATTTCCAATATCTAATCCACTATGATACTTGTATACTCCTTGTATTGGATGGAGTCTTGTACCATAACCAGAAGTTATATATGTTCCAGCTTTTGCAATTGGCCAAGCCATAACACCACCTGTATATTGTATTGCTAGGTCTCCACTCCATTCTATTGCAGCCTTAATTTCACTTTCTATTTGAGCCTGTTCTTGCTTATATTGTTCTATTTGTTCTTGAAGTATTTTTTCTTCTTCAGATAATTTAGCAATATAATTCTCCTGCAATATTTTATTATTTTCCATAAGAATCTGCATTTGTCCAGCTTTTGCTTTTGCAATTCTTAAATCTGTTTTTTGTTTTTCTTGTTCTTTTTTCTTTTCCTCTATTGTTTGTTTTTGCTCTGCAAGTTCATCTAACATATTAGTGTCAAATTCAACTATCTGTTCTAACAAAAAATAGTTTGATAGAAAATCTATCAAAGATGAAGAATGAAGTAATACATCTAAATATGTTGTGTCACCTGCTTCGTAAAGTGCTACTACACGTTTTTTTAATATCTCATTTTTTCTATTATATGCATTTTCTATTGTTTGTATGTTTTGTTCTGTTTGTGAAATTTGGCTTTCCATACTCTGAACTTGTTGTCTTAGTTCTTCATATTGTTTTTGATACTCATTAATTTGATCATCTAACTCCTGAATTTTTTGAACTGATGTTGTAAGTTCTCCTTGCACATATTCCAATCTATTGCTTGATTCTGCTAACTTATTTTCTACTTCCTGCTTTTGTTCTTCTAAAGTCATACTGTTTTCTACATTTTCTAAAACATTTGATATAACTTCGTTATTTGCAATTTCATTTTCAGAAAAAACATTTATAGAGAAGTATACTAATATTAAAATTGTTATAATAATAGTTAGTATTTTCTTCTTCATAAATGTTTTCCTCCTTTTATATTTTAAGATGCTGTAGTTGCTCCTGGTGCTAATGTGTATCCTCCTGGTAAGTAATCAAGTGGATTTAATGGTGATTTACTAAAGAACTGCGACACATTTGAAGCTTGTCTTATTTCAAAATGTAAATGTGCTCCTGTACTTCCACCAGAGTTTCCAGATGTTGCAATTACATCTCCTTGTTTTACATATTGTCCATCTGAAACGTGACTTGAAGATAAATGTCCATATAAAGTTACATAACCGCTTCCGTGGAATATCATTACATATGTTCCATATCCATTTCTATCATATGCATTATAGCAATATCCAGATGCAGAAGCATATACAGATTCGTATCTTGCTGCTATGTCTATTCCTTTATGTGTTCTTCCCCATCTTGGTTTTACTGTTGATGTTACATATTTATTATTACAAGGCCATATAAAACTTCCATCAAATTTTAAACCATTTGAGCCATTTGAATTTGATGAACCACTATTGCTACTGTTATTTTTCTTTATTTCTTCTTGTGCTTTTTCCCAGGCTCTTTGTAATGCTTCGTTTACTTTTACCATAGCAGCATTATAGCTATCTATTTCTTCTTGTTTTGCTTGTTCTTCTGCAGATAATTTATTTACTTCTGACTGTTTCTTTTCTTGTAAATCTTTAAGTTCTGTATTCTTTCTTTCTTGATCAGCCTTAAGTATTTGTACTTCTTTTTTATTTTGCTCTAATTTTTCTTTATCTTTTTCTAAATTACTTTTAGCATCTTTTAACTCGTTTATGAGTTCTGTATCTGTTTCCATTATTTGTTGTATCATAGAATAATTAGATAAGAAGTCTAATATGTTTTCAGAATTGAACAATACGTCCAAATATGTAGTGTCTCCTGCTTCGTATAAAGCAACAATTCTGTCTTTTAATAATTTATCTTTTTCTTGTATTTTCTCTTCTTCTTCTTCTATCTCTTTTTCTTTTTGGTCTATAGAATTATTTAATTCTGTTAATTGTGCTTTTATTTTAGCAAGTTCATTTTCTGCTTCTGATACTTGATTTGTTAAGCTCTCAAGTTCAGATTGTGCATCTGTTTTGCTACTAGAAATTGCATTCTTTTCATCTTTTGCCTGTCGTAACTGCTCATTTAGTCTTGCTTTATCTGCTTCTGCCTCAGATACTTCTGATGCAAAACTAACATTCAGCAGTATTGATGTAGTTACTATAAATATAATTACCATTGTAATTAATGAAATTACTTTATTTTTCATATTTTATCTTATATTCCTCCTTTAGTTAAAAATAACTAAATTTCTTTTCTATCATTTAACTATGATATTTTCATAACTATTTTGTATTTTAATAGATTTTGACTTAAGATTTAATTTGTAATCCAGTTTTAGTATCTAAACCTTTAAATACTTTCTCATAGAAAGCGAACTTCCTATTGTACCAATTCCAATTCCTAATGCTAAGTATACAATTATTAATAATGATAACATCTCTGAGAAGCCAAGTAAGCTCATTCCCATTTTGTTTATTAAGCTTGAACCTGTTATTGCATTTGCAAGTAAGCTATATGCTGTTCCAAGTATTACTATTGAAATTATTGCTGCTGTAATTCCTATTATTATACCTTCTATTATAAAAGGCCATCTAATAAATCCATCTGTTGCACCAACATATTTCATAATAGATATTTCTTTTCTTCTTGCATGCACAGTTAATTTAATTGTATTTCCAATAATAAATATTGAAATTAAAACAAGTAATGTAAGTATTACTGCAGATATAACCCTTACTGCATTTGCTATTGTAATTAAACCATTTATTGTATTATCTCTACTTGTAATACTTGCAATATTATCTATCTTTTTTATTTCTTCTTGAACTTGATTGCTTAGTTTTAAATCCGTTAATGTTATTAAGTAAGATGCTTTAAATGGATTTGCTTCATCCCAAGTTGCAAGTAATGCTTGTTGATCTTTTAATTTTTCTTTTACAGAATTTAAAGCTTCTTCTTTAGATACAAATGTTACTGTGTTTACTCCATCTAATTGCTTTAATTGTTGACCAATTTGTGTAATCTGAGAATCTGTTGCATCTTTTTCTATAAAGACTTGCATTCCCTGTTGAGATTCTAATGTTTCTACTGCGTGATTTAGATTTTCTATTATCATAAAGAATAGTCCAAATATTAGCATTGTTGCACACATAATAGCAAGTGATGCACCAGATGATTTTTTGTTATGAAATACGTTTCTAAATCCTTCTCCTAATAAATAACCAAATATACTATGCTTCACCGTCATACCCACCTTTTTTATCACTAATAATATTTCCGTTTTCTATACGAATAACTCTTTTATTCATTCTATCTACTATGTCCTTTGCATGTGTTGCTACAACCAATGTTGTTCCTCTTAAGTTGATTTCGTTTAGTAATGTCATTATGTCCCAAGCAGTATCTGGGTCTAGGTTTCCTGTTGGCTCGTCAGCAATTAACATAGATGGATTATTAACTAAAGCTCTAGCTAAAGCAACTCTTTGTTGTTCTCCACCAGATAATTCATTTGGATATACATTTGCCTTGTCTGAAAGCCCAACCATTGCTAAAACCATTGGTACTTGTCTTCTTATATGTTTTGGTGTTGCTCTTACTATATACATAGCAAAAGCGACATTTTCATACACTGTTTTGTCTGGTAATAGTCTGAAATCTTGAAACACAACTCCCATACTTCTGCGAAGATATGGAACTCTTTTAGGCTTTAAAAATGTTGTGTCTTTTCCATTTATTATTATAGTTCCAGAAGTTGGCTCTTCTTCTTTTAATATTAATTTTATTAATGTAGATTTTCCAGAGCCTGAACTTCCAACTAAGAAAGCAAAGTCTCCCTTATTTATTGTAAAATTAGCATTATGTACCGCTTCTGTTCCTGTATCATATGTTTTAGATACATTTCTAAATTCTATCATTTTAAAGTTCCTTTCTATACAACTTTTTTATTCCATTTTTATGCAAACAAATTTATTAAAATTTTTAATTTTATAAGTGTTTTTAATATTTAATTTTAAAAAACAGTATTAAAAAATATAAGATTTGTTTCTATATTTTGTCTTTATTTTATTATTCTATATAAAATTCACTTTTCCTCTATTTTATTCTACATAATCATAACAATAAACGACATTAATTTCAAGTATATTTTGCAAAAAATAGGACAATTTGCGGTCTCTTTTTTTGCCATAAATTGTCCCTTTTAGCCTACGTGGCTGTTTATCAAATTCACAAAAAATTCACAATATTTTTTGTGTTGCTTTTACATACTAAAAATATATAAATTCTATTCTATTAAAAATTGCCATTTAAATTTTATCAAAATATTTTAAAACCATCTCTTCTATTGCTTTGCCGTCTATTTTATATTTGCTTATTAATTCTTCTGCCTTACCAGATTCTCCAAAAGTATCTTTTACACCCATTCTTATTATTTTTTCTAGAGAAAAATTGGCATCTTTTTCATAACTATCTGCTAAAACCTCACAAATGCAGCTTCCAATTCCCCCAATAATACTATGGTCTTCTACCGTTACTATTAGCTTTGTTTCTTTAGCACACTTCAATATTGCTTCTGTATCAATTGGCTTAATAGAAAACAAATCAACTACTCTTGCATTTATTCCTTGTTTTAAAAGTTCCTCTTGTGCTTTTAATGCTTCAGAAACACATACTCCAACAGCAATAATTGATACGTCTATTCCATTTCCTATAGTAATTGCCTTTCCTATTTTAAATTTTATATTGTTTTCTTTAATTGTTTCTTCATCATATATTATAGGAGTCTTTAATCTTGCAAGTCTTACGTAGTCTGGTCCATTTGTTTTTGAAATTTCCTTTATAAGCCATTTTGTTTGCACATCATCAGAAGGGCAAAAAACCTTCATGTTGGGCAAAGTTCTCATTAAAGATATATCTTCTAGCATTTGATGTGTTGCACCATCTTCTCCAACTGTAAGCCCAGCATGTGTTGCACATATTTTTACATTTGCATTTGTATGAGCAATTGTATTTCTTATTTGATCATAGCTTCTGCCTGCTGCAAATACTGCAAAGGTACTAGCATATGGAATTTTACCAAATGTACTTAGTCCTGCTGCAGTTCCCATCATATCTTGTTCTGCAATTCCCATATCAAAAAATCTATCTGGAAACTCTTTTGCAAACAATTCTGTTTTTGTTGCAGTAGAAAGGTCTGCATCTAGTACAACAACATTTGTATTTTCTTTTCCTAATTCTACTAAAGCTTCTCCATAACTTTGTCTTGTAGGAATCTTTTTGTCTAAAACCATATTGTTTCCTCCTTTTTAGGTAATGTAAAAATGTTATGATTTATTTTTTCTTCTTCTAGTTCTAAATATTTAATTGCTTTATCATATTCTTCTTTATTTGGAGCTTTTCCGTGCCATTCTGCTTTATTTTCCATAAAAGATACTCCTTTCCCTTTTATGGTTCTCGCAATTATAATGCTCGGCATTTCCTTTGTTTGTTTTGCCTCATCAAACGCAGAAATAAGCATCTCAATATTATTTCCATCACAGCAAATAACATTAAACCCAAAAGACTCCCATTTGCTTTGAATACAGTCAAGTTCTTTTACTTTCTCAATGGTTCCATCAATTTGTAAGCCATTGTAATCCAATATTACGCATAAATTATCTAATTGATATTTATTAGAAGTCATTGCAGCTTCCCAAATTTGACCTTCTTCAATCTCTCCATCTCCAAGTATACAATAAATTCTACAGCCCAATCCATCCATTTTAGATGCAATAGCCATTCCATTACTAATAGAAAGTCCCTGTCCTAATGAACCTGTTGAAAAATCTATTCCATCTAGTTGTTCCATATCTGGGTGTCCTTGTAGTCTACTTCCTAATTTTCTAAATGTTTTTAGTTCTTCTTTTTCTATATATCCTTTTTCTGCAAGTGCTCCATATAAAGCTGCAACACTGTGCCCTTTAGATAAAATTAGTCTATCTCTTGAGTTTGAGTTTGGTTCTTCTGGATTAATATTCATTTGATTAAAATATAAAACTGCCATTATATCTGCAATTGATAAAGCTCCTCCTGGGTGTCCAGAATTTGCATTATATACTTCTTCTATTATATCTTTTCTAATATTGTTGGCAATTAGCTTTAATTCCTTAACATCAGTAATCTTCAAAATTTTCACGCTCCTACAATTATTTTTATTTACGAAATTATTATACCATACTTTTTTCTTTTTAAAAGAATTTTTAAAATAATTAATAAATGTTTTAGCAAAACGTTATTACTAGAATTAATTTAGAAATTTTCAGTATTTGCTCTTGCACTTATAAATAAAAAATAGCAATTCAGTTTATATTACTGAATTACTATATCTCTTTTTAATTTTTCGTTTTTTATTACTCCTAAACCTATAAATTTATTTTTATAATATACTCTACAAATTTCTTCGTTATTGTTATTATTTGTTTTACTATATATTTCATTTACAGGAATTTGAACACCATTTAAATATTTTTTTATTTCGTTGTCTGTTAGTTCTACTTTTTCTTTTTCCTTAAATAATTCTTCAATTGTTATTATTTTAGATAAATTATGTTTTAATATATTTTCTTCAAGCTCTTTTACTTTTATAGAATCTTCTATTTTAAAGTCTCCAACTTTTGTTCTATTTAATTCTTTCATATATCCAACAGCGCCTAATTTTTCTGCAATATTTTCACATAGAGTTCTTATATATGTACCTTTTGAGCAACTTACTCTAAAAAATATTTGTTTTTCTTTTTCATCTATTTTTATAAGTTTTATATTATATATTTCTATTCTTCTTGCTTTTACCTCAACTGTTTGTCCGCTTCTTGCATAATCATACAATTTTCTGCCATTTACCTTTATTGCAGAATACATTGGTGGTACTTGGTTTTGCACTCCTATGAAACTGTTTAAGGTTTCTTCTACAAATTCTTTTTTAAGCATTTGTGGAAGCACTTCTTTTTCTTCTATTACAATTCCTTCTCCATCTGCCGTTTCAGTTTTTTTACCCAATTGTAATACAGCCTCATATTCTTTATTATGATTTATTAAATATTTAGAAACTTTTGTACCTTCACCTAATAAAAGTGGTAGCACACCAGTAGCATTAGGGTCTAATGTACCAGTGTGTCCAACTTTTGTTTTAGTTATTTTTTTTACAATTCTTACAACATCATTTGATGTGTATTCTTTTTCTTTATTTATTATAATAATTCCATTTATCATCTATATGCTCCAAAATTATTTTAAACAAGGTTTTATGCTATTTACTAGTTGATTCTTTATTTGTTCTATTGTACCATTTTGCATTTTGCAAGCAGCAGCACGAACGTGTCCACCGCCACCAAATATCATGGCAATTTTAGAAACGTCCACATACTCTTTTGAGCGAAGTGAAACTTTTATTCCTTTATCTGTTTCTCTTAAAAATACAGATACTTCAACTCCTTCAACTTCTCTTCCATTTTCAACTATTCCGTCATAGTCACCATTTTTAGCTCCAACTTGTTCTTCGTCTTTTTTGGTAATATATGTAAATGCAATTTTCCCATTTTCTAAAAATTCAACTCTATTTAATGCTATTCTATGTAAATCAAATTTTGCTCTTGTTTTACTTGCAAATACCTTTTGGTATACCTTAGAAACCTTTACACCTTTTTCGCATAAGCCTGCAACAAATCTAAATGTTTCTGCGGTTACACCTTCGTATTTAAAACCACCTGTATCTGTTATTATTCCTGTTAGTATACAAGTTCCTATTTCCTTATTTACTTCAATTTTAAAATAGCTAAATACCACTAGTAATAATTGTGCACAAGCTGGTGCTTCCTGGTCTACATAGTTATAGTCTGCAAACATAGTGTTACTACTATGATGGTCTATTGCTATTTTTGTTTTTGCATTTTCAAAATATTTTGTGCATCCATTTAATAATTTTACTGTTGCACAATCTAGTGTTAGAACCAAATCATAACTTTCTACACTTGATTCTTTTATTATATCTTCTGCTCCAGGTAAAAATTCAAATTCCTTTGGATATTCTGGTATAATTACATCTGAATCTTTGCCTAGTTGTTTTAAAGCAAGATGCATAGCTGTTGCACTTCCAATAGCATCTCCATCTGGATTTTCGTGTACTAGTATTGCTATTGTATTTGCATTTTTTATTTCTTCTAAAATATTATCTAAAGTCATCTTTATCCTCTTTCTAAAGTTAATTTCGTGTGCTATATTTTATTTGTTTTTTAGTCTTTCTTTTAACTCTTGGTCTTGTTTGCTTATTTCTTTTAATATGTTGTCTATTTTTTCTCCGTGTTCTATAGAGTCATCATATTCAAATACAAGCTCTGGAGTAATTCTTAAATTTATTGTTTTAGCAACTTGAGATCTTATAAATCCTGCAGAATTTTTTAATCCCTGCATTGTTTTTTCTACATTTTTAGAATTTAATAAACTAACATATACTTTAGCATATTTTAAGTCTGGAGTTACTTTGCATCTTGTAACACTTATCATTCCAGTAACATCTGGATTTTTAAGTTCATAAGTTATAATATGACTTATGGCTTTCATTAATTCTTCATTAATTCTGCCAAGTCTTGCTTCATTCTTGCTCATATTTAATTCATTCCTTCCTGTGTTTATAATCTACAGGAGTATTTTTTGCTACTCCCATAGATTATTTTTTATAAATTAGCATTATGTTCTTGTTCTACTTGTTTTGCTTTAGACTTCTTTTGTCTTTTTACTTCTTCCATTACATATACTTCTATAACATCTCCAATTTGTATATCATTAAAGTTTTCAATTTGAAGTCCACATTCAAATCCTTTAGCAACTTCTTTTGCATCATCTTTAAATCTCTTTAAAGAAATTAACTTGCCTTGATGTATTACAACATTATCTCTTATTACTCTAACTCCTGCATTTCTTTCTACTTTACCGTCTTTTACGTAACCACCTGCAATTGTTCCAACATTAGAAACTTTAAATGTTTGTCTTACTTCTACATTTCCTATTACTTTTTCTTCATAAATAGGGTCTAGTAAACCATTCATAGCAGCTTCTACATCTTCTAAAGCTTGGTAAATTACAGAATATAATTTAATTTCTACTCCTTGTTTTTCTGCAACTTCTTTTGCAATTGTATTTGGTCTTACATTAAAGCCTATTATTATTGCTTTTGCAGCTTTTGCAAGGTTTACATCAGATTCATTAATTGCACCAGCACTAGAGTGAATTACTTTTACTGCAACTTCATCATCAGATAATTTTTCTAGAGATTGCTTTAATGCTTCTGCTGTTCCTTGAACATCAGTTTTTACAATTATATTTAATTGTTTTAAATCTGCATTTGCCATTTGGTCAAATAAGTTGCTCAAAGTTACTTTGTTATAAGCATTCATTGCTTCTTCTCTGGCTTTTCTTTCTCTTCTTTCTATTAAGTGTTTAGCCATTTTTTCATCTTTAACTTCATAGAAAGTTTCTCCAGCTTCTGGTACTTTTGTAAGTCCCATAATTTCTACTGGTGTAGAAGGTCCTGCACTCTTAACAGGTTTTCCTTTGTCGTCTTTCATTGCTCTTATTCTACCAATTGAAGTTCCAACAACGATTGTATCACCTTCATCCAATTTTCCTCTTTGTACAAGTACTGTTGCAATAGGTCCTTTTGACTTGTCTAGTCTTGCTTCTATAACAGCACCTTTAGCTTGTTTGTTTGGATTTACTTTTAAATCTTGCATATCTGAAACGAGTAATACCATTTCTAGAAGTTGGTCTATGTTAATATGTTGTTTTGCAGATATTTCTACAAATACAGTATCTCCACCCCATTCTTCTGGAACTAATTCGTATTGCATTAATTCTTGTTTTACTTTTTCTGGGTTAGCTCCTGGTACATCTATTTTGTTTATTGCAACAATTATTGGAATTCCAGCAGCTTTTGCGTGGTTTATAGCCTCTACTGTTTGTGGCATTACACCATCATCTGCTGCAACAACAAGTATTGCAACGTCTGTAATTTGAGCTCCTCTAGCACGCATACTAGTAAATGCTTCGTGACCTGGTGTATCTAAGAAAGTAATTTCTCTGCCATTTATAGATACCTTATAAGCACCTATATGTTGTGTAATTCCTCCTGCTTCTCCTTCTATTACATTTGTTTTTCTTATTGCATCTAGAAGTGATGTTTTACCATGGTCAACGTGTCCCATAACAACAACAACTGGTGGACGTTGTACTAAGTCTTCTGCCTTATCTTCTGACTCATCAAATAATATTTCTTCTTCATTTACAGTTTCTTTCTTATTTGCTGTTACACCAAATTCTCCTGCAACTAAGAATGCTGTATCAAAGTCTAATTCCTGATTAATTGTAGCCATAATTCCTAAAGACATTAATTTTGTAATAACTTCACTACTTGTCTTTTTAAGTTCTGCAGCTAAATCTTTAACACTTATTGATTCTGGTATTGTAATTTCTGTAAGTTTAAATATTTTTTGTTTATTTCTTTCTTCTTGACCTTTTTGGTTTTTACGTTTTCCTTTTTTACCACGTTCTGTTGATAAATCGTAATAATCTAACATTCCACCATCTTGGTCTTCAAACATATTAGATAATTTATCTACTTGTTTTAAGTT
Organism: uncultured Clostridia bacterium; assembly: GCA_934122035.1. Lineage (GTDB taxonomy): Bacteria > Bacillota > Clostridia > TANB77 > CAG-508 > CAG-245. Next base: position 7,911 of record CAKOVP010000021.1, on the reverse strand, counting down.
CTTTAACTTACCTTCGTCATAAGACTCTTCACCATTAAATCTTCTTGATTTTGTTTTATTTTGTTTTTCTTCAAATCTATTACTTTTAGCTTTAAAACTTGCCTTTGTAGAATAATCTCTTTGGCTTTCTTTTTCTACTATTTCTGTTTCTAGAATATCATTAATTTTCTTGTCAATTCTTCTTTCATCCATTGGACGTGGACCTCTATTAAATCCACCATTTTGTCCATTTCTGTTGTTGAATCCACCATTATTTTTATTAAAGCCATTTGAATTATTCCTATAACCATTATTGTCTCTATTGTTTCTGTTTTGGAAGTTATTATTTCTATTATTATAACCATTATTATTATTGTTATCATTAAATCTGTTTCTTCTAAAGCCTTCTCCATCTCTATGTTGATTATTAGAAAATCTTTCATTTCTATCTCTGTTTCCATAGTTACGGTCATTATTTCTAAAGTCATTGTTTCTTGCTTGGAAAGGTTTTCTATTTGGCTCTTTATTTGATATAGTTTCAGGTTTTTTATTCTCTGATTTTACTTCTGAAACTTCTTTTTCTACTTTTGGAGCTGTTTTAGGAGCCACTTCAGTTTTAACATTTTCCTTTACAACAATTGGTTCTTCCTTTTTAATTTCTTCTTTTTTCTCTACAACTACAGGCTTTTCTTCCTTTTTAACTTCTGGTTTTACTTCTTCTTTATTTTCTGCAGCTTTTGTTTGAACTGGTTTCTTTTCTTCTTTTTTATTAAGTCCAAATAATTCATTTACTGTTAATGGCTTATTAGGTTTATTTCTATAAACAATATTATAATCCTTATCATTTCTTCTATTTACAAAACCAACATCTTTTCTAGGCTCATTTTTCTTTTCTTCTTTTTTAGTTTCTTCATCATCACTTAATATAACTTCACGTCTTATTATTACTGGTGCATCCTTTTTATTTTCTTTTTTGCTGTCTTTCTTTGCTTCCACTTTATTTCCCTTTACATTCTTATTCTTTGTTTCAGCCTTTTTGTCTGCTACTTCGTCTTTTGAATTATTAGAAAAAGCATTTTTTATTTTCTTAATTTGCTCATCCTCTACATTACTTAAATGACTTGCCACTTCTATACCAAGTTCTTTTGCTTTTTGTAAGACTTCTTTACTTGATATACCAAGTTCTTTTGCAAGTTCGTGTATTTTTTGCTTAGCCAATATTTCCACCCCCTATATTAAAGTTTTTTATTTGTTCATTATGGTTATTTGTTATCAATAATTACACCCCTTAAGCTTTCATAAATTTTGTTCTCTATTTTTGTTTCAAAGTTTTTTTCTAATCTATTAGACTTAATAGCTTTTTCCAGACATTGGACATTATTACATATATATGCGCCTCTTCCATTTGCCTTGCCAGTTTTGTCTATAAATATGTTTCCATCACTTTGTTTTACAATTCTTATTAGTTCATTCTTGTCCTTAGAAACTCCACATCCCAAGCACTTTCTTTGTGGTATTTTTTTCAAATTTTCCACTCCTTTATTCTTCACTATCTTTAGAGCTTTCTACTTCTGGAACTTCTGCTTGCTCCTCAGTTTCCATTCTCTCTTCTAAATCATCTTCACTATTTGTTTCATTATTTTCTTCTTGCATTTTAGCAAGCATTTCTCTAAATTGAGTTTCACTCTTTATGTCAATTTTCCAGTTTGTAAGTTTGGCTGCAAGTCTTGCATTTTGACCAGATTTACCAATTGCTAAAGATAGTTGTTCATCTGGAACTATTACTTGCGCAAATTTTTCTTCTTCTTTTATATCTACAGCCATAACTTGTGCTGGAAGCAATGCTTCTGCAATAAATGTAGATGGATCTTCATTCCATTCTATTACATCTATTTTTTCTCCACTTAATTCATTTATTATATTTTGAATACGAATTCCCTTTTGTCCAACACAAGAGCCAACTGGATCTATATTTTCGTTTGGAGAATAAACTGCAACTTTACATCTTTTTCCTGGATCTCTTGAAATACTCTTTACTTCTATTAATCCCTCATATATTTCTGGTATTTCTAGTTCAAATAGCTTTCTTAAAAATTCATTATTTGCTCTAGAAACAATTATTTGAGTAGAACCTTTTGGTCCTTTCTCTACATTTGCTACACAAGCTCTTAATTTTTGATTTACATAGTAATGTTCTGTTGGTATTTGTTCTTTTATTGGCATAATACCCTCTATTCTTCCTAAATCTAAAACAACTATAGATTTATCTACCTTTTGAACAATACCTGAAACAATTTCTCCTTTTTTCTCTGTAAATTCGTTAAAAATTACATCTCTAGAAGCTTCTCTTAATCTTTGAACAATTACTTGCTTTGCTGTTTGAGCAGCTATTCTACCAAAGTTCTTTGGCATTAGTTCTTTTTTTACAATGTCTCCAACTTTATATTTTACATCTATCTTTTGGGCATCCTCTAAAGATATTTGTGTATTCTCATTTTCTACTTGTTCAACAACTTCAAGTTCTTCATATACGTGTGTTTCGCCAGTTTCTGGATTCATTGTAATTTTAACATTATCTTCTACAACATCAAAATTCTTTTTATATGCTGTAACTAAAGCTGTTTCTATTGATTCTAATACAAAGTCCTTTTTTATACCTTGTTCTTTTTCTAATTCGTTTAGAGCCATAATTAATTCTGTGCTATCAATTCCTTTATTTTCTACTTTTTTTACATTCTTCTTCATTTTTTTATAATCAATCCTTTCTTTACCATTTAAAATCTCTTTTCATTGAGCTGATATTATCTCTTTGTATTGTTATATTATCTATAGTAATAGTATTTTCATCAAATTTTATTAATTTTCCTATTATTTCTTTTTTCTTATTTTCAAGTGGTTTATATAATTTAACAACTACATCTTTTCCAATACTCTGTTCCAAGTGGCTATCTTTTCTAATATGCCTTTCTACTCCTGGTGATGAAATTTCTAAAAAATATTGGTCTTTTATTATATTTGCTTCATCTAGCATATCTGTAATTTCGTTATTTACTTTTTCACAATCATCTAGACTAATTCCTTTATCATTGTCTATAAATATTCTTAAGTAGTTATCTTTGCCTTCTTTTACATACATTACATCATAAACTCTATAGCCTATATTTTCTATTGGTTTAGTTACAAGTTCTTCAATTTTTTCTTCAATCTTTGACAAATTTAAACCTCCTCGTTTTTATTTTGCTATATAACATTTCAGAAGAGTGGATTTTGTTCCACTCTTCTGTCCGTTCTCATATTGCTTTAATTATTATACCCTGTTTTTGCCAAAAAATCAAGCTTTTTTTGACAATTTTGAAAATTTATTGTATAATATAAGTAGTGTTGGCTCTTAGTCAACATAATAATATTAAAGGATGTGTTAATATGCCTGAAGTTGCAGTTCGGCATCAAATTGAAAAGCACAATGCATACAAAGTAGAAAAAGCCTTTGAGCATTATTCCTACTTTGTTAGCTCCTATTATGGATTTCCTTGGACTCCAGTGAAATCTCATGATCAGCTTTTCAGAGAAAAACAGCAGGAAACTCCTGCACAAAAAAAGAAGTCCCCTGTACCTCAGTCTAAGCGAAACGCACGAGTCAGTTTACGGCCATACACCATCGAACGTTGGCGCACCGATTCCAGCGCTCCTGATTTGTTCTATTAAGCTTAGAGTACACACCATTATCCCAGTAAACTAAAATTATAGTTTGCTGGGTACTTTTTTGACATTTTTCGACATATAGTATATAATTATATGTAATGTTAGCTTTGCTAACAAATTTATTGAAAGGCTGTGTTATTTTTTATGACAACTCGTAATGATGGAATGGAATTAAGTATGACTGATTCTGTTGCAGACATCTGTGGAAAGGCTCAGGAGAAAGCTTTTGAAAGAAACTTCAACGGAGTTTATGTAGCTCCCAAGCTTCCCCCTCAACCAGCAGTAAAAGTTGTGGATCCGAACGGAGCTGACAAGCTCAATCCATTTATGCTCAAAATTGAATATTTGAGCATTCCTAGATACTAATACAGCAAATCTCCCAGGATGGCTCTCTAAGTAGATAGCTTTTCTGGGAGATTTTTATTGGCAATTTACATAGCACACTAATATATAGTTTGTAGTTTTTATACTTACTAACCATATATTTGTTTACAGCAAAAAAGCCGAGACATCATATAATGTCCCGGCTTTTATCACCTCCATATAGTAGTTATTGTTTGAATTGAGTTACTTCTTTTGGCTATTATTTACTAGCAACTTTGTGTATGCATCTCGCAGTTCGGAATACAAAGTCCTGAGATTGTTCAACACAATCTGCCAATTCATTTCATCAACAAAGTTGTTGATTTTTGTAACAAAGTCTATTTGCTGATCTGTTGCGGGAAATTCGGGTTGCAGTTCTTTACTAAAGTATTGCCTTACATCCTCATACAATTGAAGTCTCATTTCTTCATCAAAATAAATTTCATTATAATCTTTTGAATATCCACCATAACTTCTAGCAGGCACTAGCCTCCCTTTATAATTTAAGCAATTATCTTCTAAGTGTCCAAAATCAATTTTATAGTCGGTCATCAAGGTTAAATTTTGCTTATATATCTCATTTTTTCGACCGGGCGACAATAAAATAAAATCCATAAATTTTCGGAAATATTCAAATTTTGCTACTTTAAACAATTCTTTCATTGTTTCAGTTGGACCTTTTTCATAAAATTGACATTGCCTTATAAACCAATCCTCGCTGTCTGCAAAAAAAGCTCTAATGAATCTCAAATCTACATCTGACAAGTAATCTTGAACTCTAACACTCGAAGTCATATTTTGGTAGATTTCTAACAAATTTCCACCATTTTGAATTATTTTTTCATGCAAAGAATCAATTCTGTCAGTAAGAAGATAATATTCATCCGTTTCCCTCTTTATCTTCATTTCAGTTGGAATCGAAGCAACAGCGTTATACATAAAAAGAGCTGATGCAGAAATTGAAGCAGCAATGAATTTATTACTTTCTGCAATTTTTTCAGCACCATAGCTTACAGAATCTGTCATCCTTCCCATTTGTCTTGCAATGTCAGATAATGCAAAACTCTGACCTAATGCCGCGTTGCTCATGCGATACTCATACTTATTCATATTTTACTCCATTTCAATCTACAAATCTGGTTTACTATACAGATTAGCTTGGTTAAAACCTTATTTAAAGCTTTAACAATAGTGAATGTCGGACATTTACTACTTTTTCTATCTCCTCCTTAATAATTATTTTAAGGTTTAAAAAAATCTCGGTAACATAATATCATATTTAAAGACAAAAAGCAATATTTTCAGTTTCATTTCATATTTTGCAATTTATAGCATATAAAAATACTACAAAGCGTAAAGCCTGGTCCATACCCTCTTGGTACTTTCCAGGCTTTACGCTTTACTTATTCTTCATCTTCTTCATCATCGCTTTTCTCACTTTCTTCACAGTCTTCCTTCTGTAACTTATCCAGTAGTGCATACAGCTCCCCATAAAAAAGTGTTTTCTCCCCGACAATCCCTTCAATTTCAGGATGAAGGAAGCAGATAGCAGCTGTCCAAAGCCGCTCAGCATCTTTAGAAAACTGAATTTTATCTCTAAGTGTAAATCTTTTTAATTCATCCACACCATACATGAAGTCATTCAGCAGATCCCAGAGCTCATCAACAGGCATATACGTTCCTGTATAGAAACAGCCAGACTTACCATCATAAATCGGTTTAAGCATATAGATGTTTTCGATTTTTTTCATTTGTTTTTTCTTTCGTGTTATGAATCTAAAATTTAAAAGCTTTAGATTTTCAACAAATCTAGACCTTCCACATCTTTCTTCACAGTCTTCCTTCTGTAACTTCTCCAGTAGTTTATACAGCTCCTCATAAGAAGGTGTTTTCTCACCGACAATCCCTTCAATTTCAGGATGAAGGAAGCAGATAGCAACTGGCCAAAGCCGATCAGCATCTTTAGCAAACTGAATTTTATCTCTAAGTGTAAATCTTTTTAATTCATTCACACCATGCATGAAGTCATTCAGCAGATCCCAGAACTCATCAACAGATATATACGTTCCTGTATAGATACAGCCAGGCTTACCATCATAAATCGGTTTAAGCGTATAGATGTTTTCGATTTTTTTCATTGGTTTTTCCTTTCGTGTTATGAAGCTAAAATTTAAAAGCTTCAGATTTTCAACAGATGTAGACCTTCCACATCTATTATCATTATAGCACTTTATGTTTACTTCTGCAAGTTTTTTGGTATAAAACTAATTTACACTTTATAGCATATAAAGATACTATAAAGCGTAAAGCCTGGTCCATACCTTCTTGGTACTTTCCAGGCTTTACGCTTTACTTATTCATCATCTTCTTCGTCCTCTTCTTCATCGTCTTTTTCACTTTCTTCACAGTCTTCATCCTGTAACTTATCCAGTAGTGCATCCAGCTCCACATCAGAAAGTGTTTTCCCACCGACAATTCCTTCAATTTCAGGATGAAGGAAGCAGATAGTAGCTGCATGAATCGTTTCAGCCTCTCTAATAAATACTTTGTCTTGCTCAAGCCATGAGTGTCCTCTGTCAATTTCATAGGAGAAATCATTCAGCAGTTTCCAGAACTCATCAACAGGCATCCACGTTCCTGTGTAGGTCTTACGTTGGGGAGTGGGATCATCATAATTCGGTTTAAGAGTATAGACGTTTTCGATTTTTTTCATTTGTTTTTCCTTTCGTGTTATGAAGCTAAAATTTAAAAGCTCCAGGTTTTCAACAGATGTAGGCCTTCCACATCTAGTATTATTATAACACTTTATGTTTACTTTTACAAGTGTTCTTGTATCAACTACACTCTTTAATTAATTATTGCTTTAAAAAGATACAACTAATAACATTTTAAACTTATCTTCTCCATATACACTATGAGGTTCATCTTTCGGCATGATTATAGTTTGACCAGCCTCTAATACAAACCAATATGCATTTTGCTAATTCTTTTTTATAATCCTGCCAAGACATTGTATTTCCAGATCCAAGTTTAAATTCCTTTTCTAACGGATTTAAATGATGGAATTCAAGAACATCTGTGCATTTATTATATCCGCATCTTGAACATTTTCCACCTAGCATTTTTATTCCTTGTAGTTTCATACTTCTGCGTAAAATAGTTTTTTGATGTTTTCGTGTTTCATATATATTTCTTGTTGAATCTACACTACATTCATAGCAATAAATTCTTGTGGAACTTTTTGTTTCAAAAGTTGCTCCACATATATCACATATCTTCTTCATAAATATTCTCTCCTTAATAATAAATCTATTATAAAAATCAATCTAAATAAATTTTGTTCGTTAAAGATTGGATATTTAAAATATAATAAAAAAATCTGAATACCTATTTCTAAGTTTCAGATTTTTTTATGGCTCCTCGTGTCCGACTTGAACGGACGACCTATCGGTTAACAGCCGAGCGCTCTACCGACTGAGCTAACGAGGAATATATAAAATCTGGCAACAACCTATCTTCCAGGCAAGGTAACTCGCGAGTATTTTCGGCACTTAAAGGCTTGACTTCTGTGTTCGGCATGGGTACAGGTATTTCCCTTTAAGTTATAATCACCAGAAAAGTTTTGTCTACTTTTCACATTTCTTACTATACCATTTTATATTTATTTTGTAAATAGTATATTCAAAATATGTAAAAATTATTTATAAATTTCTTATTTCTTTTGTTCATAAATAATTTTTAAGTACACTCAAAAATACATAGAAGAATTTTTTATTTTTAGTAAACTCTCTTTTTTAATATTAGTGGTTAAGCCCTCGATTTATTAGTATTGGTCAGCTCAATGTATCGCTACACTTACACCTCCAA
>CAKOVP010000020.1 GCA_934122035.1 uncultured Clostridia bacterium | reverse complement strand
ATGGCCCCGTGGTCAAGCGGTTAAGACATCGCCCTTTCACGGCGGAGACATGGGTTCGATTCCCGTCGGGGTCACCAAATAAATAATGCCACTTTAGCTCAGCTGGTAGAGCAACTGACTTGTAATCAGTAGGTCATCTGTTCGAATCAGATAAGTGGCTCCACAATAAAGCAACTAGGAATATGCCTGGTTGCTATTTTTCAGGAGAAAAGTATATGAATAAAGTAATACTTATTACAGGAGCTTCTAGAGGAATAGGAAGACAAATTGCAGAAGATTTAGCTTTTAAGGGATATAATATAATAGCAAACTATAATAAATCAGGAAAAGAAGCAAATGAATTAAAAGAAGAATTGAAAAATAATGGAATAAATATAGAAATTTTTAAAGCAGATGTTTCTAATAAAGATGAAGTAAAAGCACTTGTAGATTTTGCCATAAATAAATATAATAAAATAGATGTGTTAATTAACAATGCTGGAATAGACCAAATTAAACCTTTTTTAGATATTACAGAAGATGACTGGAATAAGATTATAAAAAACAATTTAAGTTCTGTATTTTATATGTGTCAAGAAGTGCTTCCATATATGATTAATAAAAAAGAGGGTAACATAATAAATATATCTTCTATTTGGGGGATAACAGGAGCTTCATGTGAAAGTCATTATTCCGTTACTAAAGCAGGAATTGATGCTCTTACAAAATCACTTGCAAAAGAAATGGGACCATCTAATATTAGAATAAATAGTATTGCACCAGGGATTATAGATACTGAAATGAATGGTAGCTTTACTAAAGAAGAATTAAACAATATTATTGAAGAAATTCCATTAGAAAGAATAGGAGAAAAATCTAACATATCTAAATGTGTTGAATGGTTAATTGAAGATAACTATACAACGGGACAGGTAATTTCTGTTAATGGTGGCTGGTTAATATAAAATAAAAATGAAAGCAAATTTGAGCTTTCATTTTTTATATATTTTTAATTTTCATTAGATATTTTTTTTCTATAATTTCCAGATAATAATTTTGGAAAATAATGTATTAACTTATAAATAGCAAGTTTTATTTTCTTACTCCAAATGTAAGATTTTCTTAATCTTCTTGGAGAATCTATAGCAGAGACAACATTTTGAGGAACCAAAGCTACTTCTTTTTTTTCTATTTTAAAAGAATAATTTTGTCCATAATTATTATCCCATTCATTGTTTGAATTTCTAAAACATAAATTTAAGTCTTCAGCAGATTGTAATTCTATTTCTGCTTGGAATCCTAAATCTGTTTTTTGCATTTGTACTTCTGAAAGATTTTCCCATTGAGAACCAAATCCATAATGAACAAATACTGATTCTGATTTATTTTCAAATAAATAACCAGTATATGATATTTTTACTTTTGATCCTTCAATAAGTTTATCTGTATTAAAAAATATATTTTTAACTAATTCCATAATTAATCTCCTGTTTATCTTTTGTCACCTGTATTATAATATTAAAGTAAAATTTATTCAATAGTTTTTTTGAAAAATTTGTATTTTTTTGTTGAAGTTTGTTATAATTTTTAGCCAAATATTAAATAATTTAATATTTGAATTTTAAAAATAAAATAATAATAAATATAATTGTAAAAAAATATTTTATATGGTAATATTATTTTGGATGTGATGTATATGAAAAAAGAAAAAATTTCTAAAAATAAAATAAAGAAAAAATTAATTATTTTATTTTTTATATTAATTTTATTATTTTTATTTTCTACAATTTTTGCTATATTAAATAGTGCAAATAATAAAATAATTTATGGAGTAAAAATAAATAATATTAATTTTTCTAATAAAACAGAAAATGAAGCAAAAAATGAATTAAATAATATTGAAGAAAATATTAATAATAAAATAATTAAACTTAAATTAGGTGAATATGAAACTGAAATTAATTTAAATATTTTTGAGGCAGTTTATAATAATGATGAGGCTGCAAATGAAGCTTATAAGATTGGAAGAAATAATAACATTTTCTTGAACAATTTTACAATTTTAAAGACAGTAATTTTTAAAAAGAATGTTAACATAAACAAATCATACAATAAAGAGATACTAAAAGAGAAAATTAACACTATTAATGGCGAATTACCTAATGCCCTAGAGGAAAGTAAGTACTATATAGAGGATAATAAGTTAATTATTACTAAAGGGAAAAGTGGAAATATAGTAAATGAAAATGAATTTACAAATATAATAGAAAATGAATTATTTAATTTTAATAGTAATCAAGAGGGTAACATAATTCAAATTCCTGTTATAGAAAAAAATCCTGAAGAAATAAATTTGCAAAAAATTCGAGATGAAATTTATAGAGAACCACAAGATGCATATATAACAACAAATCCAACAACAGTTCATCCAAATGTAAATGGAGTAGACTTTGCAATTTCTATGGAGGAAGCAAGACAAATAATAAGCGAGGAAAAAGAAGAATATGAAATTCCATTAAAGATTACAGTTGCTGAAAAAACATTAAATGATTTGGGAGAAGATGCATTTCCAGATAATTTAGGAGATTATACAACCAGATATGATGCAAGTAATAAAAACAGAAGTAATAACATTGCTCTTGCATCAAATAAAATAGATGGAACAGTAATTATGCCAGGGGAAACATTTTCGTATAATCAAATAGTTGGTAAAAGAACAATAGAAGCAGGTTACAAAGAAGCAGGGGCTTATGCTGGGGGAAAAGTAGTACAAGAAGTTGGTGGCGGAATATGCCAAGTGTCTTCTACTTTATATAATGCTGTTTTATATGCAAATCTAGAAATTGTAGAAAGAAGCAACCATTATTTTGAAACATCGTATGTGGATCCCGGAAGAGATGCAACAGTATCTTGGGGAACAGTTGACTTAAAATTCAAAAATAATAGAACTTATCCAATTAAAGTGGAAGCAATATCCAAAAATGGTGTGTGTAAAATTGCAATAAAAGGAATAAAAGAAAAGGATGATTGTGAAATTGTAATACAATCTAAAATTACTTCTATAATAAAAAAAGAAACAAAATATGAAATTGATAACAGTGTAGAAGAGGGTAAGAAACTTGTAAAGCAGGAAGGGCATGATGGATGCACTAGTGAAACAACAAAAATAGTGCGACAAAATGGAGCTATAATATCGAGTGATATAATATCTAAAGATTTGTATCATGCATTAGATAAAATAATATTAAAAAAACAATAAAAAATTAACAATATGGAATTAAAATATATGCGAATGCATAAAACAATAAAAAAACACCACATAGCTTAATAAAGCATAATGTGGTGAATTTTTTGAAAATAGTCTGTATTTTTATTGACAAAATGTGCTATACGTATTATAATAAATTTTGTCAACGCACCACTAGCTCAGTTGGTAGAGCAGCTGACTCTTAATCAGAAGGTCCGGGGTTCGACTCCCCGGTGGTGCACCATTAGAACACTTTCAGAAAAAATGAGAGTGTTATTTTTTATATTAAAAAGTAATTATTTTTCTTATTATGTGAAAGTTGCAAATCATACTATGCATCATAAAGAGAATGATTTTGATAAAAGCTATTTAAATAAAGGTGGGATGATTATGTTAAAAATTTATAAAACAACAAATAGTAGTACAAGGGAAATAAATAGTTTTGAAAAAGGTGCATGGATTAATATGTATAATCCATCCGAGCAAGAAATTAATAAAGTTTGTAATAACATTAAAATAAGTGAAGATTTTATTAAGTATGCTCTAGATAGCGAGGAAAAAGCCAGAATTGATATAGACGAAGATGAAAATACGGTATTATTTATTATAGATGTTCCAGTTATTGAAGAAGTAGAAAATGCAAAAATATATACAACAATGCCTATGGGAATTATTTTTGTAAGAGATGATTATATAATTACAATATCAATAAAAGAGAATGATGTTTTAAAAAATTTGGTCAGAGAAAATAAAAAAATTACTACATTCAAAAAAAGTAGAATTTTATTACAAATATTATATAATAATGCAGAACTATTTTTAACAATGTTGAAAGCTGTGAATAAAGAAAGTGAAATTGCTGAACATATATTACAAAAATCTATGCAAAATGAAGAAGTACTACACATGTTAAACTTGGAAAAGAGTTTAGTTTATTTAACAACGTCCCTAAAAGCAAATGAATTGGTTATGGAAAAAACTATGAGAGGAAAAGTAATAAAACTATATGAAGAAGATGAAGATTTGCTAGAAGATGCCATAATAGAGAATAGACAAGCCATAGAAATGAGTCAAATTTATAGCAATATTTTAGGAACAACTATGGAGGCGTGCTCTTCCATAATTTCTAATAATCTAAACGGAGTAATGAAAATACTTACATCTATTACAATTATAATTGCAATACCAACTTTAATAGCAAGTTTTTGGGGAATGAATGTACCCGTACCATTTGAAGGAAATAGATTTGGATTTTTGGCGATGATAATAATTTCATTATTGTTAGGAATAGTTGCTACAATATGGCTTAAAAAGAAAAATATGTTAAATTAGGAAGAAAACGATTCCTAATTTTTCTCTTCAGTGATAAAAGAAATAAAGATGCGTAAATATCTACGGAGAACTGGAATTTCTAAACTTTTTTAAATCAAAAAATAATAAGAAAAGAAATTTACATAATATGAAACAATATAGTAAAATAGGATTGAAAAAGGCTAGAAAATAAGATATAATATGAATGTTAAAATAATTCTAGGAGGAAAAATATGTTAATTGCAAGTGGAGTTACAATAAGGTTTGGCAAAAGAACTTTATTTGAAGATGTAAATATTAAATTTAATAAAGGTTGCTGCTATGGAATAATTGGAGCAAATGGTGCAGGAAAATCTACTTTTTTAAAGGTTTTATCTGGAGAACTAGAGCCAAGCAAAGGAGAAGTTACAAAGGAAAAAACAGAAAGATTATCTGTACTTAGACAGAACCACTTTGAGTACGAAGAAAATACAGTTATGGACACTGTAATTATGGGAAACCAAGAATTATATAGTATAATGAAAGAAAAAAACGAAATATATGCAAAACCAGACTTTTCCGAAGAAGATGGAATGAAGGCTGCAAAATTAGAAGAAAGATTTTCAGAGCTAGATGGATGGAATGCAGAATCTGATGCCGCAATATTACTAAATGACCTTGGAATAGAACCAGATAAACATTATAAATTTATGAAAGAACTAGAGGCAAAGGAAAAAGTTAAAGTGCTTTTAGCACAAGCTTTATTTGGAAATCCAGATATACTATTATTGGATGAACCAACAAACGACTTGGACCTTAAAACAATTAATTGGTTAGAGGAATTTTTAATAAATTTTGAAAATACAGTTATTGTAGTATCTCATGATAGATATTTCTTAAATAAAGTATGCACAAACATTTGTGATGTAGACTTTGGCAAGATTAAACTATATCCTGGAAACTATGACTTCTGGTATGAATCTAGCCAATTATTACAAAAGCAAATGAGAGAGCAAAATAAAAAGAAGGAAGAAAAGATAAAAGAATTACAAGCATTTATTGCTAGATTTAGTGCAAATGCTTCTAAATCTAAACAAGCAACATCAAGAAAAAAATCATTAGAGAAAATTCAATTAGACGAAATTACTCCTTCAAATAGAAAGTACCCATACATAGATTTTAAACCAGATAGATTGCCAGGAAATGAAATTTTACAAGTAAAGAACATTTCTAAAACAATTAATGGGGAAAAAATATTAGATAATGTATCTTTTACTGTAAAGCCAAATGATAAAATAGCAATTATAGCAGATAATGAAAATGCAAAAACTGCATTATTCCAAATAATTGCTGGAGAATTAGAACCAGATGAAGGAAAAATTATTTGGGGTACAACTATTACAAATACCTATTTTCCTAAAGATAACAACTATTTATTCCAAAGTGACTTATCAATAACAGATTGGTTAAGACAATATTCTAAAGACCCAGATGAAACATATGTTAGAAGCTTTTTAGGAAGAATGTTATTTTCTGGAGAAGAAGCATTAAAAGGTGTAAATGTGCTATCTGGAGGAGAAAAAGTTAGATGCGTGTTATCTAAAATGATGCTTTCTGGTGCAAATTTCTTAATATTTGATGAACCAACAAACCATTTAGATATGGAAAGTATAACAGCATTAAATGAGGGAATGAGCAAATTTCCTGGAAATATAATTTTTACATCACACGACCACCAATTAATGCAAACAGTTGCAAACAGAATAATTGACATAAAAGCAGATAAATTAATAGATAAAGAACAAACATATAACGAATATTTAGGAATAGAATAATAAAAAAGATGTATTTGCAAAAGTGCAAAATACATCTTTTTGGTTATATATTAAAAAATTAATCATAATTTTAATATATACATAAAACTTATTGCATAAATTTTTATATTTGTGTTTCTGTTGCTTCTGGCTCAACATTTTTATTCGATAAATTTTTATAAAATGCAATTATAGAACATTGTGTATATGGAGTTAACCATAAGTAACCTATACCGAATGTTAATGCACTTAAAATTGCCCAACCAATAAAAGAAAATTGAAGACAGAATAATTTAAAACGATTTCCGTTCATTAAATTAGCACTTTGTTCTACAGCTTCTTTTGCAGTCATTTCTGGATTTTCCGCTATAATAAATGGTGTTAATTGATAGTAATAAGATTTTGTTGTTGCCCAAATAGTTGAAGCAATAAGACCAATAAATCCTATTAGTGCTAAAGCAGAAAATGTAGAAGTAGTTGAATTACTTGCAAGAGCTGCAGCAGAGAACACTGAGCCACTTGTTCCAATTACTAGTATTATCATAAATACAATTATTAAAAATACTGGTAAAGCCATTTTTAATAATGTTTGGAAGGCAATACCCCAAGCTTTTGAAAAATTATTAAAGCCTAATTTAAAGAAATCAAAAGCTGAAACTTCTTCTCCATTATATAATTTTACAAAAGATATAACCATACCTAAAGCTAAAGGAACTTCTATAATATATATTGCAAGTCTTATTAAAGTATAAATTGCAGAACCTTCTTCAAAAGAACCTTGTATAAATCCTAAAACAAAAAATAGTAATAGGTATACCAAAACAATACATACGGCTTTGCTCCATTTTCCAGCCAAAATTCTTCTGGCCTCTGTTCTAAAATCTGATGAAATCATAAAAAGACCCCCTTTCTTTTTTACTATGTTTATGATATATTATCAAAGAATAGAAGTCAATAAAAAAACAACAAAATTCGACAAAAAACTAAAATTAGGTAAAACTTTGAACGAAGCAAGAAAGGAATGAAATTAAAAATGGAAAACATAAGGAAAGTAATTGCAGCAGAATTGCAAGTAAAAATTACTCAGGTAGATAGTGCTATTAAATTAATTGATGAAGGAAATACAATTCCATTTATAGCAAGGTATAGAAAAGAAGCAACAGGAGGCCTTTCTGATGAACAATTAAGAAATTTAGGAGAAAGACTAAACTACTTAAGAAATTTAAAAGCCAGAAAACAAGAAGTTTTAAAGTCTATAGAATCTCAAGGCAAGTTAACAGAAGAAATAACACAAAACTTAGAAAAGAGTGTAACACTTGCGGAAGTTGAGGATATTTACAGGCCATATAAACAAAAGAAAAGAACAAGAGCAACTATTGCAAAGGAAAAAGGATTAGAAGAACTTGCAAATATAGTAGAATTGCAAGATGAAAAAAATAGTGTAGAAGAAATTGCTAAAAACTTTATAAATGAAGAAAAAGGAATAAATACAATAGAAGATGCAATAAATGGAGCAGTAGACATAATTGCAGAAAAAATATCAGATAATCCTAAATATAGGAAGAAAATAAAGAGTATTTGTTATAACGAAGCATTTATAAATACAAAAGCTGTAAAACCAGAGGAAAAATCTAGTTATGATATGTACTATGATTTTAGTGAAAGAATAAATAAAATTCCAAGTCATAGAATTCTAGCAATTAATAGAGGGGAAAAGGAAGAATTTTTAAAAGTAAAAATAGAAAAACCAGAAGAAAAAATATTAAATTATATTCAAACAGATATAATTAAAAACGAAAAAAGCGAATATTCTGAATTATTAAAAAGATGTATTCAAGATAGTTTTACAAGATTAATAGAGCCTTCAATTGATAGGGAAATAAGGGCAGATTTAACAGACTCTGCAGAAGAACAAGCAATAAAAGTATTTGGAAAGAATGCAAAACAACTATTAATGGTAAGTCCAATAAAAGGCAAAACAGTAATAGGCTTTGATCCTGCATATAGAACAGGTTGTAAAATTGCAGTAATTGATGAAACAGGAAAGGTACTTGCAACAACAACTGTATATCCAACAGAGCCACAAAATGATGTTGAAGGTGCAAAAAAAGAGCTAACAAAGTTAATTTTAAAATATGATGTTAATATGTTTGCAATTGGAAATGGTACGGCTTCAAGAGAATCAGAACAATTTGTATCAGACTTAATAAAAGATATTAAAGAGAAATACAATAAGGATTTGGTTTACGTAATTGTATCTGAGGCAGGAGCTTCTGTTTATTCTGCATCAGAGCTTGCAACAGAAGAATATCCCGATATAAACGTTTCTTTAAGAGGAGCAATATCTATTGCAAGACGTTTACAAGACCCTCTTGCAGAACTTGTAAAAATAGACCCTAAGGCAATTGGAGTTGGACAATATCAACACGATGTTAATCAAAAAAAATTAGAAGAAAGTTTGACAGGAGTTGTAGAAGACGCTGTAAACACAGTAGGGGTAGACATAAATACTGCTACACCTTCACTGCTTTCTTATGTTGCTGGTGTAAATAAAACAATAGCAAAAAATATTGTAAAATACAGAGAAGAAAATGGAAAAATAAAAGAAAGAATAGAATTATTAAAAGTTCCTAAGTTAGGAAAAGTTGCATATGAACAATGTGCAGGATTTATAAGAATTCCAGAAGGAAAAAATCCATTAGAAATAACAGGAGTACACCCAGAGAGTTATAGTATTGCAGAAAGAATACTAAAAGAAGAAAATTTTGAAATAAATGATTTATTAAATAAGGAAAAAATGCAAGAAATAAAAAATAAATTATCAGAAATAAATAACGAAAAAAATATAAAAATATTAGCAACAAAATTTAATGTGGGAGAACCAACTATAAAAGATATAATAAGCGAACTTATAAAACCAGGAAGAGACCCAAGGGAAGATATGCCAAAACCAATATTAAGATCTGATGTTTTAAAATTTGAAGATTTAAGAGACGGAATGATTTTAACAGGAACAGTTAGAAACGTTACGGATTTTGGCGCTTTTGTAGATGTGGGTGTTAAACATGATGGACTAGTTCATATATCAGAAATGAGTGATAGATTTATAAAAAATCCATCAGAAGTTGTTTCGGTAGGGGACATAATTAAAGTTCAAGTAATTGGAATAGATAAGGAAAAACAAAAAGTAAAATTATCTATGAAGATAAAAAATTAAAAATAATTATAAAATAATAAATAATTTTTAATAATAGAAGTTATTTATTATTTTTTTATTTAAAAATAAATTAGATAAAAATAAATAATAAAAAATTGAAAAATAATTAAATAAAAATAATAATAAAATTAAAAACAATTAAATAAAAATAAATAATAAAAAATTTAAAAAATAATTGAATAAAAAAATAATAAAAAAGTAAATAATTAATTAATAAAAATAACACAATTATAAAAATTTTATTTTTACAATGTGTTATTTTGTATTATATTATTTATATTTTTCTTGTATTTCTAAAATTTCATTATAATTATTATTTAAAATATTCAAAAATACTTTTGCAATTTCTGGGTCAAATTGACTTCCAGAGCATTTTTCTATTTCTGCTTTTACAATATCTAAGGGCAAAGCATTTCTATAAGACCTTTTTGATGTCATGGCATCAAATGTATCTGCTACTGCTGCAATTCTAGCTATAAATGGAATATTTTCACCTGCAAGTTGACTTGGATATCCTCTTCCATCGAATCTTTCATGATGATGTTTTACAATTGGAATAATATCTTTAAAAACTGCAGCATCTCCAAGCATATGTACACCTATCATTGGATGATTTTTTATTTGAGAGTATTCTTCGTCTGTAAGTTTTGCTTCTTTTAATAAAATGCTGTCAGGAATTCCAATTTTTCCAATGTCGTGAAATAAACCACCTATTTTTAGTGTATGAAGAGTAGATTCATCTAGTCCAATTTTTTTACCAATTAAAACAGAGTATTCAGAAACTCTATCAGAATGACCTCTGGTATAAGGGTCTTTTGCTTCAACTGTTTGGCGAAGTATTCCAATTGTGTCTAAATAAGCACGCTCTAATTCTTCATTTTTATCATGTAACTGTTCATTTATTTCTTTTATTGTTTTCATCTGTTCAATAGATTTTATTCCAGACTCAATTAATAAAAGTAATTGATCAAATTTATCACTCTTTTCACAATAACCTTGAATATCTAATCTTTTGATTGTTTCCAATGGTGGAGCTAAATCCTTATGACCTGTTAATAGAAGAATATATAATTCTTTATTAAATTTTCTAATTTCTTCAACTACCTCGTCACCGTGAATAGGATCCATCATAAAGTCAAGAATCATCATATCAAAATGTTCTTGTCTAACACGTTCTATTGCTTCTACAGGATTTGTTATACCTGTAAAATCATATCCCGAACGTTTTAAAAATATAGATAAAGAATCTACAATGCCTTGTTCGTCATCAACTACAATTATTTTGTAGCCATTAGACTCGTGGGTTATCATATTTTTTCTCATAATTTTAAACTCCAAATCTTATATTCATTTATACCGCTATTATAATCAAGTTTAAAAGAAAAATCAACAGTATATTTTTAAAAATATATAATTATTTGTTTTAAACATAATATAATTATTTAATTTATTAAATAATTATATTATGGTCTTGATATATAATAAAAATTAATTATCAGTTTTTGCTTAAAATAGTAAAAAACGAATTTTAAGTAAATTTCCAATATAATATTTATTGATTATAAAAAGCATAAATAAATTAAAAATAAAAAATCCCCAATTTATGAATTATTAAAAATTAATAAAATTCATAATAGGGATTTTTATTTTAATAAATTATTAAACATATATATTTTATAAAGGTAAAATAATGTTAAATGTTGTGCCTTTTCCTAAAGTTGAATTAAATGTTATATCTCCATTAAAATGACCTTTTATTGTAGAATATGACATAAACATACCAAGGCCTGTACCGTTTTTTCCTTTAGTTGTAATCATAGATTTAAACAATTTTTCTTTAACTTCGTCTGTCATACCACATCCATCATCTGAAACAGAAATAATTAAATTATTTTTTTCATCCATACTTGCAGTTAATCTTATTTCTTTTTCTTTTTCACCATTGTAAGCCTGAATAGAGTTTGTAATTAAATTGTTTATAACTTGTACTAAACTATTAATGTCTCCGTGCATAGTAGTTGAGCTTGCAACTTCAATATTTGTAATTAATTTTAAAGAAGCATTTTGAATTTCGTGTTTCATTAAAATATTTACACGTTTTAATAGCTCATCTATTGTGAATTTATCAGAAATATTTTCAGATAAATTAACGGCTTGTCCTTTAACTGCTGTAATGATATCAGACATATATGAAGTATAAGAGTGTATCTTTGTAATCCAATCTTTCATATCATTTGCAATTGCGTGGTGGTCTGCATTTGTAACTTCTGGGTCACCAATTGAAGCATCATATTCATTAATTAAATCTGTAAGTCCTTCGGCTGCACCAGATATAGACATAATTGGAGTTTTTAAGTTGTGCGAAATTCCGCCAATCATTTGTCCAAGAGAAGCAAGACGTTCTTTTTCCATAAGCATATCTTGGTTATTTTTAATTTGATTAATATATTTCAAATTCAAATCTTGAACAATATTTAGTTCATTTTCTAGTTCACCTAGTTCATCATCAGAGGTAATAGGTAGTTTAGAAATTTCGCTAATATCATTTTCAGCAATGTTATGTAATCCCTTAGAAACATTTCTTATATTCTTAACTAACGAAGAAGTAATAAGTGAAATTGCAAGTAATGCAAATAGGAACAATACAACTGCAAGTATTAATAATTGCATAAATGTTGTAAATGACGCAATTTCGTAATAAATACCAACAGTATAAGTTTGACCATTATATTCAAAAGTTTGAATAACTGCTTGAGAATCTATTGTATAAGATTCATATACTGTATTGTTGTATGTAGGAGCCAAGTCGTGCATATATTTAACAAAAAAGTGACTAAGCGAAGAGCCATTACTTGTTTCTATAGAACCATCTGGATATTCTATAAAGCAGAATGTTGTTTCTGTATTGTAGTATTTACTTAAAATATTATTAACAGAACTTATATCTGGATTTTCTCTAATTTCTTCTATAGAGTTTGAAAGGGAAGAGGCAAAATAATTATGTAGTAAAGCTTCTTTTTCAACTGTTAATCTATAGTAACCAAATAGCGAAAGTATAAGTGCAATAACCAAAACGCTAGGAAATATTTGGAATATTAGCTTCATTTTTAAAGATCTGTTTTTATTTTTTGTATCTTGCTTACAATATTTAGATGTTTCAACAAGTACAGGATAAAATGTTCTTGTTGTAAGCAATAAAAATATAGATGCAATAAAAGTTGAAAAACTAAATATAATTGTTCCCATTTTAAATAATAAAATTGCAGGATGGCTTCCAGTCAACATTAAAATTGCAAGTAAAATTAATGTTGGAACAATTTCCATTGATACATATAAGCTATATGGAAGATGTAAAGCTTGATGTCTTACTTTTTCAATTTCTTCTATATTTGTAGTTCTTGTTTTCCACCATTTGTCTGTTTTTCTTAAAGTGAACTTTAAATAAACAGTAAAGAATAAGGCAATTCCAACAACAACCAATAAATATTGGTATTTATAATATAAAATAGAAACTTCCTTATCAAACTGAGAGTTTATGGCTCCTGGTGGATAATTTAATATTATTGGAATTATTTTATATAATAGTACAGCAAATGCTGCGAAAATTATTAAAAAATATAATACTAATCTGTTAGAAATACTTATGCTATTAAATTTTTCTCTTATTTTTTTCATTTGATCGTCCCCTCTTATTTAATAAAGCCAACTTCTTGCATATATTTAATTAGCTTTTTAAAATATTCAAAATCTAATTCTGGCCAGTAAAAACCAAGGCTATTTAAATATTTACAAGTAATAGAATTGTCTTCTTTTATTATGTGATTATATATCATATCATTGTTCTTTGTAAAGTCATTAATTATGCCACTAATTTTAGATTGATTAATTTCATCTGTTGAAAGTGATTTTACCAAATTAATAAAATCTTCTTGAGATATAACTTTTACATTATAACCAAGTAAATTCATATAATTTAAGAGTACTTTTGTGGTAACCATATTTGGATTATAAATATGAAAAATTCTATCTAATCCATTATTTGACCAAATAATTTTTACCAATGCTTTACTTGCAAAGTCAACAGGAGTAAATTCTAGATTATTATTTAAAATAGAATCTGGAACTGCTGCAATTTCCAATAAAGATTTTAATCTAGAATAAATAGCATTCTCATTAATATTACTTTGAAAATGACCATCATTATAACGACTAGATAAATCACCAATTCTAAATATTGTAGCATTTAATCCTTTGGATATAGCTTCTAATACCATAGATTCTGCAAATAACTTACTTCTTGAATACACATTTTCAGAAAAATCCTGTTTAACATAGAAAGATTTTTCATTGAATGTAGTATATTCTAAATTCTGCTCTAACAAATAATTACCAGATACAGTCATAGTAGAAATATAGTAAAGAGGAATATTCATAGATTTACATAAATCTATAATTTTTTGAGTTCCCTCAATATTTACAGAAGCAAACAAAGCATAGTCGCCGTAGTGCTTTACGTTTGCAGCAGAGTGAATTACTAAATCAACATCATTTTTTATTAACTCAAAATCGTCTTTAGAAATTCCTAAATTATCACTAATCATATCTGAATTTATACAAACAACATATTTTTTTGCAAGTTCATCATATTTATCTCCAAAATAAAAGTGAAGTTTACCAAGCAATCTTTCATGTATTTCCTGCTGATATTTTGGTCTAATTAAACAATATATTTTTGATATTTTATCTATATTTTGTAAAAGTTCTGCTAAAATATGTATACCTAAAAAACCAGTAACGCCAGTCAAAAGAACACATTTTTTTGTAGTATCTTCTAAACCAGCTTCAGACGTATTTAAGTGTTTTGCAACCTCATTTAATGAGTTTAATCTGGTAATATTAGATAATTTATTTTCATATGATGAACATAATACCTTATCATATAATTCTCTTACAGTAGGATTTTTATAAAAATCGTAAACCTTTAGAGAAATTTTATATTGGAATAAGTCTGTTAAAATACTAATAATAGATAAAGAATCTGCACCATAGTCAAAAATATTATCATCAATACCAAAATTATTAATACCAAGTTTTTTCTTAATAGAAGAAACTATATTTTCTTCAATAATATTTCTTGGAGGAGTATGTATAGAATCTGTAGTTTCTATATTTAAACTGTAATTTGCAAGTTCTTTTTTGTTTATTTTTCCGTTTGGAGTAAGCGGCAATTTTTCAAGTATTGTAAAATAAGTAGGAATCATATAAGTTGGTAGTCTATTTGCAATATAATCTCTTAATTGTCCAATTGCAATTTTCTTATCTGCAGAAATATAGGCTACTAAAACTTGTGTATTTGCAACATCTTTAACAATAACAGATGATAAAATATTTGCACTTTTATCAAAAGAATTTATGCAATTTTCAATTTCACCTAATTCTACACGAAGACCTCTTAACTTTATTTGTCCGTCAGATCTACCCTTACAAATAATATTTCCTGAGTCAGACCAGAAGCCAACATCGCCAGTTTTATACATTACAGAATCCTCTATAAATGGATTTTTTAAATATTTTTCAGCCGTTAAATCTGGTCTTCCAATATAGCCATTTCCAACTCCATCACCAGAAATATAAATTTCTCCAATACAATTTGTTGGCAATACATCAAGATTATCGTTTAAAATATAAATTTGAGTGTTATCGATAGGTTTACCAATTGTAATTTTTTCTAGATTTGTAACATTTGTTACAGTAGAAAAAATTGTTGTTTCAGAAGGTCCATATCCATTATAAATTGTGCAAGTAGGGCTAATTTTTAGTATTTTATCTACTAGCCTTCTTGGAAGCTGCTCTCCTGCAAGCATAACATATTTTAAACTACTAAATCCATTTATCATAGAATTATCCAAATGGAAATTCATAATACTTGGGGTAGACTGAATAATTTCAATATGATTATCTAATATTATTTTTTCTATTTTAGTAGTGATTTTTTGCTCGAAATCATCTGTAATAAATAATTTTAATCCTCCACACAAAGAAACAATAGTTTCAAAAGCGAAAATATCAAAAGACATAGTAGTAATAGAAATAATAGAATGATATTTTCCATCTTTTAAATAAGCAATTTTATTAAACATAGAATTTATAAAATTATTTAAATTTTTATGTGTAAGCATAACACCTTTAGGATTTCCTGTTGAACCAGATGTAAAGATTAAATAAGATAAATCGTCTTGAGAAATATTATTATTCAAATTGTTATCTGGTAAATTATAAATAATTTCATTACATAAATCTGCAATAATAATAGTTTTTTCAAATCCTAAATTTTGAACTTTGCCTGCTTGTTTTTGAATAGTAAGTATTGCATCACAATTACTATTTTTTAAAATATAGCAAATACGTTCCTCTGGATATTCCGGATCAATTGGAATATAAGATGCACCAGCTTTTAAAACTGCAAGAATAGAAACTATCATTTCAAAGGAACGGTTTACAATAATACCAACAACAGAGCCTTTCCCAATATTATTATTATTTAAATACCTTGCTAAAGAATTTACTTTTTTATTTAATTCAGAATAAGTCATTGCCTTCATTTTGAAGACAAGGGCAATATTATCTGGATTTTTAGCAACCTGTTCTTCAAAAAAGTCTACAACCGTTTTATTATGATTATATTCTAAATAGGTATTATTAAATTTATTTAAAATTAAATCTTTTTCTTCGTCTGTAACAATATTAATGTTAGATAAAGTAATATTTAAAGAATTAATTACTTGATTTATAATATTTAAAATTCTATTATGAATATTATTAATATCCTCGGCAGAATATTTATTTAGCCTAAAGTCGTAGGCAACATTTAAAGAACCTTCGTCATTCATATCGAAAATATGAATTTGCATAGAATCTGCAACATTACCATTAAAAATCCAATTTACAGAATAAGGAACACTACAAGAATTTCTATTTGTTTTAGAATTTTGATATGAAATTAAAATATCATATAAATTTGGTTGATTTGGTTTACTTTTTCTAATATGTTCCAAAATATTTTGGTATGGATATTTTTGATGTCTAAACATAGATAAAGAATCAAGACCAATTTTTTGTGCAAACTCAATAAAAGTTTTGTTTTTTTCTGCGCAAAACTTAAAAGGTACCGTACTAATAAACATACCAGGGGTTGTCTTTTCTAAAAAAGTAGTTCTATTTAATATTGGAGTTCCTAAAACAAATTCATTTAAATTAGAAACTTTACCAATATAAACGGCATAAATAGCCATAAAGAAATTAAATAAGGAAATTTTATTATCCTTACAAAAAGAATTAATATTATTTAATAAAGAATTATTTATTTCAAAAACTTTTCTTGCTGCTAAACAAGACTCAGAAGAAGATTCCATTAAAGAAGGAATAATTCCAAACTCTGGAACAGAATTAAATTGCTCTTCCCAGTACTCTGCATCTTTTTCAAACTTTGGCCCATTTAAATATTCATTTTCAGAATTTATATAATTAATATAAGATGTTGGGATGCTTTTTATATCTTCATCATTATTCAAAATAGAAGAATAAATAGTCATAATTTTGCTTGCAACTAAACTTGCAGTGCAAGCATCTGCAATAATGTGATGAGCCTTAACAATAAAACCACCTTTTCCAGAAGGAAATTTGAAAAGAGTCATAGAAAATAGACTTTCCTCTAAAATATTAAAAGGAGTGGTAGCAATTCTATTTTCTAGATTTTTAAGCTCAATATTATTAGAAACATTTAAAACATCAAAATGCTTCTCATAAAAATCTTGAAAAAATTGTTTAACCTCTCCGTTTTCGTCTATACATAACTTTATTCTAAAACTATCGTTATCTCTTAAGAAAATATTAATAGATTTAGATAAAACCTCAAAATTTATTACTTCATCAATTAAAACCGTGCCACATATTACATTAATAGAAGTTCCTCTATAAAACTGCTCAGTAAGCCAAATTGACTTTTGTGGATTCGTTAGATTATATAGTTCTCCATTCATTTTTGATTTATTTCTCCTTATATATCAATCCAATTGGAAAAGAATTAAATTCTAACCAAGAAATAAACTTTAAAATATAAGAGAACATACATATAGCATGTTACTATTTTTTAAATGAAATTTGACAAAGTCAAAATTGTAATCCTTTTTCAATAATAATTATTTAATTTTTTTCATCTCTTCATGTCTTTTAATCTTTTGCGTGGTAGTTTTAATTAAAGGAATATCAGTCAAACTAAAATCCCTAATATATTTATAAACAGGTAAATCCTTATTTATAAGCTTAATCCCTTCTTCAACAGCTAAGTGAACATCATCAATTGTAGATAAATTATTTGCTGCCATATTATCTTTAGAATATACAATTTTTGCACAAATTCTATCATCTTTTTCATAAACCATAGATTCTGCTACAACATCAATTTTATTTATAAGAGCTTCAATTTCCTCTGGAAAAACCTTCTTACCATTGCTCAAAACAATAAGATCTTTTTTTCTGCCAGTAACAAAAAGTGAGCCGTCTTTTCCAAACTTTCCTAAATCGCCAGTGCAGAACCAACCGTCTTTAAAAGCATTTTTGGTTGCTTCTTCGTTTTGATAATAGCCAAGCATAACATTTGGACCCTTTACCAAAATTTCACCAGTTCCAGTCTCGTCCGGACTATCTATTTTTACATTTTCATTATATAAAACATAGCCAGAAGAACCAGTTTCAAAGTGATATTTGTCACTTTCACAAGAAATAACAGGAGCTGTTTCTGTTAAACCATAACCTTGAAGCATATCTATACCAATTGTGTTAAACAAATGAATAACCTTTTTGTCGGTTGATGCCGAACCATAAATAATGGTTCGCATTTTACCACCGAAATTATCTAATACTTGCTTAAATAATTTTCTTCTAATATCTATATGGAAAAACATAAGAAAATTAGATAAAGCACATAAAAATTTAAAAGCAGTGTATTTACCAGACTTTTTAACTCCTTTTATAATTTGTCTATACATAATCTCTAAAACAGCTGGTACACATACTAAACCGCTAATTTTATATTCGACCATATTTTTCCCAATATCTTTAATACTATCTGCAAAACAAAGCCTAAAGCCTATGTAATAGCAAAATAAGAAGCTAGCAAGACAGGCCAAAGTATGATGCAAAGGCAAGAAAACAAGAATACTGTCATCTTTTTCATACTTAATTAAAGTAGTCATTGCAGAAACATTAGAGCAAATATTATATTGAGAAAGCATTACTGCTTTTGGATTATTTGTTGTACCAGATGTATAAATTAAAACAGACAATTTATCTTTATCTATATTAACATCTTCATACTTAGAAGAATTTGTATCAATAAGTTTTTTTCCGTCTGCTAATAGCTTAGAAAATGATAAAATACCGTTTTCATCTTTTTTATGATCCATACCAATAAAATATTTCACATTAGAATCTTTGCAAGCCATAACATCTTTTGCAAGTTTTAAACGTTTTTCATCAAAAATTATCGCATCAACTTTACTTTCTACAATTAAACGAAGTTGTTCTACTTCTGGAAGCATAAAATCTAAAGGAACCGCAATACAGCCAGCCGTTGTAATTGCAAGATAACTGCAACACCATTCGTATCTATCTTGTGAAATAATTGCAACCTTTTTATTTTCTAGACCTAAATCTAAAAGGGAAGAACCAAGTTCTTTTATATTATTCTCAAAATCAATAAAAGAAATATCGTGCAATTTCTTATTTTTATCTTTTACAGTGAAGGCAGTTCTGCTTCCAAAACGAGAAGAACAAGAACTAACTAATTCTCTAAAATTTGTGCACTTAATTTCTTCATAAATTTTATTTTTTTTCACATTAATCACCTATGACACATTTTACCATTTTTATACATAATTTGCAATAAAAATACATATAATTTGAGGTTAATTTATGATATTAATTATAGTCAAAAATTTATGATAATATTTGGAAAACTAAAAGAACACTTTTTAATTTCATCCAAATTAAAATTGATTATAGATTTTTAAAATTTATATTTTACCACAACATACTAATTTTTGATAAAAATTGGGATTGATTAACTAAAAAAATATTTTTTTAGTAGATTTGTCAAAGGACTAAGAATTTTTAGATTTATTCTTAAAAATGGTTTAAAAAATTATAGAAATGGAAATAATTTATATAAGAAAAATAGGAAAAAAACTTTAATTTACTTCTATTTATATATTTAACCAAAGCAGGAAAGGATTAAATTTTAAAATGAAAAAAAGTAATAAATTAATAAAAGGCTTAGAAACAATTGCCATTATTATTTTAATAATATCGTTTATAACACTTGTATATTGTGTATACATATCAATTAGAGCAGAACAAAGCTATGGAAGCAATTATCAAGCAAGTAGAACAGCGGAAAATATAATAAAAGAAGAAACAGAAGACCAAGATATTTCGCAAACAATAGAAAAAATTAATTTAGCAGTAGTTGGAATTTCTAAAATAAAAAATAAAGGAAACACAATATTCTTAAAAGATGGAGTATCTAGTTTAGGACTTGGAACAGGTTTTATTGTCTCTCAAGATGGTTATATAGTAACAAATGAGCACGTATCTGGTACAAAAAACGAAACGTGCTATGTAACATTAGAAGACGGAAGAAACTTTAATGCAAAGGTAATTTGGGCAGATAATGATATAGATTTGAGCATAATCAAAATAAATACAAATTCTTTAAATTTTATAGAACTTGGAGATTCAGACAATGCCAAAATTGCACAAACCGTATATGCCATAGGAAATCCAATTGGAATAGAATTTGAAAGAACAGTTACAAAGGGAATAATAAGTGGAACAAATAGAACAATAAAGCTAGAAGAAGAGGACAAAACATCTTATATGGAAGACTTAATTCAAACAGATGCAACAATTAATCCAGGAAACAGTGGAGGACCATTAATAAACGAAAAAGGAGAAGTAATCGGGATAAACTGCGTGAAAATAACATCGGCAGAAGGAATTGGCTTTGCAATACCAGTAAATATAATAAAACCAATAGTAGAAATTTTAAAACAAACAGGACAGTACGAACAAGCAACACTTGGAGTATTTGCTTATGATAAAAACATAATTCCATATATCAATCAAGAAAGTATAATACAAACCAAATTAGATTCAGGAGTTTATGTAACAAACATAATAAAAAATTCACCCGCAGAAAAAGCAGGTATAAAACAAGGTGACATAATTACTAAAATTAATGAAACAAAATTAGAAAAAATGTCACAACTAAGAAGGCTTGTTTACAGCAAAACCGTGGGAGAAGAGGTAAGCATAACCTATATAAGAAACAAAAAAGAATATACTGTAACTACGAAACTTACAAAAAAATCTTAAGCATTTAACAAATCTTCTATAGAGCTAATAACTAAATTAGTCATAACATCATAATCCATTTGTGGGTGTTTATGATAAACAAACCCAGCAGATACAGCAGCAAATTTTGCAATTTCTACAGTATTTGTATTGTAGTAACCTTTTTTACACATTAAATCAAATCCTGCTTTAATAATTTTTTCTTCCTTTTCTAAAGATATAACAATAGAACTAAACTTTATAGAGTCAAATAATATTTCTAAATTATACATAATGGAAGGCAAAGAATTTAATAAGGATAAAGCAGGCCTTTGGTTAGACAACTTTTATACACAAAAAAACAAAGAGTACAAAAAGGAACACTAAAAGCATTAGTATTTAAAAGTAAACAAAATAGATATGGTAACAAGCCTAAAAGAAAATGAATAATTATTATAGATTGTATAAAACCTGTGAATTATATGAAAAATAATTAAACAAGAATATATTTGGATGTACTTCCAAATATATTCTTGTTTAGTGTCCTTATTTAAGGTTGGACTTCCTTATTATACTTATAAATATGGTCGAGGCGACTACTCTTATATCTTTTCAAAGTGCAGTAATATTAATATATTGAAACTTTATGACTGTATTTTGACTGCATATATAAATTCCTATATTTTCATAAAACATTTTTCTTTTAAAAACTTTTTAATTTTTGTTTTATCTTTTCCCTCATAATAATTAATTAATAAATCTTTATATTCATCTGTTAATTCTGCTGGAATTACAAGAATTCCCTTTCCCTTTGATATTAAATAATGATTTGCAAATATTATAGATGTTCTTTTATTTCCATCTATAAATATTTGTTTTTTCATAATATATAATAAAATTTCAATAGCCTTATCTATATCACTTATTTTTTTATTAAATATATCATCTAATTCTTCTTTTATTATACTTTCTATTGGCAATTCAGGAGTCCATTTTGTTCCACCAATACTTACTGGAACAGTTCTAATCTTTCCTGCACTGTAGTAAAATCCTTCTTGAACAAATTTATTTATTTCGCATAATAATGGAAAATTTGTGTCTGACAATATTACATTTTTATTTAATATAAATTCCCAAGCATGTTTCAAATTAACAATTTTCAAAACATCTTCTGAAGACATATTATTAATTTTTCCACCTTCTATAATACTTTCTGTATCTGCAAAAGTTGTTGCAACACCTTCTAAAATCGCTTGTTTATAAATAGTATCTACTAAATGTCTTTTAGCAAAATCTATATTTATTTTTACTTGTGGACTAAGTTCCTCATCAATATAATTAAATTGTTTTAATTGTTTTTCAATTTTCTTAATTTCTTTTTTTAATTCTTTTGCTTTAATACTATTATTCAATATTAAATTATATAAATTATCAGAATATTCTCCAACATATTTTGTAAGTAATATTCCATCTTTTCTGTAATGTATATATATATATTTATTAGAATCTTTTTCTCTAATCTCAACAGAGCCATATATCAAATCATTCAATTCTTTAGTTAATGTTTGTTTGCTTTGAAGAAAATTCATAATTTCATACTTTTCTTCCATAAGATCACTCCTTTATAAATGTGAAACTTTTTTAGTACATAACTATGATTTTTGTTTCACATTTATATTATAACATAAAATTTAAGAAATGTGAAACTCTTTTTAAAATATTTATAAATATTGTTTCACATTTTTAGAAATTTTATACAAAAAAATTCTATTATCTAATATTAGTACTATAAAAGTTTAACAAAAAAATTATGAACAAAGAGATTATTCAAATTTTGATTGGAATTCTTTATATGCTAATTAAAAAAAGGAGGATTTGATGGCAGGAAGTAAAGGTGAAGGAAGTATATATTATATTGAAGAAAGAAAAAATGGTCAGCTCAATATACAATAACAGCTGGAGACAAACAAGTTAGAAAAACAGTTTATGGAAATACCAAAAGAGAAGTTGCTGATAAATTATTAGATTTAAGAGTACAAATGAAAGATATAGATTTAATAAAAGAACATGGTATGTCCATCATTCAAATAATGAAAGATATTAGAGATAAAAAATTTAATTCCAATAGAATTAAAGAAGGGCAATATACTAGAATAACTAAAACTATTGAAAAAATAAAAAATAGTTCTCTTGGAAAATTGAATGTAAAAGATATATCAAATGACGATATTCAAAAGTTTTTAAATGATAACAAAAATTATAGCAATTCCTATATAAAAAAATTATATGAGCAATTAAATCAAGCATTTAATTTTGCTATAAAAAATAAATATATTCTACAAAATCCAATGGATGATGTAATAAAGCCAAAAAGCAAATATATTTAGAAGAACTAACACAGAAATTAAAAAAGCTATAAGAATCAATGGATTCAACAGATGAAAGGGAAACATAAAAGAAAGTGCAGTTGACTTTTTATAGTTAACTGCACTTTCTTAATTAATTTTAAAAAGTATTCGAGAAATTGTAATTTGTCGCTATCATTAACATGACTCTTTCTCAACTTTATTCAAATAGAAATTATATATTTTATTGTTTGCT
>CAKOVP010000019.1 GCA_934122035.1 uncultured Clostridia bacterium | reverse complement strand
AATGAGTTTAGCGAAGGAAGTTTAGTTGATTTAAACAGAGCTGGAGTTCCTCTAATAGAAATAGTTTCTGAACCAGATTTAAGGTCTGCAAAAGAAGCAGATGCTTATTTGAAAAAAATGAAATCTATACTAGAGTATATTGCTGTTTCTAATTGTAAAATGCAGGAAGGTTCATACAGAGCAGACGTTAACGTATCAATACATAAGCCAGGAACACCATTTGGAACACGTGCTGAAATGAAAGGTATGAGTTCATTTAAATCAATTTCGAGAGCAATAGAATACGAAATACAAAGACAATCAGAAATATTAGATAATGGTGGAGTTGTAGAACAAGAAACCAGAAGATGGGATGATGTATCTGGAAAGACCTTCTCTATGAGAGATAAAGAGGATGCACAGGATTATAGATATTTCCCAGAGCCAGACTTAGTTGCAATAAAATTGTCTGATGAATATATAGAAAATATAAGAAAAACACTTCCAGAGTTGCCAGAAAGCAGAAAAACAAGATACATGGAAGAGTATAAACTATCTGAAAAAGATGCAAGATTACTTACAGCTTCTAAATATTTATCAAACTTATTTGAAGCAGCAGAAAAAATATGCAAAAATGCAAAAGCAGTTGCAAACTGGATTTTATCAGACATTTCTCGTATATTAAACGAGGAAGAGCTAGAGCCAGAACACATTCCATTTACAGGAACTGAACTTGCAAGTCTAGTAGAATTGATAGACAAAGGAACAATAAGTTCTGCAATAGGTAAAAAAGTGCTTGAAGAAATGTTTGTAGAAGATGCTACAACACGCAACCCAGAAGAAATAATAAAAGCAAAAGGCTGGATACAAATTTCTGATGAAGGTGCTATAAAAGAAGTTGTAATGCAAGTATTAGAAGCAAATCCACAATCAATAGCAGACTACAAAGCAGGAAAAGATAGAGCATTAGGATTCTTAGTCGGACAAGCAATGAAAGCTACAAAAGGCAAGGCAAATCCACAAATGCTTAATAAAATGTTCATAGAAGAAATGAATAAATAAAAAAGAATATATCGAAAAGTTTATGCAAACTTTACACAAATTATTCTATATACTCAAAACAAAATAAAAAGAACCCAATTATTAAAAAATTAATAATTGGGTCACTTTTTTATAAAAAACTGTGCACAATTTTTTATATTACGCATTCATAGCGTTTAACTTCTTAGCTAATAAAGATTTTTTTCTAGAAGCTGTGTTTTTAACAATAACACCTTTTGTACAAGCTTGATCTATTTTCTTTGTAGCTTCAGAAAGTAAAGTTTTAGCTTCTTCAACATTTCCTGCTGCAACAGCTTGTTCAAACTTTTTAACAGCTGATTTATATCCAGATTTAATCATATTATTTCTAGCAGTTTTCTTTTCAATAACGTTTACACGTTTAATTGCAGATTTGATATTTGGCATATTCTATTGCACCTCCTCAATGTAAATTTTATAACGTATTTTATTGTATCACGAAATTAGCAATATTGCAAGGATTAGAACAAAAATCTTTACAAATAAAATGGAAATATGATAAAAATTGAACACATTTTACAATTTTTTAGAGAGCATAAAACAATTATACGATTAAATATAAGTATTTTACTGTCAAGTGAAAAGTTAAATGCAACTTGTACGAGAAAAAGCAAGTTTACAAGTATTTTATATAGAAAAATAATGAAAATGTTATTATCATAAAGTATTTTTATGCTATAATATTTAAAGTAAATAATAAAAAGGAGAATAGGTTTATAACCTAAAAAGAAAATACATGAAAATAGGATTTTTTGGAGGAAGTTTTAATCCACCCACATATGCACATTTAGAAATAGCAAGAATGTCGATACAAGAGCAAAATTTGGACAGAGTCTATTTTGTACCAGTTGGAAATAGCTATAAAAAACCAGAATTAATAGATGAAAATTACAGATATGAAATGTTACAAATAATAAGTAAAAACTTTAATAACATAGACGTGGAAAATATAGAGTTAAATAAAAATGAAAGTATTTCTGCAATACAGGCATTCGAAATGATAGAAAAAAAGTATGAAGGTACAGAAATTTATTTTATAATGGGAGCAGATAATTTTATAAAAATGCCAACTTGGAAAAATGCAGAAGAACTGATTACTAAATATAATTACATAGTATTTAATAGACATTCTTTGAATTTGGAAAATTTTATAAAAGAAAATGGTATGTTATATAAAAATAAAGAAAAATATAAAATAATACAACTAAAAGAAAATAAAGATACAAATTCGAGTATAATAAGAAAATTAATAAACGAAGGAAAATATCAAGAAGCAGACAAATATACCAGTAAAGAAGTAATCGAATACATAGTAAAAAACAATTTGTACCAATGAAAAGCCAAATACATCTTGCAAAAATAGGTAAAAACATATATAATGAAAGTGCAAAATGCAAAATAACATATCGAAAAAGATTGAAAGGAGCGATTTTTATGAACATAAAAATAACAGGAAAGGAACTAAAGGCAACAGACGCAATTAAAAATTACATTGAGGAAAAATCTGAAAGATTAGAAAAATACTTTGAAACAGAAGATATAGATTTATATGTAACAATTAAAGTTGAAGGACAAGAACAAGTAGCAGAAATGCATGTATCTGCAGCAGGAGATACTCTAAGAGCTGTTACTGCAAGTAAAGATTTATATGCTTCAATAGATAAAGACATAGATATATTAGAAGGTCAAATTAGAAAAATGAAGACTAAAAAAGACAAGCAAAATATGACAGAGTCTATAAGATTAAAAGAAGCAAACAAAGAAGATGAACATCAAATTACAGACGAAATAGTAAAAACAATGTACTATGATATAAAACCAATGGGATCAGAAGATGCAAAATTATTATTAGAAGACCAACCCCAAAATAGATTTTTAGTATTTGTTAATATAGAAACAGGAAAAGTAAATGTAATTTACAAATTAAAAGACAACAAAAACTTTGGCTTAATAGAACCAGAAGCATAATAAAATAAATGCCGAAATAAGAAGGATTTTAAAAGTCCTTCTTATTTTTTATGCCTTTTAGTAGAAAATCTGAATTTTATGTCGAACACTTTATGGAAATTAATGGAAAAATCAATTGACTTTAAAGTAAATCTAAGTATAATGAAAATAAAGTTTGATATATCAAAAGGTTTTGTTAAAACGAAAGAAATTAATTCTAAAGAAAAATCCAAAAGTAAAAAATAAAAAGGAGTGCAGATATGTATAAAAAAATATTTGTTTTATTAATTGTGCTCATTTTTGTAACATCTTTATATATGCTATTTAGATATGACCAAAAAGTTTTAGAAAATAGAGAAGCAAATGAGCAAAAAACAAAAGACAATCTTGAACAAGAAAGAGCTGAAGATGAAACTTTAGAAGATGAGTATTTAGGATATTTAGTAATAGAAAAAATAGGCTTAGATGGACAAGTTAAAGAAGGAAGCACAAATGATATATTAAAAGAATACATAGGTCATATAGAAGAAACTGCAAAATATGATGGCAATGTTGCACTAGCTGCACATAATAGAGGAAACGAGTATTCATATTTTGCAAGAATAAATGAACTGGAAGAAGGAGATGAAATAATTTATAAGACTAGGTATGGAGACAGAAAATACAAAGTATTTGGCAAACAAGAAATATTAGAAACAGACTGGTCTTTACTAGAAAATACTAAAGAAAATAGACTTACATTAATAACCTGCATAAAAAATAAAATAAACCAAAGATTGTGTGTACAAGCTGTGCAAATATAAATAAAAAAAGGAGGATTTAATCAATTAATATAGTTGATTATAAAATAATTTATGAGTCTAAAAATCGATAAAATAATTATATTTATAGTAAGTTTTATATTAGTATTTAGTAACATTGCTCCAGTTTTAGCATTAAGCTTTGAGGATGGTCAGACTATAAACTTAAAAAAAGACCATGACTGTATTGCTGTACTAAAAATACAAGGAGAGGATAAGTTAAAAGCAGTTGCATATGTGTGCTATGAAGATCCTGCAACAGGAAAAAAATATCCAGCTTTTTGTGTTGAACCTAAGAAAGAAGGAATTGGAACAGGTACGGCTGATAATTACGATGTAACATTAGAGGCTTTAAATGATGGACCTGTTTGGAGAGCTTTATATGTAGGATATATGGGAAAACCATATCAGTCTTGGGGATTAGACTGCGACGATGATTTATATTATGCAACTAAGACTGCAATACATTGTTTAATGGATGGAACAACTCCAAAAGGAAAGTATGAGGTTCCCAATAGAGTTGGATATGGAGACAATATATCATTAGAGGATGTTCAATTAAGAGGACAAAAAGTTCTAAATGTTGCAGAGCAAATATATTATTATGCAATTGAGAGTAGTGATAACTATAT
This sequence comes from uncultured Clostridia bacterium, assembly GCA_934122035.1. Lineage (GTDB taxonomy): Bacteria > Bacillota > Clostridia > TANB77 > CAG-508 > CAG-245. The sequence continues at coordinate 22,644 of CAKOVP010000019.1, read as the reverse complement.
AAAGCCTGAAATATCCGTTATCAAAAATGCAGAACAACAAGAAAAAACAATAAATAACAAGAATTATATATTATTAACATATAAAATAACATCTAATAGACCAATAGATAGCTACAATGTTAATATTCAATCTTTTCCAACTGGAACACTAATTTTAAATAGTGAAGAAAAAACAACTAATACAATACAAGGAGAAACATTTAAGGTCGCTATTCCAAAAGATAAATTAACCGCAAACATAAAAGGAACAGTAAAAATAGAAAATGCAATTTCAAAAACATATCCTATATTTTATGCAACTGCATATGATTCAAAGTATCAAAATTATGTAATATATGCAGATAAGGAAGAAGCATTGCAATGCCAAACCATTACCAATATAGATGTGCACAAATCTAAACTTACAATAATAAAGAATGGCGAAGCAGAAGTGCTAGAAGGAGTAAAATTTACTGCTAAATATTTGGATAATAACGAAAAAATTGGAGATTTTGTTACAAATAAAAATGGAGAAATTATAATAAAAGGATTAAGACAAGGAAAAATATCTTTAACAGAAACTGAAACAAAACACGAGTACATATTGCCAGATAAACCTTTTGAAATAGAAATTGGTTATAATGAAAGTAAAAATTATACTATAACCAATAATCGCAAAAAGGGAGAAATAGAGATTACAAAAGTAGACAAGGATGATAATACAATATGTTTAGAAGGTGTAGAATTTGAGTTGATATCTAAAGAAGGAAAAGTCGTTGCAAATTTAAAAACAGATGCTAAAGGAAAAGCAGTAGCCTCAAATATAGATATTGGAGAATACACTTTAAAGGAAACTAAAACAAAAGCAGAATACAAAACTTGTGTAGACAAAAGTGTAAAAATTAATTGGAATGAAAAATTAGAATTAAAAATAGAAAATGAAAAGAAAAAAGGAAAAATAAAAGTAATAAAGCAGGACAAAGAAAATAATGAGATAAAACTTGCAAGTGTTAAATTTGATGTAATAAATGAAAAAGGAGAAATAGTAGAAACATTAGTAACAAATAGTGTTGGAGAAGCAACAACAAAAGACCTTCCAATAGGTAAATATACAATAAAAGAAATATCTACCAATAGTAAATACATATTAGATGAGACACCAATTACAATAAACGTAAAAGAAAATGAAATAACAACACAAATTGTAAATAACGAAAGAAAAAAAGGAAGTATAAAAATAATAAAAACAAGTAGTGATAAAAATAAAATAACAAAAACAGAGGCAGGAAGCCCAATAGAAGGTGCAAAATTTAATATTTATAATTCAAGTGGAAAAATTGTGGATACAGTAACTACAAATAAAGAAGGTATTGCAATTAGTAAAAAATTAGATTTAGGCAATTATAAAGTAAAAGAAGCGGAAACAGCAAAGTGGTATATTTTAAACGACAAAAGCATAAATGTAGAAATAAAAGAAAATGAACAAATTATAGAATGTAAGCTAACAAATGACCCACATAATCCTAGTGTGAATATAGAAAAAAATGCTAAAAATACAGTTCAGTCAAATGGAGAAATAGACTATGAATTTAATATAGAAAACAATGGAAATGTTAAATTACAAGATTTCACATGGTATGATAATTTGCCATACGAAAAAGCAAAAATAACAAAAATTTCTACAGGAACATATAATCAAGAATTAAAATACAGTATCTATTACAAAACAAATCAAAAAGACCAATATATGGTTATAAAGAAGGACATTAGCACAAAAGAAAATAGTTATATAGACTTAAGCAATATTAACTTAGAAAATGAGGAAAAAATAACAGAAATAAAAGTATGCTTTGGAGAGGTGAAGGCTGGATTTAAAAATCTAGAAAAGCCACACATATATATGAAGGCAAACGAAAACCTGGAAAACGATACAATAATAAAAAATTATACAATATTAGAAGGTTATGACGGTGACTACAAAGTATCTGATGAAGATATTGTAACAACAACAGTTTACAATATAATAGAAAAAAAGAAACTGCCAAGAACAGGATTTTAAAACTAAATTATATAATGCTATAGTAAAGAACGTAATAGATGTCAATAAAAAATAATTTCTATTTTGAAAAAGTAAATTCTATTTATTAGGAAAGTTATATTGACTTTCCAGAATAAATAAAATATTTGCTTAAAAGCTATTTAGAATGAAAATAAACGTCAAGTAAAAAGTTAAGTGCAATTTTGTAAAGTAAATACAACTTGTACGGATGAAAATAAATAAAAAAATTAGCAAAAAAAATTGAAAAATGTAGAATAATGTAATATAATGTAAATGTTGCTTAATGGCAACAACATTAGTAATGTTTTGAAAGGAGCAAATAATATGATTTATTCAAAAGACGTAGAAAAAATGTGCGAAGTTGCAAAAGGTGTAAATCATGGACCAGCCCCAATTCCAGAAGAAGGAAAATGGGTTAAGGCAAAAGAAATTAAGGATATTTCAGGATTAACACACGGTATTGGCTGGTGTGCACCACAACAAGGAGCGTGCAAATTAACATTAAATATAAAAGAAGGTGTAATACAAGAAGCATTAATAGAAACAATAGGATGCTCTGGAATGACTCAATCTGCTGCAATGGCTGGAGAAATTCTAACAGGAAAAACAATCCTAGAAGCACTTAACACAGATCTTGTTTGCGATGCTATAAACACTGCAATGAGAGAATTGTTCCTACAAATAGTATATGGAAGAAGCCAATCTGCTTTCTCAGAAGGTGGACTTACAATTGGTGCAGGACTAGAAGACTTAGGAAAAGGTCATAGATCTCAAATAGGAACAATATATTCTACATCATTAAAAGGACCAAGATATCTAGAAGTTACAGAAGGATACATAGTAAGCCAAGCTTTAGATAAAGATAATCAAATAATTGGTTATAAAGCATTAAACTTTGGAAAAATGATGGATTCTATAAAAGCAGGAATGGATCCAAAGGAAGCTATGGAAAAAGCAACAGGAACATATGGAAGATATGCAGATGGTGTTAAATTCATAGACCCAAGACAAGAATAATAAAGAGGTGTGAAAGGAGCAAATAATATGGCAGTAACATTTGAAGGTTATGAAAGAAGAATAGATCAAATTATGCCCGTATTAAATAAATATGGAATTAAAGATTTAGAAGAAGCAAGAAAAATATGTCAGGACAAAGGTTTTGACCCAGTTGAAATGGTTAAATCAATTCAACCAATATGCTTCGATAATGCTTGCTGGGCTTATACAGTAGGTGCAGCAATAGCAATAAAGAAAGGTTGCACAAAAGCACATGAAGCTGCTAAAGCAATCGGAGAAGGATTACAAGCATTCTGCGTACCAGGTTCAGTTGCAGACGACAGAAAAGTTGGACTAGGACATGGAAACTTAGCATCAATGCTATTATCAGAAGAAACAAAATGCTTTGCTTTCTTAGCAGGACATGAAAGTTTCGCAGCAGCAGAAGGAGCAATAGGAATTGCAAAATCTGCAAACAAAGTTAGAAAAGAACCATTAAAAGTTATATTAAATGGTTTAGGAAAAGATGCAGCACAAATAATATCAAGATTTAATGGATTTACATATGTAAAAACACAATTTGATTATTATACAGGAAAATTAACAATAGTAGAAGAAATTCCTTACTCAGTAGGAGAAAGAGCAAAAGTAAGATGCTATGGTGCAGACGATGTTCGTGAAGGTGTTGCAATAATGCATTATGAAGATGTAGATGTATCTATAACAGGAAACTCTACAAACCCAACAAGATTCCAACATCCAGTTGCTGGAACATACAAAAAAGAATGCTATGAAAAAGGAAAGAAATACTTCTCAGTTGCATCAGGTGGTGGAACAGGAAGAACATTACATCCAGATAACATGGCTGCAGGACCAGCTTCTTATGGTATGACAGATACAATGGGAAGAATGCATTCAGATGCCCAATTCGCAGGTTCTTCATCAGTACCAGCTCACGTTGATATGATGGGATTAATTGGAATGGGTAACAACCCAATGGTTGGTGCTACAGTTTCAATAGCAGTTGCAGTAGAAGAAGCTATGAAATAGTTTTAAAGTGCTTAAATTCAGTATTTTCAATATATTAAACGTTTGAAAAAAGCTAAGAAAATTGAGAAAAATATAGTTGTAATACACAGGTAATACACAAAATGGAACCTATATGTTGGGTTCCATTTTTTTTATTAATTTATTAATTTTTTAATTTCTTAATTTCTTTTGATTTTTGATATTTAATTTCAGTTGTTTTGTTTTTTCATTTTCTAATTCTTTAACACTCTTTTCTGGCGTAGGTAATTTTTCAGGCATTGTACCTCCTAATTTTTCTATAGTTTCTCTTACAGCTTTACCAACTTTATTATGGGTATTACAAGCCTTTTTTTCAGTATTAACATTATTGTCCTTTAATAATGCATCTGTTTGAGTTATACGGAATATGTTTGCACCGAGTTCAGCACTTCCCATATAATCAAGAATTGGTTGTCCGTCTTTTAGTCCCTTTCTTTTGGTAATATCCTCAACAGTTTCTCCACCATACAATCCTTTATAACCTGCATTATTAAATTTTGCATAATCTTTAACTCCAGATGCCGTTGCTGTGTCAAATAAGTATTTATTTCTATTTTTTACTATTGTTCGGTTATACAATCTTCTTTCATCTTCAGAAAGAGACTTGTATTCTTCTTCTGTTAATTCTTGTTGTCTAGTTTTTAACGCAAAATAAGTTTGAGCAAGAGCAACAGCTTTTTTTCGTGGACTACCATTTTGAGCGATTAAATAACATGCATAACGTGTCAAAGAGATATCTTCTATTGACATATCAGCATTATTACCTACTTTTAACACCCTGTTGACATCAACGAAGTGTTCAAAGATATTCATATTGCTGTTTGTGCATGCATCTTTGGCTTTGTTAATTACATTTGAAAAGTTTCTCCAATCCTTATAGCCTAATGCTACCATTAGCTCTCTTGCATACCAAAATTCATTTCCATTCTCATCTGTATGTTTTATATCTTCAAAGCTCTTTTCGGTTGCTATAATTAATTCGTTTTCCATTATAATTTCTCCTAAAATTCTCTTTTTAGTTGTTTTACTACTCCTACAATAAGAATAGGAATATTCTTTATTTCTTCATTTGTAAATATTAGTGGTTCATAAGCAGTATTAAGTGGTTGTAAATAAATACCAGCTTTATTTTTTCTGCCTTTTTTTATAGTTACTTCATTATCGTTTATGATAGCAACTACAATATCTCCATTTTCGAAATCATTTTGCTTCTTTATAATAACAATGTCGTTTTCTATTAATGAAGGGCTCATACTGTCCCCATGTACTCTTAATGCAAAATAATCTTCGCCATTTCCAACCAAAGAAGTTTCAACATCAATAGTTCCAATCCAATTTTCTTGAGTTAGATAATCATAACCAGCTTTAACGGTGTCTAATATTGGTATGGAAATAACAGAATTTTCGAAGTTGTTAATTTTTGTATCATTATTTACTATAAATTCTTGTGTTTCATCTAACATATTTAGTAAATCCGCTATATTTATAAACATTGCTTTAGAGAGTTCCAGTGCTACATCTGTTGTTATAGAATATGGCTTACCCGTTTTGGGATTATATATTTTCTCAAGAGTGTTTATGTAAGAAGGACTTAAAGAAGCTCTAGCAGCAAACGCTCTTTGAGATAGTTGATTCTTTGTTCTATAATTTTTTATAATTTCCCCTATATACATTTTTAATACCTTTCAACCATATTGTACAATAGAATGTACAAAAAATCAATAGAATAAAAATTTTTAAAAGAAACATACAAAATATTGTACAAAAGAAAAATGCAAAAAAATGTTTGTAATAACTATTGACAAATTGAATAAAAAAATATAAAATAAGCACATAAAGCAAACAAAGGTTCATAAATAAAATAAGGTTTTTATATTTTTATTATAATAGAGTAGGAGGATTTTTAAATGAGTATTTTAAAACAAAAAAACAATGTAATAGATATTACAAATCCAGTTGAAATAAAAACATATTTAACAGTTAGTGTTTTAGGAAAAAGTTTAAATTTAAATATAAACTACAAAAATATAAATATACCAGAGCTAGATAAAGGTGAAAAAGAAATAAATATATATTTACCAATTAGATATAAAAAGTCTGGGACTGTAGATATTGTCAGTGCTGCAATTATGAAAATGTATGATGAGATTGCAGAAATAGAAATAGCTAACAGTATGGAAAAAATAAGAGTAATAATGGGATTTGCACCAGAGGATTATAAATTAATAAGACTTAAAGATACTTTTATAAAGAATGGCAGAAATAAAACAATTGAAATTAACCCAGACATAGTAAAATATAATAGAAAAATAATAGAAACAAGTTTAATTCAAGCTTTTTGCAAAGTAAAACATAAAGATGGATCAAAAGCTTATAAAGAACTATTAAAAGCTTCAATAGAAAAATACGAAAATTATGAACTAAAAGTAATAAAAAATATAATAAAGGCAGGATAGTAAATCCTGCCTTATGTATCTCATAATTTATATAATTATAGTAATTAGATAAATAATAAAATATATAAAACAAAACTTAGAATCCTGTCTAATAACAATAGTTTAAAATACTAATTAACCATTAAGGATAGTCTATAAAAAACTAAATAATAATATTAAACTATAACTATTTCATTTGGTTTTCAGCTTGTTCGATTAATTTCTTAACCATATTTCCACCGATTCTACCAGCATCTCTTGCAGATATATCACCATTATATCCGTCTTTTAAGTTAACTCCAACTTCGCTAGCTACTTCATATTTGAATTTGTTTAATGCATCAGCTGCTTCTGGAACTACTTTGTAGTTACTGTTACTTGAAGAATGTGCCATAATAATTTTCACCTCCTAGAATGTGAATATCTATTTTAAGAAAAAACTAAATTGTTTTTTCAATATATAGGATGCGTAATTTTTCAAAAAATAAACTGGAAATTTTATGAAAAAAATTAAAAAAGTATTCACAACTTAGACTAATGTGTTATAATAGTTAGACGGAGAGGAAGGAAAATTGAAATATGTATAAATTATTAGCAATAGATTTAGATGGAACATTATTAAATTCATATGGAGAAGTATCTTCAAAAAATAAACAAGCAATAGAAAAAGCTGAAAAACAAGGAACAAAAGTTGTTATTGCATCGGGTAGACCATTATCTTCTGTAAGCAGTTTTGCAAATGAATCTGGAGCAAGTAAATACGTTATTTGCGGAAATGGAGCTTTATTATATGATACCGAAAATAACGAAATTTTATACGATAAATCTATAGAAAGAAAAAAGGTATTAGAAATTATAAAGATTTGTGAAGAAAATAGTATATTTTATAGTATATATACAGAAAACTTAACTATAGCAAAATCTTTAAATTACAATATATTATTTTTTAATAATGAAAACAAAAAAATGCCGGATTCTAAAAAAACAAGTATAAAAATTATGGATGATATATATAAATATGTGGAAGAAAACAAAAATGTTAATGTATTAAAAATTACAATTTGTGATGAAAACAAAGTAATATTTGGAGGAATTATTAGAAAATTAAGAGCTGTAAAAAATATAGATGTTTTAGATGTTCAGCATATGGCAAGGAAGGTTATAAAACTTGGAACTGAAGAAAAAGCTGTTGAATATCATTATACAGAAATTGCGAATGCAGATGTAAACAAATGGAATGCTATAGAGAAACTTGCAGAAAAATTGAACATAAATAAAGAAGAAATAGCGACAATAGGCGATAATATGAATGATAAACAAATGATCGAGAACGCTGGGCTTGGAGTTATAATGGAAAATAGTGCTCCATATATGAAAGAATTTGCAGATGTAGTTACAGCTTCTAATAATGAAGATGGTGTTGCAAAAGCGATAGAAAAATATATTTTAGAAGAGAATTAATAACAAATCTGAAAATTTGAAGTAGATTTGTTTGCCCTCGAAAATTTATGAAATAAATTTCCTTTACAATATTTTATTTACTAGAAAAAATTAATATGATTATTATTTAATAAATAAAAAATTAAAAAATGCACAAAATAATTAAAAATTATGGAGGTGCATTTTTTATGGATGAAAAAGATAAAATGAATCGAAGTTATTTAGAGGAACTTTCTAATTGTGAAGACTGTACAAAGTATGGAGAATTTGTTTCTTCTTATTTTGCATGGACTGGTTTAAATAGGCAAAAAATAAGAGCAGATGAGTTAAATAATATGACTAAAGAAAAAAATTCTAAAAATGTATCAATGTAAACACATTTTTAGAATAATTTTTCAAATTTATATTCTTTTTCTAAGTTTTTATTAAGATAAAGATTACTTATTAATTTTAGTTCTTTTCGTGATTCTTCTGAGACTGAAAAAGAAAAAATCTTTTTTGCAGGAGCTGTGCAGATATACTTTAAAGCATTGAAAGTATCTGCAGAGATTTTTATTGCAGACTTATCAATTTTACCGCAGTTATTGCATAAAAATCCACTATGGTTCATACTAAAATAACCAATATTATTTTTTTCGCTACAAATATTACATTTGCCAAGTCTTGGACTAAAACCAAGAAGAACCATAAGACGTAATTCAAAAACAGAAAGAACGAAATCCATATCTATATCAGTTTCAGAAATTACGTATAAAGTATTTAAAAGTAATTGTAAAATTCGGTAAGTATTCTGATTCTCGTCTGTAACATCGTTAACTAGTCTGGTCATAAATGAAGCATATGTTAGCTTATTTAAATCTTTTCTAATATTATAAAAAACTTCTATAGTCTCACAAGAATTTATGCTATATGTACTTGCACCACTAAAAATTACCAAGTCACTAAAGCTCAAAAATTGAGTGCCAGCTAAAAGAGCACTCTTAGGTTTTCTTGCACCTTTAGCTGCACATCCAATTTTTCCTATATCGGGAGTTAAAATAGAAACCATTTTATCATAATCTCCCATATTACTTTCTAGTAATACAATTCCTTTCGTTTTAATTATTCCCATATACATCCTTCTTATTTTGCGTCTATATTATTGTTTATGCTATTTTCATTTATTTGCAGACTTTTATTAATTTCCATTTCTATATTTTTTTCGGTGTTTTTTAATTCCATAAATTCTAGGAAAGTATTTATATTACCAGTGTTTTTAAAGGTAGACCAAGCTAAATCCTTTATCATATAAAATCATCTCCTCATAATTTGTGTTATATTATTTTGCTTTAGTTCAAATAAAATTATACTAAAATTTTATTGTAATTTAAATTTTTTTACAAGAGCTGTATCGTTTAACCAATCTTCCTTTACTTTTACCCATAATTGAAGATTTACTTTTACATCTAGCATTTTTTCTAAGTCTTGTCTTGCATAAGTTCCTATTCGTTTTAACATTTGACCGTTTTTACCAATTATAATGCCTTTATGAGACTCTCTTAAACAATAAATTGTAGCAGAAATATCATAAATTGGCTCTTTATCAATTGTCTTTCTATATTTCATTTTAGAAACTTCTACATAAATTCCATGAGGAACTTCATCATCTAAAAGCTTTAAAGCCTTTTCACGTATTGTTTCTTCTGCAAGTTGTCTAGAAGTTTGATCTGTATACTCATCTATATCATAATATGCAGGTCCCTCATTTAGGTTATTTTCAATTTCGTCTAATAACTCATCTAAATTTGTATTTCTTACAACAGAGACTGGAACAACTGATATAAAATTATACTCTTTTGAGTATAATGCAATTAATTCTGCAATGTGAGCTTTTGTTGTTAAATCTATTTTATTAATGACTAAAATACACTTCTTTTTAGAAGCTATAATTTTATCTAAAATTAGTCTATCACCTTTGCCAATTTCGGTAGAAGTTGCATCAATAATAAATAAAATAATATCAACATCTAGAGATGCTCCAAAAGCGGTTTCTACCATTACATCACCTAATTTAGATTTAGGCTTATGTATTCCAGGGGTATCAACAAATATAATTTGAGAATTTTCTCTGTTAATAATTGCTCTAATGGCTGTTCGCGTTGTTTGAGTTTTGTTTGCTACAGCTGCAACCTTTTCGTGTGCTAAGGCATTCATAATGCTAGATTTACCTACATTTGTTCTGCCAAGCATAGAAACAAAACCAGATTTAAAAGTGTTCATAAAACTTGTAAATAATCAGTCCATATAATTGTAAAGAATATATTTTAAACTAATCTACTAAAAGATTATTGTAAAAGCCTAAAAATTTAATAGACTGATTAAGTCCTTTCTTTTTATATTATAATATTTTAAAATCAATTTTTTTGTAGAAAATAGTACCAAAAATAAAAAAATTATTTACTATATTCGACAAAACAAATTATATAATATTTTTTGCAAAGTGTCAAAAATTATGCTATACTGATTACTGAAAAATTTTAAGAAGATAAATTTGAAAAAAATAAAAACGAAATAAATAATAACTAAATTTTAGAAAGGAAAAAATAAAATGTATTTGATCGTTGGACTTGGAAATCCAGAACCAGAGTATTCTAAAACAAGACATAATATGGGATTTGATGTTATAAATAAAATATCAGAAAAATTTGGAATTGACGTTACAAAGCAAAAATTTCAAGGACTATATGGAACAGGCAGCATAGAAGGGGAAAAGGTAATACTTGTAAAGCCTCAAACATATATGAACTTGAGCGGAGAGTGTGTAAGACCATTTGTGGATTTTTATAAAATAAAACTAGAAAATATAATAATAATATATGATGATATAGATATACCAACTGGAATAACAAAAATAAGAAAAAAAGGTGGAGCTGGAACCCACAATGGAATGAAATCTGTTGTAAAGGAATTAAACACAACAGAATTTCCCCATATTAGGATTGGAACAGGTGCTACAACAAAAATAAACAATTTAGTAGACTATGTTATAAACAAAGTTTCAGACGAAGAATATAGTAAGTTAGAAACAGGAATTTTAAAAGGAGCAGAGGCTGTAGAAACTATTATAAAAGACGGAATAGATTTAGCAATGAACAGACTTAATTAGAAAAATAAACAAGCACTTACAGGAAGGATGCAATAAAATGAAAGAAATTATTTTAAATAAAGAAGATGGCATAACACAGGCAATACTTTTAGAAGATGGAAAAATTGTAGAACAATATGATGATAGCAAAGATGAAGGGGCTGTGGAAGGAAACATTTATTGTGGCATAGTACAAAATGTTTTGCAAGGAATGCAAGCTGCTTTTGTAAATATTGGGGAAGACAAAAATGCATTCATGCATATAAAAGATGTAATTCCAAAAGTAAGTAATCAAACTGGAAATAAAGCAGAGGATTTATCTAAATATAATATAAAAAAATATTTAAAACAGAATACTCCAGAATTAGTACAAGTAAAAAAAGACGAAGAAAATAAAAAGGGAGCAAGAGTTTCAAAACACATTAGCATAACTGGAAGACTTAGTGTATTAATGGTAGATGTAAGCTTTATAACAATATCACAAAAAATAGAAGAAAAAGAAGAAATAACAAGACTAAAAAATATTGCCAAGGATATATTATCAAATTACAAAGAGAATAAATATGGACTAATACTTAGAACTGCAGCTAAAGGAAAGACAAAAGAAGAAATAGAAAAAGATGTAGAAGAATCTATAAAACTCTGGGAACAGGTACAGAAAAAATATAGTGAAGTATCAAAAGAAAATAAACCACAATTAATTTATAGAAACTATGATGTAATATCAAAATTTTTGACAAGCGTATTAGAAGATAATATAGAAAAAATAACAGTAAATACAGAAAGCTTATACAAATCTATAAACAGCTACTTAGAAGAAATAAACAAAAAAATAGAAATCAAATTAGTACCTCAAAGTGATATAAACAAATATGGTTGGAAAGAACAATTAGAAAAAGCAAGTCAAAGAAAAGTATGGCTTAAGTGTGGAGGATTTATTGCAATAGACAAAACAGAGGCACTAACTGCAATAGATGTTAATTCGGGAAAATTTACAGGAAGAAAAACATACACAAAAGATGAGACCATATTTAAAGTAAACAAAGAGGCAACTGTTGAGATTGCAAAACAGTTAAGGCTTAGAAACATAAGTGGAATAATAGTTATAGATTACATAGATATGCAAAATGATGCAGAGAGACAAGAAATTTTGCAAATGTTAGAAAAAGAATTAAAAAAAGACAGAAGTAAAACTCAGGTAATAGGCTTTACAAAATTAGACCTTTTAGAGGTAACAAGAAAAAAACTATAGACAAAAACAGAGGTAAATAAAATGATTCAAATATTCGATATAAAGAAACATAAAAAATTAGAAAATAATGATGATGAACTTTTAAACAGATATATTGCTGAATCTAAAAAGAATGCTAGTACTATACTAGAAGATTTACAAACAACTCCGAATGGAATAAGTGAAAAAGAAGCGGAAGAACGTTTAAATAAATTTGGAGCAAATGTAGTAATAAAAAATGAGAAAAAAAGCAGAATTTACTTTTTGGCACAAAGTTTTAAAGATAAATTTATTATCATATTAATAATGCTTGCTATAATAAACTATTTTATAAGCGATGCTTTAAGTGCATACATAATTTTAGGAATAGCCTTTCTTAGTGCATTAATAAGATATTTTCAAGACTATAGTGTTTATAAATTTAATCAAAGATTAAAATCAAAACTCTATACCGTAACACACATTTTAAGAAATGGTAAAGAAAAGGAAATAAAAGTTGAAAAAGTTGTAAAAGGAGATGTAGTTAAACTCAATGCAGGAAGCATGATCCCTGCTGATCTCTATTTGATTGATAGTAAAGACCTATTTATCAATCAATCTGTATTTACAGGAGAAAGTGCACCAATAGAAAAGAAAGCAATTTCAGAAGAGAATAATTGTAAAGAAATTTTTAATATTCCCAATATATGCTTAATGGGAGCAAGTGTTATTAGTGGAAGTGCAACAGGAGTTGTAATAGAAAAGGGATTCTCAACCTATTTGGGCAGAATGGGAAAAGAAATAGACAATAAGAGAGAACTTACAAATTTTGAAAAAGGCATGAATAACATAACAAAAATGCTTATAAAATATATGATTATAGTATCTTTTTCTGTGTTTGCAATATATGGCCTAATAAGGCAAAACTTCTTAGAAGCAATACTATTTGCATTATCTGTTGCAGTTGGAATAACTCCTAGTATGCTACCAATGATAGTAAATGTTAACTTAACAAGAGGTACAAAAGTACTTGCAAAAAAGAAAACACTGGTTAAAAACATAAATTCAATACAAAATCTTGGCGCAATAGACATACTATGTACAGACAAAACAGGAACATTAACAGAAGATAAAATTGTTTTACAAAAGTATATAGATGTAATGGGAAAAGAAGACAAATCTATACTAGAATACGCATATTTAAATAGTTATTTCGGAACAGGAATAAAAAATTTAGTAGATAAAGCAATTATTACTTATGGAAACGACAAAAACGTAAAAGAAATTGTAAAAGAATATAAGAAAATTGATGAAATACCATTTGACTATACAAGAAAAAGAATGAGTGTAGTCGTACAAAATTTGAATAGTAAAACTTACAGAATGTTTACAAAAGGTGCAATAGAAGAAATATTAAAAGTATGCACAAAGGTAAAATATGATGGAAAAATAGTTGAACTAACAAAAGAAATGCAAGAAATTGCGAAAAATAAAGCAAAAGAATTTGCAAGTCAAGGAATGCAGGTAATTGCATTAGCTTCAAAAAGAGAATATAGAGGAATAAACGTATTTAACATTTCTGATGAAAAAGATATGGTATTTATTGGACTTGTTGCATTTTTAGATCCGCCAAAAAAAGACGTAAAAACAACAATAAAAAATTTGAAAAAGATAGGTATAACAACAAAAATCTTAACAGGAGATAATCCATATGCTACAAGCAATATATGCAATTTAGTCGGAATAGATAATAATGAAATATTACTTGGCAGTGACATAGAAAATATGAAAGATGAGGAATTATCTGAAAAGATAGAAAATATTTCAGTATTTGCAAGAATGAATCCTCTTCAAAAAGAAAGAATAGTAAGACTTTATAAACAAAATGGACACGTTGTAGGATATATGGGAGATGGAGTAAATGATGCACCGTCACTACATACAGCTGATGTTGGAATATGTGTAAGTACAGCAACAGATATAGCAAAAGAAGCCTCTGATATAATACTATTAGAAAAGAGTTTGAAAGTTATATATAATGGGGTTATAGAAGGAAGAAAAGTATATGGCAATATTATAAAATATATGAAAATGGCTTTGAGCTCAGATTTTGGAGATGTATTTAGTATAGTAATTGCAAGTATATTTCTACCATTTTTACCATTAATTCCAATTCAAATGCTACTACAGGATTTTTTATATGATATATCGCAGATTGCAATTCCATATGATGATGTAGATAAGGAATTTTTAGAAAAACCAAGAAAATGGAGCACTGAAGGAATAAGCAGATTTATGAATGTAATGGGGATAACAAGCTCAATAACAGATGTAATAGCATTTGCATTTTTCTGGTTTGTATTAGGATATAATGGAAACAAAGAAACATACTTTCAAACAGCGTGGTTTATTGAATGCCTAATATCAGAAACAATGATAATTCATTATGTAAGAACAGCTAAAAAGCCTTTTATAGAATCTAAGGCTAACAAATGGCTAACATTAGGAACAATTGCTACAATTGCAGGAACAATACTTACACCAATAGTGTTACACAATATACCAAGTTTTCATTTTGAAATAATGCCAATACAATATTATGGTTTTGTAATAATATTATTATTTATCTATTCTATATTAGTAGAAATAATAAAGAAAAAATATATAAAAAAATATGGCGAATGGCTATAAATTAATAAATGCATAAAAAAATAATGCTAAAAGGTTGACATATAGGCAAGTTCGTGATAGAATATCTAAGCGTATGTGGAGAAACATACGCTTAAGTAAATTAGAAAAAAGCTATATATAAACGGCTGGAGGTGTATAAAATGGCTGCAAAAGGAGCAAGAGAACCAATAACATTGGAATGTACAGAATGTAAGAGAAGAACTTATATGACAGAAAAAAACAAGAAAAACAATACAGAAAGATTAGAAATTACAAAATATTGCAAATTCTGTCAAAAACGTACTACACATAAGGAAACAAAATAATCCTTAGGAGGGAATAATAAATGTCTAAAGAGACAAAAAATAAAGAAAAAAAGGAAAAACAGAATAAAGAAAAAAGACACTTTTTAAAAGATGTTAAAGCTGAATTAAAAAAAGTAATTTGGCCAACTCCAAAGCAATTGTTTAATAACACAGTTGCAGTAATTGCAATAGTTATAATTGTTGGAGTAATTGTATTTTTACTAGACCTTTGTTTTGAAAAGGCAAATACTTTTGGTGTTAATAAACTAAAATCAATTGTTCAATCAACACAAACAAATCAAGAAACAGAAAATACAGAAAGCACAAATAAAGCAGAGGAAAACACTGAAGTGAAAGCTAACACAGAAAGTGTAGAAGAAAACGATGCTAATAGTGCCAAGAATGCTGAATAATTTAAAATAAGGAGGCTTTTGTAATTATGTCTCAAGAAAAAGTAGACCTAGAACCAAAGTGGTATGTAATACATACATATTCTGGATATGAAAATAAAGTAAAAGCAGATCTTGAAAAAAAGGTTAAGAATCAAGAAATGGAAGAATACTTTTTTGAAATTGTTGTTCCAATGGAAGAACAAATAGAAATAAAAGATGGTAAAAGAAAAACTAACTTAAAAAAAGTATTCCCAGGCTATGTTTTAGTTAAAATGATAGTCACAGAACAAACTTGGTATATCGTTAGAAATACTAGAGGCGTTACAGGTTTTGTTGGTTCTGGAACAGATCCAATTCCACTTACTGAGGAAGAAATTAGAAAGATGGGATTCGAAATATCAGAAGTAAATGTAGATTATGATGTAAACGATTCTATCCAAATAATTGATGGACCTTTTAAAGATTATGTTGGAGTAGTTCAAGAAATTAATAAAGACAAACATAAGGTAAAAGTTACAATATCAATGTTTGGAAGAGAAACTCCAGTTGACCTAGAACTATCACAGGTTCAAAAAGTTAAATAAGTTTAAAACAGAATTTAATTAAGTTTAAATTCATTTTAATAAATTATTTTGTCAATATAATACTAAAGGAGGTGCAAGTAGATGGCAGAGAAAGAAATTTCTACAATAATAAAGCTTCAAATACCTGCAGGTAAAGCTACACCAGCTCCACCAGTAGGACCAGCTTTAGGTGGTAGTGGTGTAAACATTATGCAATTCGTTAAAGAATTTAACGATAGAACAGCAAAACAAGCAGGATTAATAATTCCAGTTGTTATAACAGTTTACAAAGACAAATCTTTTGAATTTATAACAAAGGAACCACCAATGGCAGTATTAATTAAAAAAGCTGCTAAAATCGAAAAGGCTTCAGGAAAGCCAAATAGAGAAAAAGTTGCAACAATAACAAAAGCACAAGTAGAAGAAATAGCTAAACAAAAAATGCCAGACTTAAATGCAGCATCATTAGAAGCAGCAATGAGTATGGTAAAAGGAACAGCTCGTTCTATGGGTGTAGTTGTAGCAGACTAGTTAGAATTTAAAATTCTAAAATAAAAAATTGGGAGAGCAAATTGCTCGAAATTACCAAAAGGAGGATTAAAATGGCACAAGGAAAAAGATACGCAGAAAGTGCAAAATTAGTAGATAAAACAAAACTTTATTCTGCAAAAGAAGCACTAGAACTTATTGAAAAAATGCCAAAAGCAAAATTTGACGAAACAGTTGAATTACACGTTAAATTAGGTGTTGACTCAAAACATGCTGACCAACAAGTTAGAGGTACAACAGTACTTCCAAATGGAACAGGTAAAACACAAAAAGTTTTAGTATTTGCTAAAGGAGCAAAAGCTGATGAAGCATTAAAAGCAGGAGCAGATTTTGTAGGAGCAGAAGAATTAATACCAAAAATAGAAAAAGAAAATTGGTTTGATTATGATGTTATCGTTGCAACACCAGATATGATGGGTGTTGTTGGTAGATTAGGAAAGGTATTAGGACCAAAAGGATTAATGCCAAACCCTAAATCTGGAACAGTAACAATGGATGTTACAAAAGCAATCCAAGAAATCAAATCAGGTAAAGTTGAATATAGATTAGACAAAAATAATATAATTCACTTAGGATTTGGTAAAGTATCTTTTGGAGCAGAAAAACTTGCTGAAAACTATGACACAATCATAGGAGCTATAATAAAAGCAAAACCAGCTGCTGCAAAAGGACAATATATAAAGAGTGTAGCAATATCTACAACAATGGGTCCAAGTATGTATATTGACCAAAAATAATTTATGAAATATAGCCCAAGACAGTAGGCATAAAATAAGTCCTACCGAGGCATGAGAACGGATTATTCCAATCTTATAGCCTCGTGGTGTGGCTGTACGGATTGGAATTTTTTATATATTTTACAGGAGGTGAATTGAGAAATGGCAAATGAAAAGACAATAGCACAAAAACAAGCAAAAGTTGAAGAATTAGCAAATGAATTAAAAGAAGCAAAAGTAGTTCTTTTAGCTGACTACAGAGGAATAAATGTTACTGATGTAACAAGCTTAAGAGCTGAACTTAGAAAAGTAAATGCAGAATACAAAGTTATAAAGAATAACATAGTAAAAAGAGCATTTGATGCAAATGGAGAATCTGAATTAGACGAGGCTCTAGAAGGACCAGTTGCAATAATTATAGGTAAAGAAGACTATCTAGAACCATCAAAAGTAATATACAACTTTACAAAAACACATGATTTCTACAAAATTAAAGGTGGAATAATTGAAGGTAAAGTTATGTCTGCAGAAGAAATAATAACACTTGCAAAACTACCATCAAGACAAGAATTACTTGCAAAACTTGCTGGAGCTTTACTTGGAAATATTACAAAACTTGCTGTTGCACTTGATCAAGTTAAGGCACAAAAAGAAAACGCTTAGAACTAATTATAAACTACGTCTAACTTCGTTAACCTGCATCTAAAAATATCCTCAACGTACACCATGTACGTTTCCGGTATTTTTGATTTGGTTGCCTTGTTATACTTGTTTCTAATTAATTTTAAACAAAACTTATTAGTAAATAAGAATGAAGAGTTCAAAATAAAAATTTAAATTCACATTGCCGTGAAATAAGAACGTAAAGTTCTAAAATAAAAAAATATATAAGGAGGAAATTTAAAATGGCAAAAATAGATGAATTATTAGAAAGCATTGATGCTTTATCAGTAGCAGAACTTGCTGAATTAGTTAAAGGAATAGAAGAAAAATATGGAGTATCTGCAGCAGCAGTTGCAGCACCAGCAGCTGGAGCAGGAGCAGCAGCAGCTGAAGAAAAAACTTCATTCAACGTTGTATTAAAAGAAGCTGGAGCTAACAAAATCCAAGTAATCAAAGTTGTTAGAGATGCAACAGGATTAGGATTAAAAGAAGCTAAAGACTTAGTTGATGGAGCACCAAAAACAGTTAAAGAAAATGCTTCTAAAGAAGAAGCTGAAGAATTAAAAAACAAATTCACAGCTGTTGGAGCAGTTGTAGAATTACAATAATTCCAAACAAAAATGTAAAACTAAAAGAATGGGGAATATTAATTTCCTCATTCTTTTTGAATATAAAATTGTAAAAAAAAGCCACAAGTATAATTAAAGTTGTAATCTGGAAGTAGATACAAAAATCTATTTTTTGTTGACAACTTCAGTATAATTTGTGGCTTTTTTATATTTCAATTTATTCCTCTGTTTTAGACATTTTTTCAAATTCCTCAGTTAATTTCTCAACTGTTTTATTATTTACAAATTGTTCTGCTTGTTTTACTGTAAATTCAAACAATTTTTCATCACTGCTACCATGAGCTTTTACAACAGGCTTTTTTACTCCTAAAAATAAAGCTCCACCATATTCTTTGTAATCCATCATTTTTTTAAATCTACCAAGAGCTGGAAGGGTAGGAATAGATCCGAGAATTGATAAGAAATTCTTTTTTAAACTTTCAGACAATGATTTCTTAATAAACTTTCCCATTCCTTCAACTGTTTTTAAGAAAATATTTCCTGTAAATCCATCTGCAATAACAGCATCAACTTTACCAGAGAAAGCATCTCTTCCTTCAATATTTCCAATAAAATTAATACCAAGTTTAGGAGATTTTTCCTTTAATAAATTGTAACTTTCACGTATTAATTCATTTCCTTTAGTTTCTTCAGTTCCAATATTTAAAAGACCAATAGCAGGACTTTCAACTCCTAAAGCATCTTTTATATATATGCTAGACATTTGAGCGAATTGCAATAAATTTATTGGTTTACAGTTAGTATTAGAACCACAGTCCATTAAAACTAATCTTTTATGATATGATGGCAAAATACCAGCAAGTGCAGGACGGTCAACACCTTTAATTCTGCCAACTAATAGAGTTGCTCCAGTTAAAAGAGCGCCAGAATTTCCTGCAGAAATGAAAACATCACCTTTGCCTTCCTTTAGTAAATTAAAACCAACGACCATAGAAGAATCCTTTTTATGTTTAATAGCAAGAGTTGGAGTATCTTCCATTTCTATAGTTTCTGTTGCATTATATATTTTTAATCTTGGAGAAATTTCTTCAGCAGTTTTATTATAAAATTCCTTTAATTTTGCTTTAATAACTTCTTCTTTTCCAATAAGCCAAAGTTCAGCACTAATTTGATTTATTGCTTTAACAGCACCCTTTATATTGGCATCTGGAGCATTATCTCCACCCATTGCATCTAATAATATAATCATTGTAATCTCCTCTTTAAATGGAATCATAAAATCATTTATAATTTCAAAATTTATATGCTCTATTTTATAACTTAAATAGCACAAAGTCAATTAAAAATGAAAGAAAAAATTAGCGGTATGAAATTTAATAAAAAGGTAAAAAAGTCTATAATACTGGTGCTATTACTTTGAAAATTGAATAAAAAATAAAAACTTACGAATAATTAAGTTCGTAAGTTAATTTTAATTGGAGGCACCACTCAGAATCGAACTGAGGAATAAAAGTTTTGCAGACTTCTGCCTTACCACTTGGCTATGGTGCCATATCTTGTTTATACTGTATTATATGTTTATGATTAAAAAATAGTACTTTCACAAACAATAATATTATTATACTGTATAATATTTAAAATTTCAAGTGCTTTTACTCAATTTTGATAATTTTAAGCAAAATTCATTAAACAGATCATATAATACTTAAAAAGAAATATCAGGTGAAAAGTTAAATGAAATGCTGTAAAATGAATGAAACTTGTACGAGAAAAAAGCAAGTAAAAAAATGAAGTAACATAGATTGAACTAAAACTTGACGTATGGGGGGAGTTTAAGCTAAAATATGAATATAGTCAAGAATTATCAATTTGAATTACAAGGGGAAAGCGCAGAGATGTTTAAAAAATTATTTATAAAAGATTACAAAAATGTTGAGAATCCACAAGTGAGAAATCGTTATGGAATTGTTGCTGGAATTTTTGGAATAGTGACTAATTTAATATTATTTCTAATAAAATTAGTAATAGGTATAATTGCAAATAGTATTACAATTATGGCAGATGCTTTTAACAACTTGTCAGACTTTGGATCTTGCATAGTAACAATATTAGGTTTTAAACTTGCCAATAAGCCTGCAGATAAAGAACATCCATATGGACATGCGAGATATGAATACATTACAGGAATAATTGTATCTTTACTTATGTTTGTTATGGGAGGAATATTCTTAAAAACATCAATAGAAAAAATAATCTCTCCTGAAGAGATAAAAATAAATGTTGCTACTTATTTAGTATTAATTGTTGCGATACTAGGAAAAGTATTGCAAATGGTTGTATACTCTGATTTTGCAAAATCAATAAATTCATCTGCAATAAAAGCAACTGCGATAGATGCTAGAAACGATATAATATCAACTTTGGCTGTATTGGCTGCAACTTTTGTTATGGGAATATTTAAAATCAACATAGATGCATATGCAGGAATTATAGTATCTATATTTATAATTATAAGCTCAATAAAATCTTTAAAAGATACAATAAATCCACTTTTAGGAATAATTCCATCAGAAGAGAAAGTCAACAAAATAAAAGAAAAAATTTTGAGTCATAATGAGATAATTGGAATACATGACTTAAGAATCCACAGCTATGGAGAGCAAAATGATTTTGTTACTGTTCATGCAGAAGTTCCAGATACAATGGGAATAACTGAAGCACATGAAGTTGCTGATATTGTGGAACGAGAATTTAAAGAAGAGCTAAACATAGATTTAACAGTTCATATAGATCCATTAAATGTAAATGACGAGCAAACTAAAAATATTAAGAATAAGGTTGAAAAAATATTGAAAAAGTTTGATAAAGACATAAGCATACATGATTTTAGAGTTGTTACGGCTCAAAAACATACTAACGCTATATTTGATATTGTTATACCTTATGAAAAAAATTATAATAGATATGAGTTATTGGGAGTGTTGGAAGAAGGTTTTAAAGACGAAGATAAAAAATATTATTTTGTATTTAACATAGATAGACCTTTTTGCTAAAGAGTATAGACTATAAGTTTTAAATTGGAAAAAATGAATATGCCAAAGTAAATAGAAAAACAAAAGGAAAAATAATTATAAAAAGTTGAAAATAAATGATTGCAATGATAGAATGAATGTGATGCATATATATCCATAAAGTATATAAAAATAAGTATATATAGTTTCATAGAGAGAACAAAGGAAAAAGCTGATTAAAAACAAAAATTCAAGTACAATAAAGTACAAAGGAGGAAAATTGAAAATGAAGGATAAACGAGAAAAGGGAATTACACTTATTGCTTTAGCTGTAACTATAATTGTGCTTTTAATATTAGCTGGAATGACAATTACAGCTTTAATGGGAGATAACGGAATATTAACAAAAGTTAATAAAGCAAAAGAAAATACAGAAATAGGAACTGAAAAAGAAATAATAGGCTTATCAGTTTTACAAGCTAAAAAGGAAGCTATGACTATAGAGGAGGCTGAATTACAGGAGGCATTAGATCAAAACTGCAACGAAAATAATAAAGCTTATATAGTGGCGTTAGATAAAGACAGCATTACCTTAAAATTTGAAAGTGGTAGATATTATACTGTTGATGAAAATGGAAATGCACAATATGTTGAAAATATCACAGGAGAAAAGATATTAACTGTTCAGTGCGTAAATAGCAGAAATGAAATATTGAAAGAAGAAAAATATACAATATTAGCAGACAATTATTCCAAGATTTCCCCAAAGATAAATGGGTATGAAGCAGAAAATGAAATAATACAAGGAAATATAACAGAAGATACAACAATAAAAATATTATATTATTATATAATTCAAGAGGATGATTTAATATACACAGGTATAGATTCAAAT
>CAKOVP010000018.1 GCA_934122035.1 uncultured Clostridia bacterium | reverse complement strand
ATAGCTTGTGCCATTATGTGAGATGTTGTATGCCAATATGCTTTTTTTCCATCTTCATCATCAAATGTTAAAATTTCTACATTGCAGTCTTTGTTTAAATTGTATCTTAAATCAACAACCTTTCCATCTACTCTTCCTGCAGTTGCAACTCTTGCTAAACCTTCGCTAATTTCTTTTGCAAGGTCTATTACGGAAATTCCTTCCTGTACTTCTCTTTTGCTTCCATCTTTTAATGTAATTATCATAAAAAATCCTCCCATTCTTAAGAAATTGAAAATTATACTTTTACAATTACAATCTATATTCTTTTTTATTCGATTTTAATTGAATTTAGCTTATACAATTTCTTTTTTATAATTGTTGCTTTATGCAAAAAATACACCCCTAAAATGCATTTTTGCACTTAGGAGTGTAATTTTATTTACACGGTTCCATCCTAATTTTTTACTTAATTTACTAAGCAAGCTTCCGCCAGTTTCCTGTGAGGTAGTTTTTCAAATATGTTTGCTTAGAATTGCTTTCAGCCTATGACAATTCTTCTCTAAAAGTAACCTTTATTTTACTTTGTCTCATTGCTTATCTATTCACATATTCTTATAATAGTACTTTTTTTGTGTTATGTCAATACAAAATTACATAGAAAAAGCTGAAAATGTAAAATTTTCAACTTAATTTTTTCATAATCTCTTCTTTACTTACTTTTATTGTGGTAGGTCTACCATGAGGGCAAGTATATGGATTTTTTAATGATAATAGTGTTGTTATTAAATAGTCTACTTCTTCTCTATCTAAGTCCATATGTGCTTTTACGGCTGCTTTACAAGCAACTGTTGCAATAAATCTTTCTTCAACATCTTTTACTTGTGTTCTTTCGTTTGATATCATCTCATCCAAAATATCTAAAAATAAGTCATTTTTGTTTGCTTTATACTCTAAGTCTGGTATACCATTTACTTTTATGCTGTTGTTTCCAAATGGTTCTAATTCAAATCCTATATTTTTAAACATTTCTAAATTTTCATTAACAAATTGAAGCTCTTTATGTGATAGATTT
This sequence comes from uncultured Clostridia bacterium, assembly GCA_934122035.1. Classification (GTDB taxonomy): domain Bacteria; phylum Bacillota; class Clostridia; order TANB77; family CAG-508; genus CAG-245. Next base: position 27,124 of record CAKOVP010000018.1, on the reverse strand, counting down.
ACAACCTGTGACACTAACATCATTTGAGTATTATTTTGAATATTTTTTTTATAATTTTCTTTTATTTGTTCATACAATATTCTTTCGTGTGCAGCATGTTGGTCTATTAAATATAGTTCATCTTTAATTTCTACTATTATGTAAGTTCTTAATAAAATTCCTAAATATTTATATTCTACTTTTCTCTTATTCTCTCTTGTTATTGCTTCTTCTACTGTTTCATTTTCATTTTTTAATATTTCATTTGATGCTAGATTATTGGTTACAAAAGATAGTTCATTGCTTACATATTTTTCTTTCTCTGAGTTTATTTCTATTTGATTATCTCCTAAAAATTCTTTATTAAGCATAGTACTTTTTATTGCATGGTATACAGCTTTATAAACCTCATCTTCATTTTTAAATCTTACATCTCTTTTGGTTGGATGAACATTTACATCATAATAATCCGCTGGCATTTTTATGTTTAATATTGCAAATCCATATTTTCCAATTCCAATAGAACCTTTAAATGCTTGGTCTGTACTGTTTGTAAGTATCGGATTTTTTATATTTCTTCCATTTAGGAAAAATATTTGATCTTTTCTGTTGTCTCTTGCAATAAATGTATTTCCTATTACTCCAGTTATTTCTATATTTCCACTGTTATAATTTACATCAATTACATTGTCCTTTAAATCTTTGCCATACAGAATGTAAATTAAATCTTTTATCGAATTATTTCCAACTGAACGAAAAACTGTTTTTGAATCATTTATTAATTCAAATGCAACGTTTAAATTTGCTAAAGCCATATTTTGTACTAGCTCTTTTATATATCTAAATTCGGCAGCATCTTGCTTCAAAAATTTAAATCTTACTGGGGTATTGTAAAATAGTTCTTCTACAATAATTGTGGTGCCTTGTGGTGCCCCAACATCTTCTCTTTCTAGTACGTGCTCCCCTTGCACTACCATTTTATGTCCTAATATATCATCTTTTGTTTTTGTTATCATTGTAAACTTAGAAACAGACGAAATACTTGCTACAGCTTCGCCTCTAAACCCCATTGAATAAACCTTTTCTAGATCTTCTATTTTTCTTATTTTGCTTGTTGCATGGCGTTCAAAAGCAAGGGGCATATCTTCTTCTAATATGCCCTTACCATTATCTGTTACTCTTATGAAAGTCTTTCCCCCATTTTTTATTTCTATACAAATTTTATTTGCTCCTGCATCTATTGCATTTTCTGCAAGTTCTTTTACTACATTTGCAGGTCTTTCTATAACTTCTCCTGCTGCGATTTTGTTTATTGTTAAGTCATCTAATAAAACTATATTTCCCATATTTTTTCCTATTCTTTTCCTTTGATATGGTAAATTATATATTTTAGAAAATGAAAAGTCAATATCATCTCTTTTTCATTTATCGCAAAGTCTTTACATTTAAGCATATTTTACTTGATTTTTTCCTCTTATAAATGTATAATCTTTTTAGTTTATATAAGGATAGGAGATTTTGTTATGGATAAGGTAACTATTAAAGATTTATACAAAGATACTGACAAGTACATTGAAAAAGACGTTGAAATCTCAGGATGGGTTAGAACTGTTAGAGATTCTAAGACCTTTGGTTTTATAGAAATTAATGATGGTTCATTTTTTAATAATTTACAAATTGTTTTTAATGATAGTTTAGATAATTTTGAAGATATTTGCAAACTTACTATTAGTTCTACTATTACAGTTTCTGGAAAGATTGTAAAGACTGAAAGTGCAAAACAAGCATTTGAACTTCATGCAAATAATATAGACATATTCAGTACAGCTGACCAAAGTTATCCTCTTCAAAAGAAAAGACATAGCTTTGAATATTTAAGAACCGTTGCACATTTACGTCCAAGAACTAATACTTTTAGTGCAGTTTTTAGAATTAGAAGTGTTGCTGCATTTGCTATTCACGAGTATTTTCAAAGTAATGGTTATGTGTATGTAAATACTCCAATTATTACTTGTGCAGACTGTGAAGGTTCTGCTGAAATGTTTAAGCTAACAACTTTAAATTTGGACAAGCCATTACCTCAAAAGGATGGAAAAACAGATTTTAGTGAAGATTTATTTGGTAAAAAAGCTTATATTACAGGATCTGGCCAACTTCATGGTGAAACTTTTGCACAAAGTTTTGGTAAAATTTACACATTTGGACCTACTCTTCGTTCAGAAAATTCTAATACTAAAACTCATGCAAACGAATTTTGGATGATTGAACCAGAAATCTCTTTCTGTGATTTAGACGGATTAATGGATATAGAAGAAGAATGTTTAAAATATGTTGTTTCTAAGGTATTGGAAAGATGCCCAGAGGAAATCGCATTTTGTGATAAGTTTATTGAAAATGGTTTAATTGAAAAACTTACCAAACTTGTAAATTCTAATTTTGTTAGAATAGATCACAAAGATGTTATAGATATTCTAAAAAAAGCTGATAGAAAATGGGAATTTACTCCAGATTATGGTGAAGATTTAGCAAAGGAACACGAAAAATATATTACTGAATATTTTAATGGCCCTGTTTTTGTTAAAAATTGGCCAAAGGATATTAAGTCTTATTATATGAAAGTAAATCCAGATGGTAAAACTGTTGCTGCAGTGGACTTGGAAGTTCCAGGTGCTGGCGAAATTATGGGTGGTTCTCAAAGAGAGGAAGATTATGATAAACTTCTAAAACGTATGAAGACTATGGGTATAGATCCAGATCCTTTATATTGGTATATGGACCTTCGTAAATACGGTACAGATATTCACTCTGGTTTTGGTCTTGGATTTGAAAGACTGCTTATGTATATAACTGGTATGGAAAATATTAGAGATGTTATCCCTTACCCTAGAACACCAAACAACTGTGATTTCTAGAGAGGAATAAGTTTTATGAGATTTATTAGAAAATTAATATCATTTATTTTAATTGTAGCTCTGATTGCTGGTGGATTCTGCTTTATTCAAGGTAAGCAATTATATGATAAAAAGCTTTCAGAAATAAGTTTAGAAGATAAAGTAAATAGTATAAAATCTTCTGAAAGTTTTGTTTCAATTTCTAGTCTTCCAGATTACTACAAAAATGCTGTAATTGCTGTTGAGGACCACAGATTTAGAGAGCATAGTGCTGTTGACATCATTGCAATATGTCGTGCAATTGTTAGCAACTTTAAGCAAAAAGAATTTGCCGAAGGCGGAAGTACTATTACACAGCAAACTGCTAAAAATTTATATTTTATAACATCTGATAATGTTGTAAGCCGTAAAATGGCTGAAATAATTTTGGGTTATGAGCTTGAAAAAAAATATTCTAAAGATGAAATTTTAGAGCTTTATGTGAATACTATTTACTTTGGAAATGGATATTATGGAATTGGTGAAGCATGCAAAGGATATTTAAATAAAGATGTCCAAGACATGACTTTATATGACGCAACTATGCTTGCTGGTATTCCTAATGCTCCTAGTGTATACGCTCCTAATATCAATTTTGATTTAACAAAAAGTAGACAAAAAAAGGTAGTTTCTTCTATGAGAGAATACGGATATTTAGAGCAAAATCAAGCTACAGAATTAAATAGACAAATAGATGCAACTTCTTACGAAGATTTAAAGAAATAATCTAAATAATACAGGATACTGAAAAATGACAATTTTCAGTATCCTGTATTTTCTTAAAGTTATTCTATTTTTCCACCACCTACTACTATATCGTCTAAATAAAATACTGCAGATTGTCCTGGTGTTAATGCTCTTTGAGGCTCATCAAATTTTACTTTTATTTTATTTTCTATTTGAGTTATTGTTGCATTTGCAAATTTAGAAGAATATCTTGTTTTTACCTGAACTTTTAATGGTTCTTTAATTTCGTCAAATAATAGTAAATTTATATCCCTTACTATTATTTCCTTTTTGTATAATTTTTCTTCTTCACCAACTATAACCTCATTTTTTTCTGGATTAAATCCTATTACAAAAAGTGGAACTTTATATGATATTCCAAGTCCTTTTCTTTGCCCTATTGTGTAGTTATAAAGTCCCTGGTGTTTTCCAAGTACTTCTCCTTTTGTTGTTACAATGTTTCCTTCTTTGGGTTTTATATCTGAATGGCTCTCTAAAAATTTTTTATAATTTCCATCTGGAACAAAACATATATCTTCACTATCTGGCTTGTTTGCCACTTTCAAATTATTTTCTCTTGCAATTTCTCTAATTTTGTCTTTAGACTCAAAATCTGCAAGTGGAAATAAAACGTGTTCTACTAGTTTTTGTGGAATATTCCACAAAACATAGCTCTGGTCTTTCTTTCCCGCTTCTGATTTTTTTAATACCCATTTTCCATATTTTTCGCTATATTCTGTTTTTGCATAATGCCCTGTTGCAATATAATTGCATCCGAGTTCTTTAGCTTTCTCCCACATAATACCAAATTTCATATACTTGTTACATTCTATACAAGGATTAGGAGTTTTACAATTTGAATAACAATTAATAAAATCTTGAATTACACATTTATTAAATTGAGGTTTGCAATCAAATGTAAAATGTGGTACTCCAATTGAATTACAAACATTTTTTGCATCTATGTATGTATCTATGTTACAACAAGAACTACCAGCAAATAATTCTAATGTCATACCTATTACATCATAGCCTTTCTGTTTTAGTAAAAGTGCAGAAACGCTACTATCTACCCCTCCGCTCATTCCTAATAATACTCTGTTATTTTCCATTTTTATTCAATAAATCCTCCATTGTATGCCATGCAAGTAATGCACATTTTACTCTAGCCGGCATATTTGATACATTTCTAAATGCTATTGCATCTTCTAGTTTTTTTAATTCTGCTTCATCTGTAATTTCTCTTTTTATCATTTCGATAAATGTTTTTATTATATCTTTTGCCTCTTCTATAGTTTTGCCTCTTAAAGTATCTATCATTATAGAAGTTGAAGCCTGAGAAATTGCACAACCGTGCCCTACAAATGACATATCTTCTATTTTGTTGCCATTTAATTTAAGTTCTAATTCTATCTCATCTCCACAGTTAGGATTGTGACCTTTTTCTTTAAAATCACATTCTGGAAGTTCTCTTTTATTATAAGAATTCATACTGTGTTCCATTATTAAATCATTATAAACATCTTGTAAGTCGTCCATATTAATCCTTTCTTTTCATCCTCGGGACAATTTTCTTCGGGAGTAACTTCTCCTCAGAACAATTTTTCCTCCGTCCCCGAATTGTACCGAATTATCACATTTCTTTTTCGCCCCCAAAAGAGACGTCCCTATTGGGCGAAATCTTATTTTGTGATTATATATTTTTCAAACATTTTATATGCTTTTTTTAGTGCCATAATCAATCTATCTACATCTTCTTTTGTATTATAGAAATAGAAACTTGCTCTACAAGTAGAGTCTATTCCCATATATCTAAGTAGTGGTTGAGCACAATGATTTCCAGATCTTACACAAACTCCTTCAGAGTCTAATATGCTTGCCACATCATGAGGATGTACTCCTTCTATGTTAAATGATATTACAGAAGAATGATTTTCTTTGTTTGGAGTCATATATAATTTCAAGAAACCTAACTTAGATAATTCTTCTCTTGCGTAATTTACTACTTCGTTTTCTATTTCTTGTATTTTTTCATAACCAATAGAATTTATATAATCAATTGCAGCTCCAAGACCCACAACACCTTCTACATTTTGAGTCCCAGCCTCAAATTTGTTTGGAAGTGGTGCAAAAGTTGTGTCTTGCTCATATACATATTCTATCATATCTCCCCCCATTAAAAAAGGATTCATTTTATTTAATATTTCTTTTTTTCCATATAAAACACCTATTCCTAAAGGAGATAGCATTTTATGTCCTGAAAATACCATAAAATCTGGATTTAACTTTTGAACATCAATTTTCATATGGGGAATACTTTGTGATGCGTCTAAAACAACTACTGCCCCTTTCTTATGAGCATATTCAATTATTTCTTCTACATTATTAATCGTTCCTAAAACATTTGACACGTGTGTAATTCCAACAATTTTAGTCTTATTTGTAATTTTACTTTCTATTTCCTGTTTTGTTAGTTCATAGTTTTCATCTATGTACATATATTTTAACTTAGCACCAGTTTTTTTTGCAACATATTGCCAAGGTACTAAATTAGAATGATGTTCCATTATAGAAAGAACAATCTCATCATCTGGCTTTAAATTATCTAAACCATAAGAATATGCAATTAGGTTCAAACTTTCACTTGCATTCTTAGAAAAAATAATCTCTTCCCTGTTCTTAGCATTTATAAATTGTGCAATTTTAGTTCTTGTATCTTCATAAATAGCAGTTGCTTCTACACTAAGAGAATACGCCCCTCTATGGGGATTGGCATTATAATTTTTATAAAACTCTTCAACCTTATCTATAACTTGAATAGGTTTTTGAGTAGTAGCTCCACTATCTAAATAAGCAATATCTCTATTATTTAATAGTGGAAAATCATCTCTATAATTCATAAAATCATCCTTTCAAATTTTTAATCTATTCTAACTAATAAAAAACAATATAAAATTTTTTTAGTTAATCACAGGAAGTTCCACGTATATTATTTAAAACTGTGCATTACGGTTTTCTCTTCCTTACATTTTTTTATTTGTCTTTTCTTCCTCAGTGGGCTGTTGATTAGCTAAAAAAATTTATATTGTTTTGCGTAACTTATATGTTCTTTAGCTAAACTATCATTTAAATTAAAATATATTGTCTAATCAAAAAATATAAAAAATTTTAATTAGTCAACAGCCCACTGAAAAAGACAAAAGTAATCTAAATAAGTAAATATGAAAAATACATAAAAGATTGCCCTAAAGAATATACGTGGAACTCCCTGTGATTAATTAAAATTTTTTTATATTTTTTTGATTCTTTAGTCTCACTCTTTTCTTCTTTACTTATTTATGCTTTCATTATTTAAAGTCTTTTATCTATTTCTTGTAGTATTTCTTCTCTTACATCTTCATTATTTATGTCTTCAATTATTTTATTAAAGTTAGCTTTTACTAGTAATTTTACTGCTTCTTTATGACTTAATCCTCTACTCATTATATAAAATACAGCAGATTCGTCTACCTTTCCAGAAGCTGTTGAGTGGTTACCTTCTACATCATCTTCAGTACATAAAAGCATTGGAAGTGCTATTGATTTTGCTTTATCTGATAGCAACATGCAATATTCATTTTCATTTCCTTTTGATTTCATGCAACCTTTCTTGAAATCAATAGTACCCTTGAAATTCTTTTTACTATTATCCTTCAAAGCACCTTGTGCATCTATATCAACATTCGTTTGTTTTCCACGCAAATGTACTATATAATTCAAGTCCTTAATTTGAGAACCTTGTCCAAGATAAATAGTTTTAACATCATTTTCAGCTCTATCGCCAGTCACATTTGAATAGTAATTTGAAACACTATTTTTAGCACCAATGTCAACTAATTTATGATATACTTTAGAATTTTCCTCGATGTTGTTTTCAAAACTTTCGAAGCTATCTGATTCATCGTTTAATAAATTTACAACAGTAATATTTATCTTAGCACCATCTTTTGCAGTTGCTCTAATTATTCCACTGTGGAAGCACTTTTCGTCTGTTTCAGATTTGTACTCAACTATTACATTAATATTTTTGCTAGCAACAATATCAATTTGATTAAGCAAAACTAGATTATCTTCATCAAAAACATAAGTTATTCTAACATCTTCTGCTTTTTCATTATTTTCGATTCTAATTTTGCTATTTGCTTTTTCAAATACCATATTTTCTAGCTCTTTGTTGTTGCCATATACTAATTGACTTTTAGAAACATTTTCATCAATATTTGAATTCTGTTTTACTATTTGAACATTCTCAAACTCTGGAATATTTCCTGGTATTTGAGCATCTATTTCTATGTTATTTATTCTAAAATTATTTGCCGTTCTAACAGGCGTTTCATTTAATTTTAGCATTACTTTTAATCCTTTCTAACATTTCACCCAAATGTGACGTCCCTTTTTGGGCGAGAACTCATTTTATTTTTTCTAAAATTTTTTTATTTTTCTGTTACTTGTAATTCATATTGCAATTTCTATTAATAATATTCAGCAAATTTATCGCCTTAGTCTTTCGCCCAAAAAAGGGCATCCCTATTGGGCGATTATCCTATTGCACCTTGTAATTCTAAGTTTATTAGGTTATTCATTTCTACCGCATATTCTACTGGTAATTCTTTTGAAATTGGATATGCAAATCCTCTTACTATCATGGCTTTTGCGTCTTCTTCTGATAATCCTCTACTCATTAAATAGAATATTTCTTTGTCACTTATTTTTCCAATTTTTGCTTCGTGAGAAAATTCCACTTCATCAGTTCTTATATCGTTTACTGGAATTGTATCTGAGCGAGATATATTATCTAGCATTAAAGATTCACAGCTTACGCTACATTTTGAATTTTTAGCATTTTCTGTAATTCTTACTAAAGCTCTATATGTGCAGGCTCCACCATCTTTTGAAATTGATTTTGAATTTACAACTGATGATGTGTTTGGTGCATTGTGAACTACCTTAAAACCAGTGTCTAAGTCTTGTCCGTGTCCTGCAAAAGTTATTCCTGTATATTCTGTTTTTGCGCCTTCTCCATTTAATATGCTCATTGGATATAGCATAGAAACTTTAGAGCCAAATGAACCAGTAACCCAGTCAATTTGTGCATTTTTGCCTACTATTGCCTTTTTTGTATTTAGGTTCATCATATTTTTTGACCAGTTTTCTATTGTTGAATATCTTAAATAAGCATTGTCTTTTACATATAATTCAACACAGCCAGCATGAAGATTTACTTTGTTATATTTTGGTGCTGAACATCCTTCTATAAAGTGAAGACTTGCTCCTTCGTCTACTATTATAAGAGTATGCTCGAATTGTCCAGATTCTGGTGAGTTTAATCTAAAATATGATTGCAAAGGAATATCAACCTTTACTCCCTTTGGAACGTACACGAAAGATCCTCCAGACCAAACCGCAGCATGAAGTGCTACAAATTTGTGGTCATTTATTGGAACACATTTCATAAAATGTTCTCTTACTAAATCTGGATATTCTCTAACGGCTGTTTCCATATCTGTATAGATTACACCTTGTTTTATTAAATCTTCTTTTATACTATGATATACAACTTCTGAGTCATATTGAGCACCAACACCAGCTAGAGATTTTTTCTCTGCCTCTGGGATTCCCAAATTATTAAAAGTCTTTTTTATATCTTCTGGAACATCGTCCCAGCTTGAGTTTAATTTGGACTTTGGCTTAACATATGTTGCAATTTCATCCATTTTAAGCTCAGATAAATCTGGCCCCCATGTTGGAAGTTCTAGTTTTTCGTAAGTTTCTAAAGCCTTCAAACGAATCTCTTTCATCCAGTCTGGATCATTTTTCTTTGCTGAAATCTCTTCAACAATTTCTCTGTTAAGACCTTTTTTCATTTTAAACTCGTAGTCATCTTTATTTTTTATATCATATATATTTCTATCTATATCGTCTACTTGAGTTTTTGACATAATATTTCCTTTCTTGTTCGTATTTTTCAACCCTTTATTTATATTGTGAATATCCATTTTCTTCAATCTCTTGTGCCAAACTTGCATCTCCAGTTTTCACAATTTTTCCATCTACTAATATATGAACATAGTCAACTTTCAAATTTTCTAATATTCTAGTATTGTGTGTAATTATTAAAACTGCATTCTCAGCATTTTTATACATTTCAATTCCCTTAGAAACTGTTCTTATCGCATCAACATCAAGGCCTGAATCTGTTTCGTCTAATATTGCAAGTTTTGGATTTAAAACTAACATTTGAAGAATCTCATTCTTCTTTTTTTCTCCGCCAGAGAAACCAACATTTAAGTTTCTTTCTACTAGTTTTGGATTCATGCTTAATTCTTCCATGTAATTCTTAACTTGGTCTTTAAATTCAAACACTTTTACAGGTTTTTCAGTTACTTTATTTTTTGCATATTTTAAGAAGTTAAATGTAGAAATACCTGGTATTTCTACTGGTGATTGAAAAGACATAAATATACCCTTTTTAGCAATTTTATCTGTGCTCTCTTCATTTATATTTTCGCCTTCAAATAAAATTTCTCCACTTGTTTTTTTATATTCTGGGTTATTTAAAATAACATTTGCAGTTGTAGATTTTCCTGCACCGTTTGGTCCCATTATTACATGAGTTTCTCCCTTATTTATTTTAAGATTTAATCCTTTTAAAATTTGCTTTCCTTCAGCTTCTGCATATAAATTGTTTATTTCTAGTAAACTACTCATTTATATTTCTCCTTTTATGTTTTACTTATATAAAATTCTTATTTGTATTTTTTACCATCAATTATAAATTATACCATTTATTTCCTACCGTTTCAATAGGAATTAAAATAAATGGCAAAAATCCTTTAAATTTTCAAAGAAATTACTTTTAAAAAGTACATTTCAATTGGGTGGTTCCGATAAATTAGCCAAAAACTTTGCCCAAAAAGGTCCGTCCACATTTTGCGATTCCTGTAAATTAGTAAAAAATATTCGCCCCAAAAAGGCCGTCCCTGTTGGGCGAAATCTTCTTTCTGGGCGAAATGTTTTCACTTTTATTTATCTGTATTGTTCTCTATTGGACCAAATAATTCATCGAATTTTGCTTCTAATTCCTTTTGCAAGTCTTTTGTGAATAGTTCATCTTCTTTTGAATTTGGTTCCATTGGAAGTATTGGAGCTTCCTTATCTTCTTTTAAGTCTAATTTTTCTATACCTTCTTTAGAGTTTTCTGTTTTTGGATTATCATCCCATAAATCGTCTAATGATTCTATTTTTACTTCTTTTTGTGGTTCACTTGAAGAATCGTAGTACGGATTGTTTGGGTTGAATTTTCTCCAAGTTCCTCTATCTCCAATATCAAAATTGTTATGATTTAATGTAAATGCATTGAATTGTTTATACATTGGTTTTTCGAAGTAATAATATTTCTTTGCTTTTATTGGTTTTAATCCTTTTTCAAAAATTATACAAAGATCATTGTCCATTCTTCTTAGTTCATCTGGAGTCATTAGCGCTCTAGCCATATTTTGGTCTGAAGTACTTGTTCCTTGTTTTTTAAAGTCTTTATCTCTACTTACAGATTTTGTATCTCTAAATATAGTTTTTTCTCCTAATTGTTTAGAAAAGTATTCAACTGTTTTAAATGAGTTACTTCCTAAAAACACGTGTGTATCGCAGTTACCCATTATTGTTTCGTAAGATTTTTCATATACAGCCTCTAATTGATCTAAGTTTTGTAATATTACGCTAAAAGAAATTCCTCTACTTCTACTTGTAGATATTTTTTTGTCGAAATCTGGAATCTGTCCAATATTAGCAAACTCGTCTAATATAAAGTATAACGGTACTTTTAGTCTTCCACCATTTTCATCTGCATAATTGTATAGTTGTTGTATTAATTGCGAGAAGAATATTGTAAGTAAGAAGTTGTATGCCGTATGAGTATCTGATGAAATTACATATAATGCTGTTTTTCTATTTGCTATTTCTGCAAAGTCTATTGTGTTTGTAGATGTTACTTCTGCTATTTCTTGTGAATCAAACTTAGAAAGTTTTGATTGTAATGAACTTAGTATTGAGCTGTAAGTTTTATCTGATGCTAGTTCTATTGATTTATAGTTTGTTACTGCTGGATGGTCTGGTGGTAATTCAGATATTAATTCTGAAAGTACACTACTGCCATTTTTATTATTCGCAGCCCTTACAAGTTCTGCACAAGAAGCCAAGTTTTGCTCTTCTTTTGGTCTTGCTGTAATTAAATAATATATTAATGCTTTTAGTAAAGTTTCTGCGTTGTCATCCCAAAAAGGGTCTCCACCAGTATTTTCTCCTGTTTGTCCTTTTACTATTGTATGCGCAATTACGTCTACATCTATGTCTGATGTTATATGCATTAAAGGATTGTAGCTATCGCTATTTTGAGGATTTACTAAATTTAATACTTTTATTTCATAGCCATTTTTTTGTAGGTATCCTGCTGTTGAATCATATAATTCACCTTTTGGATCTGTAAAAACATAAGAGCCAAGCATTTGGTAAGCATTTGGTTTTGAATATGATGCAGATTTACCAGAACCAGAACCTCCGACAACTAGAACGTTTACGTTTCCTCTTTTATCTACTGGTAGATAATTGTTTTCTGCAAGTATTATTCCTTTATTTTTACTTAATATTCTATATTGTTCACCGTTTTTGCACCAGTCACTAGAACCGTTTTCTATATCTTTATACTCACTCTTAGGCTTTGTTTTCATCATTCCTATTATTAAGCATATTGCAAACATAATAGTAAACCAAGCTGTGCATTTCCCAAATATAGGCATTACCTCATTTTGACCTATTCTAAAAATAGCATTAAAACTAGATACTTCTACGCCTAAATTTTCTATAAATTTAGAAAAGTAGAAACCATCTGGCATAATGCTATTTTTTATTGAAATTGCTACTGGCGCAATTAATACTATTTCTAATACACTCCAAATTATTAGAAATAGTATTATATATTTTTTATTATCTTTAAAATATTGTTTTATTTTTCCGTTCATAAAATTCACCTTTTCTTAAGTTTTATATTATTCTCTTTCTTCTTCTCTATCTGGTTCTAATGCAATTGTAAAGAAATTTTCTTCACCTTCTAATAAATGAGCTTCTATAGCGCCTTTAGGTGGCATTTCTAAAGAATTTTCTTTTTCATTTACAATGGTTTGACCACATACGCATTTTACTTTTTTGCTTGGTTTAATTGAACCTCCATTTGTAGGCTCTCCATTTGCTTTATCAATCATTTTACATGATCCTCCTTAATTATCTTCCCTTATTTCAAATGCGAAATAAGATTTGTATGGTTTTAATTTACACTTTCCTTTTACTTCGTTCGTTTCTTTATCATAATATAAAACTGGTTTTATTTCTTCTGTTGTTTCTGGGTCTATTATTGTTATTGGTCTTTTCATATTAGGTGTATATTTTATATCTTTAAATTCTGTTTCTTTTTCAGAATACAATGTATCAAATTTTACAGGCATAGGCTTCTTGGAAATTTTCACTTCATTTCTGTTTAAAATTCCCATGTTAACAACAACTCTGTCTTGACCAAAAGACAAAATTACTAGTTGGTTTCCATCTTCTTTAGGGGTATCTACAAAAAAAGTTTTCCTCTTATTTTGCCCTATTAATTCCTGCCTACATTTTAATCTCTCTAATGTAAACTTTGGAGAGTTTTCTTCTTCAAATTCTTTTTCTGACGAATGAATTTGATATATAACAGTATTTACATTGTGTGGATCTGTTATACTAAAATGTTTGCCTTGTGCTTGATCCATTTATTACACCTCTTTCTATATGAAATATATTTTCATATTTTTTCTTCTGCATACTTTTTAATTATACAGCTTTTTGCTAAATATGTCAATATTTGTATTTTTATGTTTTTTATTTATGTAAATTTAATATTCTCTTCTTGGATTAAATTTCGATATTTTCGATAATTTTTTATACAAATCTTTTTCTTGCGAAGAAATCTTTTCTGATATCATTATTTTAGTTGTGATTATTAGATTGCCTCTTCCACCTTTTCCGTCCTTATATCCTTTTTGTGGAATTATTATTTCTTTTCCAGTTGTTGTACCTTGTGGAATGAACACTCCTATTGTTTCGTCTAATAATTGTATGTTTAATTTTGTTCCTAATGCTGCTTCCCATGGAGTTATTGGTATTTGTGTTAAAATATCTGTTCCAATTAATTCATATTTATTACTTTTTTCTATATTTATTCTTATTAGAAGGTCTCCATTTTTTCCCCCATTTTCTCCAGCAAGGCCTTGCCCCATTAATCTTATTTTTTCTCCACTTCTTATTCCAGCTGGTATTGCTACTTCAAATGTTCTCATTTTACCATTTACTGTTCTTAGCGAGATATCTTTGTTTGTTCCAAAAAAAGCATCCTGAATAGATATTCCTATTTCTGTTTCTACATTTTCTCCCTGTTTTGGTAGTTTTTCATTACTAATGTGTACTTTTTGTTTTTCAGATTTTCCATCAAAGTTTCCAAATAAGATATTTAAAATTTCTCCCTTAGCAGAAGTATTCTTTCTATTGTATTCTTTTGCCTTTTGAGCTTTTTTTCTTCCAATTCTAGAGTTCCACATTCTATCATATTTTCTTCTTGTAGAAGGATTTGACAGTGTATTATATGCTTCGTTTATGTCTTTAAATCTCTCTTCTGATCCTACATTTACGTCTGGGTGATATTTTTTCGCTTGTTCTCTATATGCTGATTTTATTTCTTCTGTTGTGACTTTGTTTGTATCCAAACCAAGTATTTTATAATAGTCCTTAAAAATCATTCATAATTCCTCCCACATCATGGTAGCCATATTATATCACGCACTAGTACGTATGTAAAGATTTTTGCTTTACTTCATTTTATTCATTATTAATAAATTTCTCGTGTCTATACTATCTTGATCTATTAATTTACCTTTTGCTATTAATGATGTTATATTAGAGTCTATTATGAGTAAAACTGTTGCATCTAAGTCTTTTTTAGCAAGTTCTCTTTCCGCTTCTATATCATATTCTTCTGATTTTCTATTCATTTCTACTTTGTCTGCTACAAAAACAATTTTTGCAAGCTTGTCCATTTTTACACTTGTAGTTGTATGATATTTTATTGCATTTTCTATCTCTTCATCCACATTATATTTTTTCTTGGCAATGTCTGCCCCAATTTTTCCATGTAGGATAGGTGTATTAATTCTTTCCACTTCCGTTATTGGAATGTTATTTTCTTCTACATATTTTAACATTTTCTCTCTTGGCATCTCTTTGGCATTATCGTGTAGAAGACCTGCAAGTTTTGCCTTTTCAACGTCTACTCCATATAATTTTGCAAGTTCTTCACACATTTTCATGACGCCTATTGAGTGTATATATCTTCTTTCCGACAAAATATTTTTTAGGTCATTTTTTATTTGTTCTATTAGTTCCAATTTTATTTCTCCCTTATAATAATTCTTGTTCTATTAATTCATCTAATAATTTTGAATATTCTTTTCCACTAGTTTCCCACAACTTTGGATACATACTTATATTTGTAAATCCTGGCATTGTGTTAATTTCATTTATATAAATTTCATTTGTAGTTTTATCCACAAAGAAGTCTACTCTTGCAAGTCCGCTTCCTCTAACAGCTTTAAATGCTTTTATTGCTTCTTTTCTAATTTGATTTGCAATTTTTTCATCAATTTGTGCTGGTATTATAGTTTTAGACTCTACATTTATGTATTTAGAATTGTAGTCATAAAAATCATCTGCAGATAATGCCTGACCAACACAAGATGCTTGTATGTTTTCTGTTCCGAGTACTGCACATTCAATTTCTTTTGCATTTATTCCTTGCTCTACTAGTATTTCTTTATCATATTT
Source organism: uncultured Clostridia bacterium (assembly GCA_934122035.1). Lineage (GTDB taxonomy): Bacteria > Bacillota > Clostridia > TANB77 > CAG-508 > CAG-245. The sequence goes on along the minus strand of CAKOVP010000018.1, from coordinate 11,555 downwards.
TCCAGCTTTCTCTATTGCAATTTTTAACTCATTTTTGTTTGTAGCTTTGCTAACTCCAACGGATGAGCCCGAATTAGATGGTTTAACAAATACAGGAAATCCTATGTTTTTCTCTACTATTTTGCATATTTCTTGTATAGGCATATTTATGTGTTCTAATTCTTCGTTTACATATACATAATTTTCATTTTTCTGCTTATTTATTACTATATATTTAGCTTGTTTTAAATTTGCTTTTTCAAATATTATTTTTGAATATACCTTATCCATACAAACTGAAGAAGCTAATACTTTACACCCAACATATGGTACTTTTATAAGCTCTAAAAGTCCTTGAATTGTGCCGTCTTCTCCATATAGTCCATGAAGTACTGGAAATACTACGTCTTGCTCTTTTAATTTTTTTATTACATTTTCAATTTTTTCTAAATATTTTTCTTCTGGTTCTTTTCCAATTTCAAATATATATATTTCATTTATATTTTTATTATAATGATACCAAGTTCCTTCTTTAGAAATATATATTGGATATATTTCGTACTTTTCTTTATTTAAATTTTTTAATACAGAGCTTCCAGATACAATTGAAACATTGTGTTCTGTTGACTGTCCACCAAATATTACCGCAAGTTTTATTTTTTCCATTGTTTTTCCTCTTTTCTAATGAATTATTTTCTCTGCAATTTCTTTGAATTTCATTGAATTTGAAGCTTTTATTAACACTACATCTCCTGAAGATAGGATTTCTTGTAGTTTTTCTATTGCTTCTTCATTATTTTTAAAATTATATACACACTTTGTTCCATTTTCTTTTGCTTTTTGGGCTATAAATTCTGATGCTGTTCCAACTGTAATTAATATGTCTATTTTATTTTTAGCAACCTGCTGCCCAACTTTTTCGTGTAGTTCTTGTGAAAAATCTCCAAGTTCTAACATATCTCCAAGCACAGCTATTTTTCTTTTTCCGTCTATATTTTTTAGATATTCTATTGAAGATTTCATAGAATCATAATTTGCATTGTAACAGTCATTTATTACAGTATATCCTTCTTTCATTTTTGTAACATCTAGTCTCATTTTTGTAAGCTCAAATTTTTCTATCCCATCTATTATTTTTTGCATTGGTATATTTAATATTTTGCCTACACTTATTGCAGATAAGCTATTATATATAAAAGCTTCTCCTCCAACTGGAACTTTTACTTTATATTCTTTATTATCACAGTTTATAGTATAACTACTACCTGTTTTAGTATATTCAATATTTTCTGCCACATATGTACTTTCATTATTTATTCCATATGTAACTACATTATATTTTGTATTTTCTTTGTTCCACTTGTGTAATAAATCATTATCATTATTAATTACTAGAGTTCCGTTTTTGCTTAGGCCCTCTAGTATTTCTAGTTTAGCCTTTAATATATTTTCTCTTGAGCCTAAATTTCCAATATGTGCTGTTCCAACATTTGTTATTACTGCTATGTCTGGCTTTGCAATTCTTGTTAATTTGCTTATTTCTCCAAAATGATTCATTCCCACTTCTACAACCAATGCTTCTTCGTCTTTTAGTCTTAATATTGTCATGGGTAATCCAATATGGTTATTTAAATTTCCCAATGTTTTTAATGTATTGTATTTTTCTGAAACCACACTATATATTATATCTTTTGTGCTTGTTTTTCCAACACTTCCTGTTACTGCAATAACTGGAATATTGTATTGTTCTCTTTTTAATGTTGCAATTTGTGCAAGTGCTTCTATTGTATCATCAACTTCTATTAAAAACTTTCCTTGTGTAAGAGTTTTATCAATTTGAGCATTTTTATTTATTATTGCTCCTTTTGCTCCTTGTTCTAATGCTTCTTTATAAAACGTGCTTCCATCGAATCTTTCACCTTTTATTCCGATATAAATATCTCCTTCATTTATTTCATTTGTATTTTTAGAAAAATTCTTGCATACTTCATTCTTATCTCCATACACAAGTGTACCATTCGTAACTTTTAATATATCTTTAACTAACATACTTTTCAATGTTCTGTCTTCCCTTCTTTTTTTCATATTATATCTCAGCATTCTCATTTTATCAATATTAAAGGACAAATCTAAAAATTTTCAATTTCTTGGTCCGTCATTTATACTTTTTTAATTGGAATTTTACAGCAAATGTGGTCATACACGAAAATTTATGAAATAAATTTATCGTGTGCTATATTTTATTTATTCTAGAAAATTATTATGGCTTTTCTATAAAAATTTAAAGCCCTGCTTAATTTTATTAAGCAGAGCCTTAATTTATTCTTACTATTTTGTATTTCTATTTGCTATTTCTATTGCCTTTGATACCATGTTACCACAAGTTTTTGAAGGTACGTTTTCCCATCCTCCATCTTTTTTTACTTGCTCATACACACCTAATTCCTTTGCAATTTCTTCTTTTAAGTTTTCTGACATTAGATTCTTTTTAGTCATAATGTTTTCCTCACTTTTCATAAATCTTATTTATAGTTATATAATTATAAATTTACTATTATTGTGTGTATTTTTTAATTTATAATACTGGAAATTAATGTGTTAAAGTTCCATCTGGTGTATTTACTATCACTAATATGTCTTCTTCTTTACCTGTTTCTGCATTTATATATACTAAAAATTCGTTATCTTCTACTTTTCCTTTAAACTCCCAGCAAAGCACTTCTGTTTTCCATTCAGTTGGTATTATAGCTAAATTTTCACTTTCTATTTGTAGTTCTTTATTTAATACTTCTTTTGCTTTTTCTTTAGATATTAAATTTTCTGGAATTTTTCTTTCTGTGTGTGAATTTAAATATCCTTGTGTTTCTATTCCTAAAACCTCGCCTGTGTCCAATGCTACTTTTAGTTTTATTAAATCTGGATACATTACAATTCTTTCACCAGATAATGTTTTTTGTTCATATGCATAGTTTATTGTTACAATTCCATTTTGTTTTAAATAGTATGTTTCTTTCATATCTGAATAACCGTGATTTTGTAGAAAGTTTTTGCCAATGTTGTCCGCTTCTTCTTGGGAAATTACTTCTGTATTTACTTGTTTATTATAATTTGCAAATACTATGTGTCCACCTTTTTTCGAAACAGAAATTGTTGCAGTATCACTATTTTCTTTTATTTTTACGTTAAAATCATATGAAGGTATTTCTGCATTTTCTGAATATCCATTTGATTTTATATCTTCTATTTTATCTTCACCATAAAAATCTTTTACTTTTTGTATTGCCTGTTCTTCTGTTATATCTTCTCCTGTTAAACCTTTTTTCTCTGAACTTGTTATATGATCTGAGAATGCTCCATCATATATTAGTCCAGAATACTCGTGAAAATTTTCTTCTAATGAAGAGAAACTGTCTTTTGTAATTGAACTTACTTGTGTTGCAAATTTGTTTGTTCCTTCTTCTTTTAATTCATTCCATTTTATTCTTCCATCATCTAAGTCTGTAGATAATTGGTTTAAAGTATTTTCCAAATCTAAACTGTAACTGTGTAATTCTTTTATATTTTTTAAGTCTTCCTCATTTAAACTTTGACCACTTATATTTTTTCTAGATAAAGAATAACTATAGTCACTTACTTGATTCAAAAATTTAGATACATTTTCCAGTTCGTGACTTTCTATTGGCAATTGTGATAAACAGCTTTGTGCAATACTTGCCTCTCTCCATACATTTGTTAGAGTTTCTGCTCCACTCTCTGGAGATGTTGATATTAGTGCTTTTGCAAGATATGTTTCCACATTTTGCACATAGTCGACTAATTCAAAAAATGCCATATTATATTTATTTTCTGAAGCTGTTACATATGTTTTTGTAGTTTTATATGCATAGTAAATAATCGCTCCCACTATACAAGCCACTATTATAGCAGCAATTATTATATAAGATGTTTTATTTTTAATTTTTTTTGTTTGCAAATTTTAAACCTCCTTTTACTTGCAAAATCTGTGTTTTCCAATTGTTTTTATTAATGGTCTAGACCATATCCATTTATTTGTTGCAGTGCTCGGGTTAAAATAATATAATGCTCCTCCTGATGGATCCCATCCATTTAGTGCATCTCTTGCAGCTTTTACAATTGTAGAATTTTCTGCTATTGGTACATTTATTTGTCCATCAGATACAGCTGTAAACGCTCCCGGTTCATAAATTACCCCGGCAATTGTATTAGGAAAACTTGACGATTTTACTCTATTTAATATTACAGCGCCAACCGCAACTTGTCCTTCATATGGTTCTCCTCTTGCTTCTCCATTTATTGCTCTTGCTAAAAGTTGTACATCTGATGTTCCATTTGAATAACTCGCCGCTTCTACATTTTTTATTTTAATTGTTAATATAGATAGTACTGTAATTAAAATAATTCCAAGTATTACCATAATAAACTTTTTTACTCCCAATTCCATTCCTCCTTTAAGCATAAATATATTTTTTAAATTTTTTCTTATATTATTTTTAAATATTTAATAAATTTATAACCATTTATTTTGCTTTAATTTTTTTAATACCTTTAAAACTTTATTTTCAATTTTCTATTACTTTATATTTTTCTTATTTATTATTGGTAATTTTTCTAAATTTATGCATTTTGCTTTTGTTTTTTTTATTTTTATGATAAAATTTGCTTATCTTGAAAGGAAAAATATTATGAAAAAAATTTTGATTTTTTATGCATCTTATGGAGGTGGCCATTTATCTGCTGCAAACTCTATAAAGCAATGCATTGATGATAATTTTAAAGATTATGAAACTAATTTAGTTGATTGTATGAAATATGTTAATAAACCAATTAATGCAATTACAACTACAGCTTATAAAGAAATGGCTAAAAAATTTCCTTGGGCTTGGGGTGAAGTATATTTGCTTTCTCAAAAGGGGCCTTTAGCTCATATTAGTTCTACTTCCAATAATCTAATGGCTAAAAAATTGCTAAAATTATTAAAAGAATACAATCCAGATATCGTTATTTCTACACATCCATTCGGAAGTCAAATGGTTAGTTATTTAAAGAGAAAGGCTTTAATTGATTGCAAATTAGCAACTATAATGACAGATTTTGCTCCTCACGAGCAATGGCTAGTTGGTAAAGAATATGTTGATTATTTCTTTGTATCTCATGAAAAAATGAAACAGGATTTAATTAACAGTAACATACCAGAGAATAAAGTTTTTGCAACTGGTATTCCACTTTCTAACAGATTTTTAAAGCATTATAATAAGGCAAAAATTATGACTTCTATGGAATTAAATCCAGATAAAAAAGTTATTCTATTTTTTGGTGGCGGAGAATTTGGTCTTGGAAGAGAGCAAACTTTAAAGATATTAAAAGCATTTATTAACAATGTTACAGAACATCAAATAGTTGCAATATCTGGTAAAAATGAAAAAATGAAACTATCTTTTGAAAAGCTTGTCCAAGAAGAACACGCTGAGTCTATAGTAAAAGTTTTAGGATTTACTCATCAGGTACCAGAATTAATGAGTATTTCGGACTTAGTTGTTACAAAACCTGGTGGTCTTACAACAACAGAAAGCTTAGCATCTGGTTTGCCAATTGTTGCAATAAATCCAATTCCTGGCCAAGAGGAAGAAAATGCAGCTTTTTTAGAAAAAGCAGGAGTTGCAATTTGGCTTAAAAAAACAGATGATTTTGATAAAATAATATCTGAACTTCTATCTGATAAAGCTAGATTACGCAAAATGAAAATTAACACAAAACTTTTAGCAAAGAAAAACTCTACAAAGGATATTTGTAATATAATACTAGCAGGAGATTCTACATTAAATTAATAATAAATAAAAAATGAACTCAAATTGTCGGCTAACAGTTTGGGTTCTTTCTTTATTTTTTATTTACACTTTTAATGTATGGTTCTTCCTAAAATATCTATTTGTTTCTAATCCAATTCAAACTTATGTAATTCTCTACTATAATATTCTATTATTCTTTAAATTCCTGAGCAAGTTTTCCTATAGCTTTTGTTTCTATTCTTGAAACATAGCTTCTTGATATTCCCATCATTTTAGCAATTTGTCTTTGCGTTTTTGGTTTATCTCCATCTAATCCAAATCTTAATTCTATTATTGTTTTTTCTCTATCTTTTAAAACTTCCTTTATTTTTTGATACAATTTTTTAATCTTCATTTTTAAGTCTACTTCTTCTTCTATATTTTTTTCATTATTTTCTAAAACTTCCTTCAAGGTCACTTTATTATCATCTTTATCTTTGCCTATTGTATCTTCCAAATAAACCTCTGCACCTAATTTTTTGATACTTCTTAAATACATTAATATTTCGTTATCTATACATCTTGCCACATATGTAGAAAGTCGTGCTCCTTTACTAATATTAAAGCTATTTATTCCCTTTATTAGTCCAATTGTTCCTATTGAAATTAGGTCTTCTTGTTCTATGTTTGTAGTAGCATATTTTTTTGCAATATGTGCTACTAATCTTAAGTTTCTTTCTATAAGAATATTTTTTGCATCTTCATCGCCATTTTTCATTTTTTCTAAACATTCTTTCTCTTCTTCTGCTGTTAATGGTTCCGGGAATAAATTACTGCTAGAAATATAGCCTATAACAAATATTGCACTCTGTAAGAAACTCAAAAAACCCATAATTGAAACAGCTGGCATATAAGGCACCTCCATTTTTTGCTATACCATAAGTATATGTTATAGTTTTTTTATTTGTGCCTGACCCATAAAAATTATTTTGTTCTATTTTTACAACACTTACTCATATATTGTATTAGCTATTTGTATTAATTTGAATAATCATACATTTTTCTTACAAATACACATAAATTTTTAATTTAGTTACTACTATATTTTTTCTATAAAATTAAAAATTTTGAATACAATCGTGTATGAATTTTTTAAGGAGATTTTTTATTTATTGGATTATGAAAAAATTTATTATTAATTTTTTTATCGGCATTTTAATTGGTTTTGGTGCAATTTTACCTGGTGTTAGTAGTGGAGTTTTTTGTGTTATTTTTGGAATTTACGAGAATTTAATTTATTGTGTATCTAATTTTTTTAAAAATTTCAAGCAAAACTTTTTATATTTATTTTCAATAGCCTTTGGTGCCTTTGTAGGAATTGTATTGTTTGGAAATATAATAAAATATTTTTTTTTCAAGTACCAAGCATATTCTAGCTTTGTTTTTATAGGATTAATTTTAGGAACCATTCCAGCATTATTTAAGCAAGCCTCAACCACACAAAAACCTTTTAATATAAAGAAATTAGTTCCGCTAATTTTCTCTTTTTTATTAGGAGTTTCTCTAATTTTTATAGAAAACTATTTTTACTTTACCAACTTAGCTCTCTCTTTTTCTTCTTACTCTTGGTACTTATTTCTCTCTGGCTTTTTAATGTCTATTGGAATTGTTGTACCTGGAATTAGCAATACCGTAATTTTAATGTGCTTAGGTGTTTACTCTAAATACATTTCTGCTATTGCAAGTTTAAATTTAAATGTACTTATACCTATGGGAATTGGAATTTTAGTCGGAAGTCTTTTATGGATAAAAATTATAAAATGCTTATTCGAAAAACATCACGAGCAGATTTCTTATTCCATAATAGGCTTCACCCTCGGCTCTGTTTTCGTATTATTTCCTGGATTTATATATGGAGTTAATGAGATTATTTGCGTAATATTATTTTTAATAAGCCTACTACTCTCTTATAAACTAGCAAATTTAGAAAGCAAAAATTAAATCTAATAAAAATTGCATAAAAAAACTAATACATTGGAAAAAAATATTCGAGTCAATAACTCAAATAACTGCTTGCAAAATTGATGATTTATAATTTTGTAAGCAGTTTGAAGATGTTTTGACGAAGAATATTCTTTTTACAACTGTATTAGTTTTTTATCGCATATAGCTTAAAAATATTATTTCTTTCTCCTTAATATCCAGCCTTTTTTTACTTCATATGGGATATTTATTATTACTGTTTGTCCTTGTTTTCCTGGATTTACTGTGTTAATTTCTTCCATTGTTTTTGAATCGATTAGTTTTTCTATTTTAAATACTTTTGGGATTACCTCATTTGGAATTATTAATTCTAATGTATCTCCTATGCTTAATTTATTTTTTATTTCTATTAATACATTTGAATTTGCCTCTTTGTCTTCTAATATTTTTCCTCCAAATTCATAATCTGGGTTGTATTGCTTTCCTTCGTATTCTTGGAAGTCTTTATTATTTCTATCATTAAAATAGAATGTTGTAAGTCCTCTTGTTTTTACTTTTTCCAGTTCTTTTAAATATTTTGTATAATCGTATCCTTCTGGATTTGCCATATAATCGTCTATTGCATTTCTATACACATTTACAACTGATGCCAAATAATATTCTGTTTTTAATCTACCTTCTATTTTTAAACTATCTACTCCCATTTTTATAATTTCTGGTATTTCTTTTATTAAGCATAAATCTTTAGAAGATAATATGTATGTTCCATTTTCATCTGTTTCTACTGGCATTAGGTTTCCTGGTTTATTTTTTTCCTCTAGATACATATTATATGCCCATCTACAACTTTGAGAGCAGTCTCCTAAATTAGCAGACCTGCAAGATAAATATTCGCTTAAAAAGCATCTTCCAGAATAAGCCCAACATAAAGCTCCGTGTATAAACATCTCAATTTCTAAGTCTGATGGCTTATTTTTCATTATTTCTTCAATTTGATCTTTACTTGTTTCTCTTCCTAAAATTACTCTTTCTGCGCCATTATCATACCAAAATTTTGCAGAATGATAACTTACAACATTTGCCTGTGTACTTACGTGTATTTCTATGTTTGGTGCAACTTCTTTTATTTTTTGAATAACACCACCATCAGATGCAATTATGGCATCAACATGTACTCTGTCTAACATTTTTACTTGTTTTTCAATCTCTTCGTAATTTGTATCCCAAGCATAAATATTTAATGCTGCATATACTTTTTTTCCAATTGAATGTGCATATTCAATTGTTTTTTCCAAATCATTATCGTCTACTTCTGCTCTACTGCGCAAAGATAAAGATGCAGTTCCACAATAGACTGCATCTGCTCCATACATAAAAGCAACTTTTGCTTTTTCAAAAGAGCCTGCTGGTGCTAAAAGTTCTGGTTTTTTCATTTATTTTCTCCTTATATTATATAATCTCAAATTCTTATCTTTATATATAATACCAGAAAACAGGCTTTTTTTCAATGTTTTATTCCATTTTTATTAAAGTTCAGGTTCTTCTTGTTTTTGTCTCGTTCCTTTGCTTTTTGAAAATTCTTGACTTTCTTGTTTTATATTATTTACTGCATCTTGGTTATTTTCAAGTTCATTATTCATACTTTCTAGTTCTTCTATTGTTTTTGCTTCAGTGTACGATCTATATACAACATCATTTCTAAATCCCACAAAAGATTCATATTTTGTTCCTGTAACCTCTTTACATTTTGTACCAAGTTTATTTTTAGCTTGTCTATTTCTTTCTTGTCTTGTTTTCAATTCGGTTATTCTTTGGGCTATTTGTTCACTACTCATACCAAAAATTTTTTCTTCTAGCTTTGCTTCGACTTCTAATTGACTGTATTCATCACTTGAAAATACTCTTCCTTCTAGTGTTTTTATAGTTTCTTCTGGTGACGATCCGATTAAATTTAACCTTTCAAAGTCGGTCAATTTTATTCTGGTGTCTGGTATGCTTAATTCTCTTGCATAGTTATACGCCTGGTCTATAAGGTATAGTGGATTGCTATTTTTATCATAAAAAACTTGTTGGTACATATTATTTTTATCTCTCTTAGCAAAGGCTACAGGCTCATCCATCTTTGATAACATTTCTTTCAATTCATTTGATAACGCTATTTGATTTTGTTCCATTTTATCATTCTTTCTTCTTATAAAACCTCTTTTAAAGAAACTTGTTACCTTTTGAGATATTCCTTTCGGTTCTACTGTTAAAGCTTTTCTGCTTTCATCTAATACTTTTTCCGTCTTAAAATATTGCTCTTTTAATGCGTATATTCTCTGCATTGTTTTTTCATCAACGGCTTTAATTCTTGCCACATCACTATGATATTCATATTCAAAATTTTTTATAGCATTGTATGCTTTATATTTTCTTAATTCTGCACTTATATCATTTTGTTCTTTATTTAATTCATATTCTTCGGAAATATATGGCGTAATTTGTTGTCCAATACTTCTTATTTCTTCGATTGTGACAGATCTTTTAAAAATTTTTGCAAAGTCATTTAATGTTCTTTCTGTACTGTTTCTCGACTTTATATATATATATGTTTTTTTCCCTAATTCTATTTTTTTCGAAAGTTCTTCTATTGCAACTTGCATTTTTTCATCTATTTCTGGCATTTCTGTTTGTGTTTTTTCTTTTATTTTTGCAAGAATGTTGCATAAATCATTTATGTATTCATATAGTTCTTCTTCCATGTAAGATTTTCCTTTCTTATGTTTATTATTCTGTGCAATTATTATATCAGTAATACCTTTAATTTTCAATTTTTTTGTTTAATTAACGTAATTGTAATATTATAGAAACATTTTTGTAATTTTTTTATTATTGCTTTATCCTTATTTTTATGCTATTATCTAACTACAGAATGCGAGGTATTTATGGTTCAAACACTTGTAACGGTTGAAGAAAAAGATAATAGATACAATAAAAATTTATCAAACTTTCAATGCAATTTATTTTATTTTTTCGTCTTTTCTTTTTTAGGATGGACAATGGAAACTATTTATAGCTATTTTGTTCTTGGCTATTTTGCAAATAGAGGATTTTTTTATGGTCCTATATGCCCTATATATGGATTTGGCGGATTAATTTTAATATCATTTTTAGATAAATTTAAAAATAATCCTGTAAAATTGTTTTTTTCAGCAATAATAGTTTTCTCAATTTTTGAATATGCTATTGGTTACGGACTAGATGCAATGTATGGATTATGGCTTTGGGATTATAGAACTGAATTTCTAAATATTAATGGAAGAATTTGCTTTTTTTACTCTCTTGTTTGGGGATTTGTTGCCATTATTTTTAATTATGTGGTTTTTCCTTTGTTTAAAAAATTTACAGGTTTTATTTCTAAAAAGACTCCTGTAAAATTGCAAACCTTTTTGTTACGCATTTGCTCTATTATTTTTATAATAGATGTCATATATTCATTTATTCAATATTCGCAAATATAATAAAGTTCAATTATTTTAACCTTACACTGCTTTGTAGCTTCAGTTTATTAATAATTGAACTTTATTTTTATTTTATAACTTTTTTAGTAATTGCTAATCCATCTCCGACATCGAGTATTTTTGTATCAAGTTCTGGATTTTCAGTTGTTTCCTTAATATATTGCCTTAAATGAGTAACAGCAGTACGCTGTTTGTGCTTATTATAATCACTCATTACATATCCCTTATACAAAATATTATCTGCAAAAATTATTCCATCATCTTTTAACATTCTCAATGCATGCTCCAAGAAAAATGGATACTT
>CAKOVP010000017.1 GCA_934122035.1 uncultured Clostridia bacterium | reverse complement strand
AAATATTTTTTCTTTCATTGTAAATTCAAGTATTACAGGATTTATTTTAGATATAGCACCGAAACGCATTCAACGTGTTTGCTAAATGGAAACATATCTACTGGTTGTATTTTTTCTATTCTATATTTTTCTTCCATTTTTGCAATGTCTCTTACCATTGTTGCTGGATTACAACTTACATATACTACTTTTTCTGTTTGTAATTTTAATATGTTTTGTATTGTTTTTTCATCTAATCCTTTTCTTGGTGGGTCTACTATTATTGCTGTTGGTTTTATTCCTTTTTTATTTATTAGTTTGTCAAATGCGAATTCTACATCACCACATATAAATTCTGCATTTTTTACATTGTTTATTTTTGCATTTTCCTTTGCATCTTCTATCGCTTGTTCTACTATTTCTATTCCATATACTTGTTTTACTTTTTTTGATGCAAATATTCCTATTGTTCCTATTCCACAGTATAAGTCGAACAGTGTATCTTCTTTGTCTAGCTTTGCCGCTTCTATGGCTGTGTTGTATAAAATTTCTGCCTGTATTGGGTTTACCTGATAAAATGACATTGGCGATATTTTAAATCTATATTCTCCCAAAATATCTTCTATATATCCATTTCCATATAAGTTTATATTTATATTTCCTAATATTACATTTGTATTTTTATTATTTATATTTTTTACTATTGTTTTTATTTCTGGAAATTCTTGTTTCAATTTTTCTACAAGTTCATCTATCTTTTTATTTTCAATCTTTAAACTGTTGCCTTTCTCTTTTGTTCCGTTTTCTTCGTTTAATACAAGTATGCACATTACTTGATTTGTTTTTATTCCAACTTTTATTACTATGTGTCTAAATAGTCCCTTTTGTGTTTGCTCATTATATACTGTAAGATTATTTTCTTTTATAATTTCTACTATTCTAGTTGCAATTTTTTGTGATATTTTGTTTTGTATTAGACACTCTTTTATTGGTACTATTGTGTGTGTTCTTTGTGCAAATACTCCTATTACAGGTTCTTGCTGTTCGTTTATACCAACTGGGAACTGGGCTTTGTTTCTATAGTAAAATGGATTTTCCATCCCAATGGTATTTTTTACTTCTATTTTATTTTTAATTCCTTTGTTTACTAATGATTGTACTATTTCTTTTTTTAGCTTCAATGTGTATTCATATTTCATATGTCTTAAATCGCATCCACCACATCTTTTATATGTCTCACAGTCTGTTTCTACTCTTTCGTCTGATTGCTCTATTATTTTTACAATTTTTCCGTATCCGTGAGAAGAAAGTACTTTAACTATTAGTATTTCGCACTTTTCTCCTTTTATTGCATTTGGTACAAATATTGTGTAACCATTAATTTTAGCTATTCCTTCTCCTTCAAATCCATTGTCTACTATATCTACTATATATTTTTCGTTCTTATTTACTGAAATTTCTTTTAATTCTTTTTTCATATAAAATTTCCTCTATTTATAATTTAATTTTTTAACCTACATTTATTTTTCCTGTTTTTATAATTTACATATAAAATTTATACTTTATCATTTATTTCTTTAATTTTCTTTTTTAATTCTTGCTCGTCTTCTTTACTTTCTAATACTTTGTTTAATTCTCCAAGATCCAAGTCTAGTTCATCTAAAAATTTGTCTCCACCCTCTAAACCTAAATCTTTAAAAGTTTTTTCTTTCACTTTACGTTCCTTCTTTCTATAAATTGACATTATTTTTTCTTATCTCAAATTCATAATTGCCTTTATATTTTATCATACTGCAGAATAGTTTACAATGATTTTAATACTTGTTCTTTCAGTTTTGTTTTTTCAATTTATACATACTTAGAGAGTCAAATATTTTTTTATTTACTCAAATTTCACACTAAAGCAACTGTAACAAATGTATTACAAAATTATGTCATTTATATTGCATTTCTGATTATAATGTTTTTTTATGGTATAATTGGGGTGTATTTTTTTAATAATATTATTTAAAGGAGGTTTAATATGCAAAGACATATTGAATGTGACGTAGCCGTTGTAGGTGGCGGTGCAGCAGGAGTAGCTGCAGCTATTGGTGCCTCTAGAACAGGTGCAAAAACTGTTCTAATAGAAAGAAATCCATACTTTGGAGGACAAGCTACGAATTCTCAAGTTACTGCTTATTGTGGTTTTTTCACAAGGGGCGAAAATTATGATCAAGTTGTAGAAGGTATTGGTGGTGAAGTTTTAAGAAGACTTGAAACTTATGGAACTAATATTCATCCTAGACCATCTAAATCAACAGGTAATGTTTCTGTATCTTTTAATCCTGAATATGTAAAATTAGTTATGGATCAAATGTTACTAGAAAGCAATGTTGAATACTTCTTACATGCGCAAATGTATGAGGTTGTTAATAATAATGGAACAATCGAAGAAATTAAATGCACAGATGATGAGGGTACTTTTACTGTAAAGGCTAAAGCTTTTGTAGATGCATCTGGAAATGCCAATTTGGTTCATTTTGCTGGAATTACAACTAATTGGGGAGATGATAATGGAAATGTTCAACAATCTTCTCTACCATTTAGAATTGACAATATTCCTGCAAGAGAAATTTTAAAGCCAGACATTGAAGTTGCACTAAAAAAAGCTAAAGAAAGCGGTATAACCATAAAAAAAGAGACTGGTTTAATTATAAAAATTCCAGATAAGACTTATGGTTACTGCACAATTCCAAGTACTATTGTACCAGCTCTTGATGCAGAAACATTAACAAAAACAGAAATAGAATTACGTTCTCAAGTTCATAGTTATGCTATGGCATTTAAGAATTATTTAGACGGATTCCAAGATATGATTATTTCTTCTTCTGGTCCAGCTGTTGGTATTCGTGAAGCGAGAAGAATTGTTGGAGATAAAACTTTAAAAGGTGAAGAAATTATTATGGCACCAAAATATGAAGATAGCATTGCAAGAGGTGGCTGGAGTCCAGAAATGCACAAGAGTAACACTGCTATAAAATATACACATATCCCAGACAATGAATACTTCTCTATTCCTCTTGGATGTTTAAAAGTAAAAGACGCAAAAAATTTATGGGCTGCTGGTAGAACAATTTCAACAGATTCCTTAGCTCTTGGTTCTGTACGTGTTATGGGAACAGGTTTTGCAACAGGACATGCTGCTGGTGTTGCTGCAGCATTAACTCTTGACAATGAAACTTATAATGTAAAAGATGTTCAAGCAGAATTAGTTAAACAAGGAGCATTAATTTAGATTTTAATGTAAATTATTTTACTTAAAATATATTTTTATATTGAGTTTATGGGTTCATAGGTTTTCCTTAAAAAGCCTAAATTTTACTAACAAATGAATTATAAGAAAGGAAATATTAAATAATGGAAGAAACGAAAAAGAAAAAAAGTTCTTTAATGACAAAAAATGAAAAAGAATTTGTTTGCACAATTATTGCATTAATAGTTATTGCCATTTTCTTTATGGCTACACCTCCATCTGGCTTAAGCTCTGATGGTATGAAAGTTCTTGGCGTTTTTATTTCTGTTTTATTCTTATGGATTACAGTAGGAATTGGATGGCCAAGTTTATTATGTTTAGCAGCTCTTGCTTTTGTTCCATCTCTTGGAATGAAAACAACGCTTCAAAATTCGTTTGGTAACGAAACATTTGCATTTTTACTATTTACATTTATGTTCACATATGCGTTTTCTCAAACAGGATACGTTAAGAAAATTGCACTTGGTTTTGTAACAAGTAAATATGCAAGAAAATCACCTTGGAGATTTGCATTCTGCTTTTTTGCAGCAGTTATTTTAATAGGCTTATTTATGTCTCCAACAGTTTTGTATTTTATAATATTACCAATTCTAGAGGAAATTTATAATGTATTAGGACTAAAAAAAGGTGATAAATATGCAAATATGCTTATGATGGGATTAGTATTCTGCACTAGCTTGTCTTCTGGTATGACACCAATAGCACATGTGTTCCCTGTTCTTTCTATGGGAGTTTTCAAATCTTTAACAGGATCAAGCATTAGCTATGGACAATATATGCTTTATGCAATTCCAACAGGAATTATAATATTTGCATTAATGATGCTTGTATTTAAATTCTTAATGAGACCAAATACTAAAAAGATAAATTTAAAATCTTCTCAATTTGATAAGATGAAAAAAGAAATTCCACAAGCAACACAGGGAGAAAAAATTATACTTGGAGTATTTATTTTAGTAATTGCTTTATGGGTTCTACCAAGTTTATTGAAAACAAGTTCAATAAAATGGATTGCAAGTACATTTACATGGATTAGTAACTTTGGTACAGCAATGCCTCCTTTACTTGGAATTATAGTATTATCTATTTTAAAATATGAAGGAAAACCTTTAATAAACATTAATGAATCAATGGTAAAAGGTGTTTCTTGGCCAAGTATAATAATGGCATCTGCAACACTTGCTTTAGGTGCTGCAATGACAAATAAGGCAATAGGTTTAACAACTTTCTTATCTAATACTATTGCACCAATTACAACTGGTTTATCACCAATATTGCTAATTTTATTATTCTCATTATGGGCTGGATTACAATCAAATGTATCTTCTCATATGGTTACAGCACAATTAGTTCCAACACTTGCTGTTCCAGTAGCACTTGCTTCTGGTGGTGCATTAAATGCAGCAGCTATTACAGCAGTTATTGGTTTAATTGCTGCAACAGGATCTGCCGCCCCACCTGCAATGCCTTATGTTGCAGTAGCTGGTTCATCAGGTTGGTCTGATTCAACAAGTTTATTAAAATATGGATTCCTAATGATGTTCATAATTATTTTAGTTGCATCATTTATTGGATATCCTTTAGCAAACTTAATAATGCCAATGTAATTTTATAAAAACTCAATATAAAAAAAAAGAGATTTGAATTGTTTTTCATTCAAATCTCTTATTTTTATATTAATTTTTTTTATTTTAAGTCTATATATGCTCTATAATCTATATCTTTTTTCTCATATTCATTTGGCATAAGTCCAACCCTATTTTTCATATATGTTAATACTAAAATCATTATTACAAAGAATAATATTCCAAATATTATCATTGAATTTATTATGGAATTATGTGCTACTATTACTGAACCTAGTGCACATATTAGTGCATTTCCTATTCCTGTAACAAGTCCATTTGCAGAATATACTTTGTTTGCCACTTCTTCGTTTGTAAAGTTTGTAATATATTTTTTTATTAAAACATAGTAAAATCCTGTATCTGCATATCTTATACTATATGTTAAAATTAAGATTGTAACTACACATAATTGTGGAAGTATAGTTGCAGAAATTAGTCCTGCAATTAATATTGCAGTTGTATATGTAACTCCAATAATTGTTAATGATCTTTTTCTGAATTTATTATGAAAACTTTCTTGTTTTTTTGATGCAATTCCTGCCACCACCTGCATTATTGCATAAATTAAACCTGTTGCAGTTGCAGACATTCCTACTTCACTAAGTAATCCCATTTCATATGTTCCCATAACCATTATCATTCCATACATAATCGCAGAATATATCATAAGTGATTTTAATCTTTTTGATGTAAATATAAAAGAAAACGCAAGCTTTAAATCTTTAAAATATTTTTTATACTTTGCAAACATTGACGTATTTGAAGTTTTATTTGTTATTTCTCTTGGTTTTTGTATATCTGTAAAATTAGTTGTAACTCTTGCTGCAATAAATGAAATTGTTGTACAAATTATCATAGGAATATATGGGTTTAGTTCAAATAGTAATCCAGATATTATAGCTGAAACTGCTGAAAAATAATAGTAATTTCCCAGACCTTTGCCTTCTATACTAGAATAAATTTTTCCTTTATTTTCTGATGCTGGAATAGATAAATTTAACAGTCCAGCCTCCGAAACTTCTTTAACTGCATTTCCCATTGCACCAATCATATTCGCAATTATTAAAATTGGTAAGCTGTTCGACATCATAATACATATTGTTGATAAAGCCTGAAAAATATCTGCAAACATTAAACTTTTTTTATGTCCAAATTTTTCTATTATTGCTGTCGTGGGAATTTGAAATATAACTTTAAACAATCCTAAAAATGAACTTGCAATTACTATATCACTTGCAGTTAGACCTTTTGCCTTTGTTAAGAACAAAAATTTTACTGCATAATAGAATAATAAGTCTGCTGTAAGCATTTTATGTATTGTATATATTTTCATATTTCGTTTTCTTGTTTCTGTAGTTATTTTTTCCATCATTACCTCTTTCGTTTTTTATCATATTTTATTTTATATTAAATAAATAGAAAAAGTCAATGGTTAATTTATGGTATTACAAATTCTTGCAAAGTCTTCTAAAGTTAGTTTTTCTCCCCTAATATTTTCATTTATGTTTAATTGTTTTATTATTTCCTCTGCTTTTTCTTTACTCTCTACAATTTTACCGTTTACTAAAGCATTTACTAGAGTTTTTCTTCTCTGAGAAAAGCTTTTTTGTATTATATTAAATAACATTTTTTCGTCTTTTACTTGTACATATGCTTCTTTTCTAATCTTTAGCTTTATAACAGCTGATTCCACTTTTGGACTAGGAATAAAGCTTTCCTTTGGAACGTCAATTACTTTTTCAGCCTCAGAAAAATATTCTACTGCATATGTTATTGCTCCAACATCCTTTGTTCCAGTCTTTGCAACAAGTCTTTGTGCAACTTCTTTTTGAACCATTACAATTATTTCATCTATTTCTAATTTTTCTTCCAATAATTTCATTATTATTGGAGTACTAATATAATATGGAAGATTTGCAACTATCTTTACTTTATTTATATTCGTTTGTTTTTTTCTTTCATTTATCAATTTGTTTAAATCTACTTTTAGTACATCTTCATTAATAATTTGTAGATTATTTTTTAAAATAAATCTTTTGCTTATTATTTCCACCATTCTCTTATCTAATTCTATTGCCACAACATTATCAGATTTTTCTAATAGTAAATTAGTAAGAACTCCAAGTCCTGGCCCTATCTCTATTATTAAATCGTTTTTTTCTATTTGTGACTTTTCTATTATTTTTTCTATTACATCATCATTTATTAAAAAATTCTGTCCTAAGTCCTTGTTAGCTTTTATTTTATATTTTTCTAATATTCCAATCGTATCGTTATATGCAGACATTTCTTTTCTCCCTTTTATATTAGTGTTGCTCCTATAATTCCCGCATCATTTCCTTGTGTTGCAGGAATTATTACAGGATGACTGTCTTTATTAAATAGGTATTTCCCATTATATATCTTTTCTTTTAATTTATCAAATATTAATTCTTCATAATGAGACATACTTCCACCTATGCATACTGCCTCTGGCTCAAATATATTTATTATATTAGAAATTCCAAGAGCTAAATTCTCTATGTATTCTTCTAATAGTGTACTAACATTTTCTCTTTCAATATTCTGTTTTATTAATGGGATTAATTCTTTTGCTCCAATATAACCTTCTATTTTTAATGCTTTTTGCATTTTTTCCTTAAACCTTCTCTTTGAGCAATAGGCTTCGAAACAACCTCTATTACCACATCCACATTTTTCTCCATTTTTTTCTATTATCATGTGTCCAAATTCAAACCCCGCATTTTGTTTTGGCTGTAAAAATTGATTATTTAAAAATACTGCTGATCCAATTCCAGTGCCAATGCACAAGAATACACAGTCCGAATAATTTTTAAGTGAACCATTATTCTTTTCTGCAAGGCCTGCACATTTGCCATCATTTAGCATATTTATTTTTCCTATATATTGTTCCTTAAACTTGTCTCTTAGTGCCTTTTCTAAATTAAAGTCAGCAATTCCCAAATTTACGGCATTTTTTATATGTCCTTCTCTTGGATTTCCAGGTGTTGCAATTCCTATTTGCTCTATTTTAGAAAAATCTATATTAGTACTTTTTAGTATTTCTTTAATTCCTTTTACTATGCATTTTACTATGTATAATTCAATGGTGTCATCTTTTTCACTTGTATAATATGTTCTTTTTTCTATTATTTCATAATTTCCATTTACTAGACCAATTGCTATATGACTTCCACCTAAATCTATTCCAAATTTCATTGCTTGCCTCCTTTAAAATTTTACTATTGTTATTTTATATTATTTTTCCATAAAGTTCAACACTTTTATTAAGTATGTAAAATAACTAATCTAAAAAATTTCAATCTTTCCTCTATTGTTTATACTTTTCAATAAAATTCATAAAGTGAATTTTATTGTAATATTTTATTTATTCCTGAAAGGGGTCAGTATGACTTGCCTAATAAAAAATCGCCCAAAAGGGACGTCCCCTTTGGGCTTTTTTTCTTTTTTAGTTTTATAAATCTGCTGCTGAGAATAAGAAATTTCCCATATATACTTGGATACAAGGTACAAGTACGACAACAACAACAAATATTAAAAGTATACCAACTATAGAGTAAACAACTTGTGGTAATATTGCCATTATGTTGTCCATAATGTTTTTTATGTCTATGTCCATATATTCTAGTAACTTTTCCATCATTTCTGATAAGTCTGTTTGCATACCAACTTTTAACATTTCTGTTATCATTGTTGATGCAAGTCCAGATTTTTCGAATGGTTCTATCCAAGATTGTCCTATTAGTAGGTTATTCATTGATGTTTCTATCATAGCTCTCATAACATAGTTATCTATAATATTTTTACTAACATCCATCGCATCTTGAATTCTCATTCCATTTTGAAGGTTCAGTAGCATTGATCTTAAAAATCTCGAGAAATCCAATGTATAGAATAGCTTACCAAAGATTGGCATAGTGTATTTAAAGTAGTCGTAATTATATCTTCCTCTTGGTGTATGAACGTAATATATTATAAATCCAATTATTGCAGCAATTATTCCAACTGGTACATACCAATGGCTAGCAATCCACTGTATAACACTAGAGAATGCAAGTGTTATTCCAGGTAGTGTATCTTTTGTACCAACTTCTTTATATACATTTTGTATTGTTGGTACAGTATATAAACTTCCTACAAAAAGTAGTGCTATTAAAGCAACCAATTGTATTGCATTCGGAATTATTATTCCTCTTAATTTTTTCATTGTATCAGAGTTTGAGTCTAAGTATTTAACTGCTTGTTGCAATGATTGAGTTAAAGAACCTGATAGCTCTCCTACCTTTATCATATTTGTATAAATATATGGAAATACATCTGAGTAATATTCCATTGTTTTATACATATAGTCACCGGCTTCAACACCAGCAAGAACATCTTCCAATATTCCTTTTAGTGTTTGGTTTTCTGTACTTCCTATTATTGTATTTAAAGCATGAATGTTATTAAAGTCTGCCTTTTTTAATAAGTAAAAGTTTTGAGTAAATACCATAAGGTCTCTTGTTGTAACTTTTTCTTGTTTTGCTAAGGCAAGGTTTATTTGCTCTTTAACACTCTTTTTTCTTTGTGAATCTCTCTGTGCAACGACTGCTGAGTTTGCAAATTTCATTATTTCATCTACATTGTCTGTATTTTTTCTTGCGACTTTTTTCTTTCTTGTTCCATAACTAACTTGTGTGATATCAATTGGAATTAAATCACTACGTTTTAATTGTTTAATTAAGTTTTGCTTGCTTGTACTGTCAACCCTATTTCTTACAAGCACTCCTTCTTTTGTCATTGCTCTATAAACATATTCAGGCATTTTTACCTCCTATATTATAACTATTAATATACGTCTCCTAATTGTCCTTTTTTTATTTTTAATTGCATAATTGTTCTATTTAGTGTTTCTATATTCTTTTCCTCTATTTGTGCTTTTGCCTGTTCCAAAGTAATTCTATCTTCTACAAATAGTTTTGCAAGTGAATTTATTAATCCAATACTTCCATTTGCAATTGAACTTTGAATTGCATCTTCTACTTCTGATACACTAAATTTTTCTTTTCTAATTATACCAGAAATTACATTATCTACAACCATAACTTCAGGAATTAATACTAATTTATCATTTTTTCCTCTTATAAGTCTTTGTGATGTAACTAATTTTAGTAATGAAGCAATAAGGAATTTTATACTTTGTTGATCAGAAATATCATAAAAGTTAATAATTCTGTCTATAGTTTCAGCACAAGATTTTGTGTGAAGTGTTCCTATTACTAAGTGTCCAGATTCTGCTGTTTCTATTGCTGCATCCATTGTTTCTCTATCACGAATCTCTCCTATTACAAGTATATCACAGTCCTCTCTTAAAGAGTTTTTTACACCTGCTTGATATGTTGTAACATCTTGTCCTCTACCAACTTCTTTTTGAACGATTATTGATCTCTTACAATGATGTTTAAATTCTACTGGGCTTTCTAGTGTCAATATTTTTTTATTCTGCGATTCATTTATTTCGTTTATTAATGCATTAAGTGTTGTACTTTTACCAGAGTTTGTTTTACCAGTAACTAATACTAATCCTTGTGGTTGGTACATCATTCTTCTAACAATATCTGGAACTCCTAATTGTTCGAATGTTGGAAGATTATTTTTTATAATTCTTAGTGTTACTATTGGCATACCATCTGCTTCTGCTATATTTACTCTTAATCTTAATCCATTAAATTCGTATGAAGTATCTAATTGTTTTTGTTCTTTATATACTGCATCCTTTTCAACATTTCCCATAACAAAATAATCGTATATTTCTGCCATATCTTCTTTTGTTAATTCTTCACAAAATTCGTATGGAACTAGAGCTCTTGCTATTCTAAGCATAGGCTTTATACCAGCAATCAAGTGAACATCTGATGCATCTCTATCTATGGCTGTTTGTAATACCTTATCTAAGTTTACCATTTTTTCCTCCTATTTTCACAAAATTTTAATAGAATACTAATTTTGAATTTAATTCTTTTAATGTTGTTTCACCAGCAAGTACTTTGTTAAATCCGTCTATTAGAAGTGGCTTGTAGCCTTCTTCCATTGCCTTATGTCTTATTTCTAAACTAGAAGCACCTTTTACAACTAGTTCTTTTATATTTTCAGACAAATCTAATATTTCGAATACACCAATTCTTCCATAGAAACCACTGTTGTTACATTTTGCACATCCAACTGTATCGTATGTGTATTTATCTGTAAAGTCATATTCTATTCCGTATTTTTTTGCAATTCCATTCATTATTTGTTTTTCTTCTTCGTTAAAAGGTCTTTTTATAGCACAATCTTTACAAACTCTTCTAACAAGTCTTTGTGATAATGATGTTGCAAGTGTACTTGCTATATCATAGTCAGAAATTCCTATTTTTCTAAGTCTTGTTATAGATTCTATTGAATCTATTGTGTGTATTGTTGACAAAACATAGTGACCTGTTTGTCCAGCTTGCATTGCTATTTCTGCAGTTTCTCTATCACGAATTTCTCCTACTAGAATAATGTCTGGATCTTGTCTTAAAACAGTTCTTAAAGAATCCGAGAAAGATGTTTTTGCATCTATTTCTATCTGATTTAAGCCAGGAATTCTAATTTCTACTGGATCCTCTATTGTTGTTACATTTATTTCTGGTCTATTTAAAAAGTCTATAATACTATATAAAGTTGTTGTTTTACCTTCTCCAGTTGGAGCTGCAATAAGCACAATACTATTTCTTTTATCAAAACATTTTGAAACAAGTTTTGGATCTCTTGGAAAACCAAGTTCAAAAATTTGTTGTACGTCTGCATTTTTCTTTAAAAGTCTTAAAACAAATTTTTCGCCATATACATTTTTTTGTGAAGAAACACGAATATTGTAATCTGGATACATTAATATTCTACCATCTTGCGACTCTTGTTTTTCTTGGTGCATATTTGATATAGCTTTTAATCTTCCGATTAATTGCGTTTGTTTTTCTTTTTCTATTACTGCTGTCGTAACTAATTCTCCATCAATTCTATATCTTACTCTAACAGAATCTTCTTCTGGTTCTATATGAATATCACTTGCTCTCTTTTCCATTGCTGTTTTTATAATTGAGTCTAGTAACCCAGATATATCTGCATTAACATCTATTTCTTCTTCTGCTGTAGATTCAAATGAAGTTAATATGCTATTTATTATTTGAGTAAATGTTATATATTTTTCCATTACTAAACCTTTGTTTAAGAATAGTAATCTCATTGCTTCTATAGTTCTTGTATTAGTTGTTTCTGAAAAACAAACTTTAATTTTTCCGGCTTCTACCTCAAAAGGTATTGCTTTATTTCTTTTTGCAACATCAAAAGATATATAATCTGTAACATTTATTTTTATATTATTTGTAGTAAGTAATATTGCTTTTTCTCCAATTATATCACCTATTGCCTCTATAAGTATTTGTGGATCACAAACATTTAATTCATATAAAATATCACCTATTCTCATATTGGTATGAGTTTTTTGATATTCTAATGCATTTTTTATATCCTCTTCTGTTACAACTGA
The DNA here is from genome assembly GCA_934122035.1 of uncultured Clostridia bacterium. Classification (GTDB taxonomy): domain Bacteria; phylum Bacillota; class Clostridia; order TANB77; family CAG-508; genus CAG-245. The sequence continues at coordinate 16,239 of CAKOVP010000017.1, read as the reverse complement.
TCTTTTTACCAGTTCTATTCCAATTGGTTGAGTTCTTGTTCCTGCCATTTTTATCCTCCTTTGTTTTATTACCAATATTTTAAAGTATAATCAATACTTTTGTTTAATAAGTTATTTGAAGAATTTCCTATTATAATATTTATACTTATTATTTCCTTATCCAAATTATTTATTGTAATTATTTTCTTTTTTGCACTGAAAGATTTTACATTTGTTGCAATTTTTACCTGCCCTCTATATATGCTACTATCTTCCTCACTGTATTTATATGTTGTTCCATTTATAAACGTAATTATATTTCCATTTATATTAGCACTACTATTTTCCTTTGTATCTGCTATAAAAGCACTATTAAATTTATCAAATTCTCCTGCATATTTTGCAGAATATCTAACAACATCCATATTGTCATTAAAGAAATTAGAGATAATAGTAAGTGTTCCTAAAACTATAAATAATACAATTATATATATAGTTAATTCTAACAGAGTTACACCTTTTTCAGATTTTATTTGTTTAACCTTCATCTTTATATATTTCCTTTATTTTTAATTTCACTAAGAACATAGATTTTTCTTCATTAAGAATTTTATAGTCAATTCTTACTTTTACCTTTTGCATTACCTCATTTACTTCACTTGCAACATCTGGTAAATCACTTACCTCATATGTTACTGTATAACCTTCTGGAATTGTAATCTCCCCAGAATTCTTTAAATTTTCAACAAAATTTAAGTCTTTTACTTCTTCAAATGTTTTTTCATCAACTTTTTCCAATATTTGAGTTGCATATGACATTGCATTTGCACTTTTTTGAATATCAGTAGCCTGTTTATATAAACCAACCATAAGGCTTGTTAATAACCCTATGAATATGGTAATTATTATTATAGCAACAACTAGATCAATTCCAGTTATACCATTGTTACCTTTTATATTCAGTTTTTTATTTTTTTTACAATTTTTCATAATTTATCACCTATAAAAAATTAATATATTAGTTATTAGTAGTGTTATTATATTTGTAACACATAAATAAAATCCAAAAGGAATTTGTGTCTGCTTATTGTTCTTTATGTTTCTTCTTGAAATTCCCTTTATTTTTTCTATTATCATTTTTATTGCAATTGAAAGAAGTGTAAATACTATTGTAAGTATTGTACAGGCTTCATATGTAAAAACTAGCATTTCAATAAGTAAAATTAAATTCTGAATTGTATAATTGTTTTTCAATTTTTTCCTATAATATATTACATTGAAAATCATAAGAATTGCAATTGCTATATATTGTATAACATATCTATAAATATTAGCCTTTTCTACTATGTATAGATATATTATATAAAAAGATTCTATAACAATTAAATATATTAATAGACTTGTTTGTATTTGTATTTTTTCTTTATCAATTCCAGATATGATAAATAACCCTGCTATATAAAGCAAGCCAAATATAAAATATATTATTTTTGAAATATTTATTGTATATATGCTCATTTTTATAGATAAAGCAAATAGTATGAATACAATACCTGAGAATAATTCCAATAAAAAATATCTTGGTCTAATTTTTTCTTTACAATATCTGCACTTTCCTCTTAAAAAAATATAACTAAAAAGTGGTATTAAATCTAAGTTAGATAATTTATGATTGCAATTTGGGCAATATGATCTATTATGTGTTATATCTTGTCCTAGTGGAATTCTATATACTGCAAGTGTAAAAAAGCTGCCAAATGTTATTCCCATTAAAAATATATAAAAATAAATTACAAAGTCCATCTTTTTCCTCGTTTTATTAAAATAAGTAAGCTAAAAACTTTAAATATAAAATTTTAGCTTACTTTTAATTTAAAATAGTTAAAACTATTTATTTTCATCAATGAATTTTACAGCATTGTCCATTTCGCTATTTTCTGTTGTTTGTCCAGCTCTAGTATTATCTCTAGCTTTTTGAGCTCTATTGATGATACCATTTTGTCCTAATACTAAGTTTAAGCTTATTCCAGCTAGTATTAATAAAACAACGATTGTAACAACTAGTGCAACTAGTGTTATACCTTTTTCTTTCTTGAACATTTTTAAACTCCTCCTTTGATTTTTTGATATATATATATTAAATTTATATATAACCTAAGTTAATTAATTATTTTAATCCAGTATTATTGAAAAAATGATCTGTTGAATCTGGATTAGTATTTGTAGTAGTGCTTCCGCCTGTAGTTGTATTAGTATTTTCTATTGTATTTGAACTTGCAGCAAAAGGATTTGCTTTTCCTGGGTTGTAGGTGTCTGTTTTCTTATAACGTGTTAGGTCAGAATCTGTAACTTCAAATGTAATATTTTGTTTTTGATATTCTACAACTTCTTGGTTGATTTCCTCTTTAACTGTATTAGCTGTTTTATATTGTTCTACTGTGCTTGGCACAACCTTATTATTGGGAATATACTCATAAAATATAACTCCTAAAATTAGGCATATTGCTAAACATAAAAGTAATATTATAAGTATTTCTTTTATAATAGATTTCATATTTTCCTCCTAAACTGATATAGGCTCCTAATATCTATTGATTTACAGTATTTGTATTATTTGTGTTACTTTGTGTATTAGTTGAACTACTAGTATTTGTTGATGTTGTAGGTTTGTTTGTAACTGTTTCTGCTTTTATTCCAACATTTGATACTTTAAATGTTGCAGTTAAAATTTCTGTACTACCTGTAATCTTAAAATTTTCTATTCTAAAGCCTAAGTCTGAGTCATCTTCTATTGCAGAAACATAATTTATTATTCCAATGTAAGTTCCTTCAATTGTAAAATTAATTGTATTCTTTTCTTCAACCCCACTTGTTTCTACAACTATTTTAGCATTTACACCTTCTTTAGTTGCATATCCTCCAAGTTTGCTCCACAAATATTCCATTGCATACTTTTGAGTAACAGTAGCTTCCTTTATTTCTTTTTCAGTACTTACACTCGCTAAATCTAAATACTTTTGCTTGCTGGAAGCCAAACTTTTTGTAGAAGTTTCAAGGTCGCTAACCTTCTTTTTGTATGTTGTATTTTTTAAGTCATTTAATTTTTCAATATCAGCATCTAATTGTTTACTAGATGCTGCAATTTGTGAAAAACTAGGAATTTTAAAGTTGCCTATACTAAATCCTCTAATCATACATATTGCAACAAATACCGTAATTAGCACTGTAATTATTGTTATTAAAATGTTTTTCATGGTAGCACCCCTTCTATAACTATTTTTACAATGTCTCCTTCTTTCACTGCCTCAGATGAAACAACTGAACTTGGTTCTAATATTCCTTCTGATTTTAATACTGTCTTAAAAATTGCTAATTGTTCATATTTTGAAGATTGAGCATTTATAACAATTTTCTTTTCACTCGTATTTTCTATTGAAGTTAATTGAACTCCTTTTGGAATAACATTCATTATTTCGCTCAAAAGAACTGGTATTACTTTTTTGTAAGTTTGAGATGCACTTACAGTATCAGATGCATTTTGAAGGTTTGTTACCAAAGTGTCATATTCAGATTTTTTCTCATCTATCTTCTTTTTATCAGACTCAATCATACTTATTTGTTTATTAATATCTGAAGTAACATCTGCTATTTCTTTTTCTTTGCTTAGTGTGGCATTATTTATATAAGTTGTTATACCTACATATAAAATCACCAAAACAGAAGCAAATGTAAGATCTCTTGTTACCCAAGTTCTCATTTTCTTAGTATCGATATTAATATTTATTGATGGTCTCGCACCTTTTTTCTTTCCTTTTCCACCAACAGAAACATCTGTTGTAAGTAATTGTCCAAATTTTTTAAAGAACTCTTTTTTATGAAAGTTTATATCTCCAAGTCCATATCCTAATCCTTGCATACCTAGTGCTATAGCCGAATTAACTTCTATATAATCTTTTATATTGTTTGAAGGATTTTCTTCAGCAAAGAATGGTTTTAAGATTTCGCATTTAACACCATTTAATATTTCCTCAAAGTATAATTCAATATTATTTACTACTGTTAAAGTTCCTGTTAAATACACTTTATTTATTTTAAATAATTGAGTATTCAATATTTCTTTAGTTCTTGTAGCTATTGTGTATAATGTAGGAATTATATTTTGTAAATAATTGTTTCCTTCTTGTGTATTTGATTGTTCTTCCATTGTATAAATAGTAGTATTTTTACATATTTCATAAGCTTTTGTATATGAATTAACATTTTCTCTTATTTTTTCAATTACATCTTTTGCTCCAACGCTTAATCTTTGAACATCAAATATTTTTTCTCCAGTTAATATTGTTACTGTTGCTACATCATCCATATTTATTATAGCAATATTCTCTTTAACTTTTATTGGTGCAATTGTTGGAATACTAAGAGATATTGGTGACATATTACTTATTGAGTGTCCACTAAAATCCAATAATGTTTTATTTATTGAAATTTTATCAGTAGATACATGTATAACTTTTATTCTTTCTTTGTCGTTTACATCACTTACAAATGCATATCTAGTTTCTAACGCATTTGCATTTACTTTTCTTTCATAACATAAAGATTCAAATTCTGTGCTTGCAGCTTTTTGTAAATCTTTCTTATTTAAAAGATTCGACATATAGAAATAATCATAGGTTTCATTTGATGTATTTACACTTATTGGCACATTATTACTAAATGTTTCTGCTACTATTTGATCTATTGTTTCTTTTAAATTTTTGTAAAATTTAACACCAAAAGCTTCAATTTTCAAATTATCTTTTTCTTTATTAACTTTTGCATATTTAATTATATTTTCACCAACATATATACCTAGACAACTTGTCATGATTCTTCCTTTCACTTTTTATATTATATTTTACAAAAAAATCTAAAAAATTCATTTTTTTTTATTTTTTCTCTTTGCACATTATTATTTTACCTTTTTTTCGTAAAAAGTCAACACGTATAAAGCAATAGTAAAAAAAATGTAATATTGTAATATTATTGAAATATTTTGTCGTTTTTTATCACTTTTTCACATTTCTAATATAAAAAAAATAACCGAGTCAAAACTTTGGATAACTCATTTAAAATTGATAATTTATAATTTTATAATGAATTTGAATATGTTTTAACAAAGGTTATTATTTTTTATGTATTATTTTATTGATTATATTCTTTATATATGTATTATTTTATAAAAGTAATTAGTATTATCACAATTCCTGCGATCACTCTATATATTGCAAATGCTTTAAAGCTTCCCTTTTGCAAATATTTTAGTAAGAATTTTATTACAATCAATCCTACTATAAAACTAGATACTACCCCAACTATAAATGGCAAATTAAATACAAAATCTTTAAATTTCAAAACTGTTGCTGCAAATACAATCGGTGTTGATAATAAGAAAGTATATTTTGCTGCTGCTTCTCTTGTTACTCCCATTGCTCTTGCTGTTGTAATTGTAATTCCAGAACGTGATACACCTGGTATAAATGCTAATGCCTGAGAAACACCTATTAAAAATGTCTGCTTAAGTGTCATTTCTTCGTATTTTACTTTGCTCTTTGCATTTTTGTCTACTACATATAAGATTATTCCCATTACAATTAATGCAATTGCTATTATTATTGGTCTATTTAAAACTCCATTTAAGAAATGATCTAGTAAAAATCCTACTATACCTCCTGGTATTGTTGCCAGTACTATGTACCAAAACATTCTGCCTTGTACTGTTTTTTCTTTTTTTACAACATACTTATATCCACCTTTTATAAGTTCCATCCAATCTTTAAAGAAATATAATACTATTGCTAGTAATGTTCCAAAATGTAAGGCTACATCAAAAGCCTCTGGTATATTCCAATTAAAAATCCAAGGTATTATTGTTAAATGTGCTGAACTTGATATAGGTAAAAGTTCAGTTAATCCTTGTACTATTCCTAAAATTAACGCTTGATAAATTTCCATTGTTTTTCTCCTTTTTTATTATATTTTTATTACTTTATAACATATAATATTACTGTCTTTCTTGTTCTTCTCTTGTAATATTTCTTGTTTTCTTTATATTTGATATCATTTCTATATCATCATTATTTAATCTTCCAACTAATTTGAATGTACTTTCCAAGTGTTTATTTATTTGTGCTTCTTTCAAGCTAATTTTCTTTGTTCTCTTATTTCTTTTCTCTATTTTCTCTTCTATTTGAGGTTTATTTATTACCTCTATTATAGGTGCAAAAATATTTTCTTCTAGAACTTTTTTATAAATATTAGGATCTTCTTCTATTGCAACATTTATATAATTTTTAGCTTTTTCTGTATCACCTTTTACCATAGAAATTCTTGCTAAATAATAATATGATCCAGATTCTATTTCAGACTCATTTAAACATTCCATAAAGTACCTTTCGGCTTCTTCCAAATCTCCGTATAATAAATTTATTATGCCAATATCATATTTTGCATTGTATAAAACACTATTTATTTGTGCTGCTTTTTCATAACATTCTTTTGCTCTTTGGAAATCATTTATCATTGTAAAAGCCATTCCCATATTATAATATAAGTTAAAATCCATCTGATTGTATTTTAACGCAGATATATATACTTGAATTGCTTCTTTAAATTCTTTTTTATTATATAAAATATCTCCAAGAATTATGCTTGCTTCGTAATTTTGTGGCTCATTTTTTAGAATCTCAGAAAAAATTGTTATTGCCTCATTTTCTTTACCAACTTTTCCATATAGCTCACCTATTTTCATATAAATTGTCTTATTTGTTCTGTCGCAATCAAAAGCAGTTTGATACTCTTCAAGAGCCATCTCATATTGTTCTTCATTTTCATATATTTTAGCTAATAATAAATGTCCTTTATAAGTGTTTGGATTTTTTTCTAACAATAAATTTAAACGTTTTTTTGCTTCCTCTGTTTTTCCAAATAATACATATGTTTTTGCTAGTAATATATTTAAAAGTTCAGAAAATTCTAAATTCTTTTTTAGTTCTAAATACATAATGCATATTGGTAATATAATCGAAAAGGCATACATCAATATTTTTGCTATTACTCCAAAACTTTTTGAGCACCATAATTCTATAAAATTTAGTAACATTCCTAAAAATTGTATTGCTAATAAATACACATAACTTGTGTCATTTTTTCTAATAAAATGAATAAACATTAGTATAAATAGTGTAAATGCCAGAAGATTGAATATAAGTTTTTCCCACATATTGGTTCACCTTCTCTCTTTATTCATCTATTTATTTATTAAATGTTTGTTTATAATTATTAATTGCTTCTTGTATTATTTCTTCCGCTTCTTTTCTTCCCATCATTTTATCTACTGTTGTTACCTTGCCTTCTAATTGTTTATATACCTTGAAAAAATGCATTATTTCAGCTGTTATAGAAGTTGGTAATTCAGAAATGTCATTATAGCAATTTAAGAATGGATCTTTTTTGGCAATTGCAATTATTTTTTCATCTTCTTCATTACTGTCTGTCATCCTAAGCACTCCAATTGGATAGCATTCTACAAGTGTTAATGGATAAATTTCCTCTTGGCATAAAACAAGTACATCCAATGGATCTTTATCTCCAGCATATGTTCTTGGAATAAATCCGTAGTTTGCTGGGTAATGTGTTGCAGTATATAAAATTCTGTCTAATCTTAACATTCCAGTTTTCTTGTCTAACTCATACTTATTTTTGCATCCTTTTGGTATTTCTATTACAGACTCAAAGTCATCTTTTTTTATTCTTTCTTCTTCAATATCATGCCATATATTCATAAATTTCATTCCTTTCAAAATTATTCAAATTTATTTTAAGCTATTTATTACAAAAAGTCTAGTACTTTATGGAACAAATCTGATAATTTTCAAATTTTAGTATTTTCCCTATTTTTATTGTTATTTATAAAATTGTAAATTTTGGTAAATTTATTCATTGACAAAAATTTATTAAATAAATTTTCTGTGCAATATTTACTTTGTCCAAAAATAAAAAGACCAAATTCTTATTTAGAACTTCGTCTTCTTTTCTTTATTAAGTTTTTGCACATTAAGTTGAATCTTTTTCCATAAAAAAATTGTAGAGTCTTGCTAGATAGCAAATTTTGTTCATAAGCATAGTGATTCCATTCTTTTTCTGATGGTATGCTCTTTGTAACACTTAAGTAAACTTCTAATGCATCTAAGCTGTATTTATATAATGATTTCATAATTTAGTTACCATCTAACTCTATATAACTCTGTGATATCAACGTTTAACGCCTTAGCAAGCCTAACCATTACAAGTAGGCTTGGAGATTTAAATTCTTTTTCTATGTCACTAATATGTGCAACCGACACTCCACTTCTTCTAGCTAAGCTAGATAAAGTCATACCTTTTTCCTGTCGAACTTGCTTAATCAATAATTCTATATGCATATTCTTTCTTCACCGATTCTTTAAGCTTTTTTCGTATTAAATCACATTTAGCTTTCGCTATGGCGAAAATTTGTTACTTTTTTATTCATTTTTACTCATAGAGTACTCAGGCTTAAAAATAGAAGCTTTTACGCATATTATTATTTTGTATTCTATAATTTTACCATATTTTCATAAAAAATTCTTACTAATCGTATATCATATTACATTACTTTTCGACATTAATTTTTATTTACAACTTATTTTAATTCAACATATTATAGAAATAATACATTGATTTATTTTACAGCATTAGTTAATATACAATTTTTATTGATTATTTATTTTAATAATATTGTAAATTATCTTGATCTACTGTATAATTATTTTCGAGGTGAAAACAAATGACAATTTTTGATAACGATTTTTTAGAAAATTTAAAACAATCTTTAATAAAATGTAATACAAATATTTCTCAAATAGAAGATTTACAAAAAAACTTAGCAGAAAAAAATATCACTTCTATAGAAAATATTTTAAACAATACTCAATATATAGAAAACTTTTTATATTCAATTATTCCTTTAATAGAAAAATATTTACAAGAACAAGCCTCTGTTTCTATTCCTTCTATTCAAGAAAATATCAAAAAATCTAATCTTACAGAAAACACTCTTATCGTTTCAGAAACTAAAGGAAAAATAATACTTCCTTATTACTTAAACGACTTAGAAGCTTTAAAAAACGAAGAAAACACTACTTATGAAGATATAATAGATAAAAAATACACAATACCAATCTCAGCTTTCAAATCTTTATCTATTTCTAGATTCAGAGAAGCCTTCAATTTAGCACATAAAAAAGAAAAAAAATCTTTAAAATATTCATTCGACTTAGCAATGGAATTGTTATTTAATTATAATCTACATCCTGCAATAATTGCAGCTTGCAGAAACTTAGACGAATTAGATATTTATTTAGATTGCTTAGACTCAGGAGAAATAGAAAAATTTACCTGCTTTAACATTGTTTTCGAAATTCCACCAGTAATTTATAAAAAATAATACATTGGAAAAAATATGCAAAACAAAACTCAAATAACTTATTTTAAATTGATAATTTATAATTTTTAAAAATGTTTTGTTGAAGCATATTTTTTTCAACTGTATTATTTTTTATATAACTTTTCTTAAATAAAATACATTGTTATTATTGTATTTATTATTTTGGTAAACTGTTTTCTTCTTTTTCTTTCATTAATCGCTTCATTCGTAAACAGTTTCATCTCTGGTTAACTTCTTTCTTTTTAGGTTATGTATAATTATTATTGCCTAAACTTTTGCATAATTATAGTTTTTGAGCTAATAATTTTTTAGTTTTGAGAAGCTTCTATATTTAAATTAATTGTATAATATCTTTCATCTGAAATTCCTATTTGTGTATCTAGCTCATCATTATCTTCCCAATACCACTCTAGTGTAAATATATTTGCGGAATCTTTAAGAACTGATATATTACTTACATTTAAATTATTTATCGTAACATATTCTTCTTCGTTTCCTTTAATATAGATGTTGTCCATTTTTAGTTTGTATTTCATATTAACAAATTTTTTCATTTCATCCGTAAAAGCTATATTGTATGTCATATCTTGGTTAGATTTATTTCTTATATAGAATTTATATGTTCCTTTAGAATGTGGTGCAATTATTTTTTTATTATTAAATTCTGTGTTATTAAATATATTTAATTTTGCATCTTTTCCTATTTCAAAATCATTTTCTGTAACAGATATTCCTCCTGTATATACATTACTAGAGGCTGTTTTTTCTTCTATTCCTATTTTTCCAATTTTAAATATTAGTAATAGTAAAAGAATTATTATTATAACTACTAATATATAAATTATTCTTTTTAAATTTTCTCTAGATATTTCTTCTTTCTGTTCCAAATTTCTATTTCCCTTCTATTTTTGGTACAAAATTATAAATGCTTCTTCATAATTCTTAGTTCCAAATAAATATAAAATTGAAAATACTTCTTAGCAGTGCCTGTTTTTAAATTAGAATATACTCACAAAAAAGTTAATTGTCTTTTGTCAATATATTCCTATAAAAGCTCTATCACATTCAATAGAGCTTTTATGGTTATTTTCATACTAATATTTTATATTAGCATTATTCTTTAGTTTTTTTGTTCAACTTTTATCTCTGCTTTTATAGTAACTGTAGGTGTTGTTGTTCCAAGTGTTGTATCTTTTACATCATCATTTCCATCAAAAGCCCATCTCCAATATACAGGAGTTGTATTTGCTGTTGCTCCCATATTTAAATCTGTTTTAGCAACATTTATTCTAGATAGGTCTGAGTTCCAAGAATCTTCAACATCTTTTGTTGTTGTAAATTCAAGTGGTACACCACTTTCATTTGTTAAAGTATATGTTACTGTATATTCAGCATTTACTTCTGATTCGTTCTTTAATTCAGCTAAAGTAAAGCTTCCCATTGTTCCTGGTGCAATTAAAGATCCATCAGTTTGGCTTACATTGCTTTCTGTTGTTCCATCAGTATTTGTTATAGTACTGAATAAATCTATTGAAAGTGTTTTTGTTTGAGATTTTGCAATATCTTCTGAGCCAAATTTAATAGACCATTTTGCAACAGTTGCAGTATCTGTACCAGAAGCAGAAGTTGTATATTTTGCATAGGTTCCAGATACTAATATTACAGCAAGTAAAGTAATAAGTAATACTAATGCCATAAATTTTGCAAGTTTATTTTCTTTCATTATTTCACCCCTCTCTTTATTTTTTTATATTTTATCTTATAATAAGATAGAAATTTCTTATTATAAAATTAATAACTATTTTTTCATCAATTCTTCATTTTGTTTTTTTAGCTTTTCTATCTCATCTTCCATTTCGCTTTGTTTATTTAATTTTGAAATTAGTTTTTCTTTTTCCTTTTTTGAATCTGCTGTTTGTAGCAATATTATAATTATAATTGGGATTGATAAGCACACAATCATTCCTAGTGGGGTTTGTACAAACATTGCTAAATTACCAAGTCTGGAAATTTTAAATTTAAATACTCCTTCTATTTGATTTGGTAAAACTGAACCAATGTCTTGTGCTTTGTTGTTATCACCTTTTGTTATATACTGAACTTGTCCATCTTTTTCTTCTACTTCGTCTATTCTGTGGGTTATTACTACATCATCTTCTTTAAATGCGATAATATCTCCTTTTTTTAAGTTTTGTGTATCTATTTCTTTAACTACTACTATATCTCCTGCCGATATTTGCGTCTCCATTGAACCAGATAACACAATAAATGGTTTCCATCCGAAAAATGATGGTACCTCATCTGGATGCAAACATGAATCTATTAGTATAGTTCCACTAACAAATAATATCGTAATCAGTATTATTAATATTATTATGCTTATTATTTTCTTAAAAATCTGCATTTTTCTTTTCCTTCCGACAAAATTCTTTATTCTGATTATAACATCTTTGTTTACACTTTTCATTATTAAAATTAAAATTTAATATACTTGTAATATTATTGTAATAATTGAATTTAAAAGAATACGATTAATAGTTTTTTTACAAACAAAAAATAAAGGAGCTGTAAAAAAGCCCCATTATTTTATATATTTAATTTTTATTAATATTAAATATCAATTGTTCATTAAAATTATCATTTACTGAATATACTTTTACTTTTTTGAGATTACTTGTACTATTGGATAATCTTATATATTTAAATGCTCCCATATTTTTAATATATACTATTCCTGCTCCTACGTTACCAATTTTAGAGTTAAAAATACTATTACCCGTAAAATTTGCACTTTGAATAAATTTCTTATTTTCATCATAAATAGCATTATACGCATCGCTATTTCCAATTATAAGTACTTTATTGTAGATTGATAGATCCAAATAATCTGTTTCAGACCATCCTTTATAGCTTACTTCTCCACCATTTGCATCAATATAATAATCTGGAATTATTTTTTCATCAGTTAGAATGGATGCATCTATTTTTATATTTTGATTTATAAAATCACTTTCTGATTGTCTTTCTATTATTGGACATATTTCTATATTGTTCAAATTTTCTCTATTAGAAGATAACCTTATATACGTTACATTTTCAGGTATATTCAAAATTGAAATTTTGCCCTTTTTGGCATCTAACATATTCCTTTCAACATACACTTTTGATATATAATTCTTTTCACTGTCGTACATTCCGCTGTAGCTATTAACTGGATTCGTTTTTTCATATACAATTGCTAATTTTCTATAGCTTTTTACGTTTACAAAATCTGTAGAATCCCAAGAATTATATGCTATTTCACTTCCATTAGTTGCACTAATATATGTATTATTTACTACATTACTTCCAGTTAATAAATTTTCCCCATAATCAAATTCATCCAACAAACCCTTATTTATCTTAAATTTTATTGTATTATTATAATCATCATTTAAAATAGGATATATTTTTATATGACGCATTATTGAACTTTTCTGAGAAATTCTAATATATTTCTCGTTTTCATTCAAATGTATTATGGCAAGTGAGATGTTAATATCTCCTAATACATCATTAGTAAGTTTTGATTTTTGAATATACATTGTTCTTATCGTTTCTTTATTTTCATCATATAAAGCATTATATCTATCTAAAAACGCACTATTATCACTCGCAATTAAAATATTTTTATAATTTCCAATATTGATATAGTCCGTAGAATCCCATCCATCACATGCAACTTCTTTGCCATTATCTGCAGATATATAAGTATTTCTTACTAACTCTGCAGAATCCATTAGGTTATCCCCTAATACCATATTCTCCATATTTTTTTCTATTTCTGAAGCATCTCCTGCAAAAGTTATTTCTCCATTTTTATTTATGTTATAATACCTATTAGTTTTTATTATTTTTACTAAATATCCATCTTCGTCATCTTTTAATTTAATTTCATTTTGGCCTATATTCATAATTAAATTTTGCTCTAATTTTTCTTTTTCTATTTTTAATTCTTCACTATCCTGCATTGTTTGAATCACAGCCATTTGAAGTTTTTCTTTTTCTGCACCTATTTCAGCAGTTTTTCTACTTTCTAATGCTTTGATAAATATCCCATTATTTTCTGCAACAAGTCCAATTGTAACACCTGAGATAATCAAAAGAAGCACAATTGTAACTACAAGAGATATCATTGTAATTCCTTTATTTTTCATTTTTATTTTCTCCTTGGTTATTAATCTATATAACATTATACTAATACATTTGTATTTTATAATTTTTGTAGCATTTTGTCAACTTCCACTACATTAATATTCTGTAAAAAAAATAATTTCTTCCCTTATAATGTCTTTATACTTCTTATCTTGTTCTACATCTACATCATACAATATTATTTCTCTATCTGTAACAGGAATCATATTGCTAATTCTTATTGTAAATTAAAAAAAGAAAATAATCGTTTACAAAAAATTATTGATAAGTTTTATGAAACGGTAGATAAATTTATAGTTTGGATTTACGACAAATTTAGTTTAGGCAATTCAAAAGAACTTGTTAAAACTTTTGAGAAAGACACTAATATTTCTCTTGATCTAAAACAACAAATAAAAAAAGAAGAGATAGAAAAAGAATGGGATTTGGAGTTATAATCCCATTCCTGCTTTTATTACAATGATAGTCCTTTACTTTTCTTTTGATTTTGCTTGTTGCTCTGTTAGTCTGTCATTTACTACTGCAAATCTTAATAAAGACTTTATATTTTCCCATTTCATACATTTACAATAATCTTTGGCTGTAAGTTCTACATAGTCTATAATCTCTTCAAATATATAATAAGGTACATAAAATTCTTTGTTTAATTGTTCCTTGTGATGTTGCTTCTTTTTAATTTTTTAAGTATATAATTGCAATAAAGTGTTAGCACTTATAAAAATAACACAGAAAAATATTAAAATCAATACATAGAAAAATTTATGGAGTGATTTAGATATGTCATTGATTGCAAGATTTAAAGGAAATATGAATGTAATAGGAAGATTACTAAAAGAATATAGAATGCAAAAAGATTTATCTTATGAAAAACTTTCTGCAAAATTAGAATTAATGGGAATTAGTATTCATAAGCAAAGTTTATATGATATTGAAAATAATAAAAGGACTGTTAAAGATTATGAATTATTCGGCATTGCTCATGTGCTTGGAATAGATGTAAATGATTTATTAAAAGATATTCGAAAAAAATTCTAAAAATTGAGTTTAAAATGAATTTTTAAAAAACATTTGACATATAATAAAAAATATAGTATACTATATTTAGCTTAAGCAAGAGAATAAATCGAAGAACTTAAATGTTTACAGAGATATGTTGACCGCATATCTCATTTTTTTTGCAAAAAATAAAGGCAGTTGACCAGACTGCCTTTGATTAGTTTGTACTAATCTTGAGAATTTTGGTTTTCGTCATCTTTACTATTACTAAGTAATAATAAAACAATTAATCGCTAAATTAAATCGAAAGAACTCAAGATGTTCACCTCCTTCCTCAAAGATTTCCTTTGAAAAGGATGGATTTATTATACTTTATTTTTATTTTAAAAACAATGTTTTTTCTACAATTTCAATAATTATTTTTAGTCTACTTTATTCTTGTTTCTGCTTTTATATACATTTGCTTGATTTCTACATTGGCTACTATCATATTCAGCTTTAGGATTTTTAGCATAAAATACTTTGCCACAATGCTTACATATTTTTAAAGGATTTTTTTCACTGCTTATAAAAATTCTAATTGGGGAAAAGTGTTAGAACTTTTGTTAGAACTTTGCACATTTTTTATAAATTAAAACCTCAAGCATATCTTACGAACTACTTGAGGTTTTAATGGTGCAGATGGCCGGAATCGAACCGGCACGGTTTATTCAACCGCAGGATTTTAAGTCCTGTGCGTCTACCAGTTCCGCCACATCTGCATATCTCTGGCTGACAAAAATTATTGTACTACAAACTAAATATATTTGTCAAGTATATTTTTTATTTTTTTATTTTTTTATTTAAATTTATGAAGAAGTGTATTCTTTTAAGAAAAAACATAAGGAAAAGCGTAGCAATCACGCTTTCGAATAAACAGTGTAAACATACTTTTCCTGCTTAGATATAACTCTAAGCGGGATCATTTTTTCACAAAATTTTCACATTACTTCCTTGACTTAGTTACATTTTCTTCCTATAATAGTTTATGCAGAAACAGTTTATAGGTAAACCATTACTTATTAATAGTTTATTTATAGCTATTAATTTATGGAGGGAATTATGGAGTATAAAAATTTATTTAGGCGTTTCATTTATACAAGCTCTCAGTCTAGAAATTTATTTGCAGAAACTATTTCAGAATGTGCATCAGACTGCAACATTACAAAACCTGAAGCAGATATTTTGTTGTTTTTTGCAAATAATCCAGAGTTTTCAAACGCTGTTGATGCAGTGAGATGCAGAGGTTTTTCTAAAGCATATGTATCTAAGGCTTTATCTCTATTGCAAAAAAGAAACTTTATTACAATAAAACCTAGTTCATCTGATAGAAGATATCAGCAAATAGTTATTAATCCACCTGCACAAAAAACAGTAAAAAAACTTCAAAAGTGCCAAAGAGATTTCTTTTCATCTTTAAAAGAAGGTATCCCCGATGACGAATTTCATACATTTTTGAACGTTATAGATAAAATGCTTGATAATTACTTTGAAAAGCTAAATCAAAAATAATTTTGGTTTAATTT
>CAKOVP010000016.1 GCA_934122035.1 uncultured Clostridia bacterium | reverse complement strand
GTATCAGAATTTTTTGATGAAAGTATGGCAATGAAAAACACAGGGGAATCTTTGGAAGGCTCAAATGTAAATGTACATATGGCAACAAACTTAGACTGGGCAATCGTTTCGTATTTTTCTAATAGTGCTTATGGAACTAATGGAGAAGGAAAAAATACTGGAACGGCAATAACTATAGACGGAAAAACAGGTCACTATTCTACAAATGGTAATATAACTGGAGTTATGGATTGGGGAATGAATCGAACTTATACAGCTGGATTAAGAACGGATTATCAAGATATTACAGATGAAACTATAAAAGGGAATATTTCTTCATTAGTAGCTAATGTAAATAACAATCGATATGTAGATATATTTCCAATTAGTAACTGGAACAACATACAAAGCATTGCAGCATACAGTCGCTGGTATGGCGATCCACTAAGCGTTTATACAGGAGGAAAAAATGAAATAATAGGGTTTAGAGGAAGACTTTTTGCAATGCAGTGTAACACTGGAGCCGCAACAAAGGAGTATACATTTAGACCAGTGATAACAGGAAACTAAAATATATAAATACACATAAAAATAGTTTTTGTTTTTATGTGTATTTAATTTTATGGCTAGGAAATAATATTTTACAATAATTATTATTTAAAAACTTAAGAAAAGTCTTGAAAAAAATAAAAAAAACAGGTATAATAATAAAGTACAAAAAAATATATGCAGCAGTAGCTTAGCTGGATAGAGCACTCGGCTACGAACCGAGAGGTCGGGGATTCGAATTCCTCCTGCTGCACCATAACTTCCAAAAAAAATGTGGGAGTTATTTTTTTATTCTCCCACAGCTATAACTTTGTTATGAGGATTATAAGTATCTCTAGAAATACATTTAGAAGATATCAAAGTTCCATTAGAGTCATATAAATATTTATATGTTGCAGTCTTGCAACCATTAGATCCATTTTGAATAACCTTTGATTCACCTTTACTAAGTGAAGAATCCTTTTTATAAGTTATAGTAGCATAAATTGTAGAAACATACTGAGCATCTAAAACAACTTTATAATCCGTATCGCGTTTTAACCCATAAATATAAACTTTTAAAATCTTATTTGATGTATCACAAACAAATCTTATTGGATAATCCCTATTATTTGTAAATTTAAAATCTGGACCACCCCAAGAAACAGTTGCATCAAGTCCTGGTTTTACGTAAGAAGGTTTATATCCGTGATTTGTTCTTTCTGTAACTTCTAAGTTTGCGTATAAAACTGCATTATACAAAGTAGAAGAAACCTGACAAATTCCACCACCATATTCTAAAACAGTTTCACCATTATAGTATGCAGGTGCAGGCTGAAAACCAGCTGCAGCAGTTCTCTTGCCAACTGCTTGGTTAAATGAAAAAGATTCACCTGGCATTAGAACTTTACCATTAATTTTGCTAGCAGATAACCTAATATTGGTAGATCTACTACTGTTACTACTTGTAAAAGAAGTACTAAAACTAGATAATAAATCTGGGAAAGCTTCGCTTCCAATATCATTAGTAGAAACCTTTGGATATGTAACTTTTAGTGGAATTATATACTCTTCTTTTTCTTCTTGTAAAAGGCTTTTGGCTTCATCTAAGCTAATATTAAATTCTAAACCAGTAGAAGAAGGATGAACAATGTATGGATTGGTTTCGTAATATGCATCTACAGGTTCTTTGTAAACATCTTTATAAATAGTCTCTATATCTATTACTTTAGCAGTTGTGTTAACAACAGGTAGTGTAATGCTATAATCTGTAGTACTTACATCAGATAGCAAATTTATAACATTATTTTTTAAAGTAGCAGAATCTACATTAACACCATCTTTTCCAGCAGTAATAATTAAATTTGTTCCATCAATATAATAATCTGGGTTAACCGTATGGTCTGGTAATTGCTCATTTGCTTCAGAAATAATACCATCTAATAAGTCTGAATCGAAAGTAAAACTTCCACTAATATTTGTATTATTCAAAAGACAATTTAAAATAGAATAATTATTTTGAACAAGATTTCCGTGTACGTCCAATAGAAAAAGCCATATCTACGGCAGTGTCAATGTCAAATTTTGCATCAATCTGCTCTGGAGTAATTGTTTTTTCAAATTCTCCATGCACAAGAGAAATTTCATTAGATAAATGCTGACTTACAACAGAATTTACTTTTTCCTTTGCTTGCTCCTTAGAAAGATTTGAAACGTCAATTCCTTCAATAAAAACACCATTAATAATATTTGTATTTTTAATATTAATTAGTGCAAAAATAGTAGATAAAATAGCAACCAAAATAACTAGCACTAGCAAAGGAATAACAAAGAAATATATAAATTTCTTTGTTTTTGGTTTCTTTTCTATAATATCCGTATTTTCAATTAAACTTTCAGTATCTTCTAAAATTTCTTTTTCTTCATTTTCTTCTTTCGTTTCAACAATATTTAATTTATCCATTTGTAAAATCCTCTAAATTTAATTTATATATATTAAACTATAAAAAAGCAGTTTTGTAAAGAATATTCAAAACAATAAATAAATATTATAAAAATGTAAATAATAACTAGAAAAAATAGAAATATAATGATATACTGCTAAAGAAATAAATATAAGAAAGGAAGATGTATATGGCAGAAAAAACAATGGGTGAAGAATTAAAAGAGAAATTATTTGACACTAAAAAAAATGGATGGGAAAAAACATCGCAAGAACAAGGAAAAGCAATATTTAATTATTGCAATGGATATATAAAATTCCTAAATGAATCTAAAACAGAAAGAGAAATAGTAAAAAATTCTTGCAAAATTGCAAGAGAGCATGGTTTTAAATCAATTGAAGAATACGAAAGTTTAAAGCCAGGAGATAAAGTATATTTTATAAATAGAGATAAAAATATATTTTTAGTAGTAATAGGAAAAGAAAATATAGAAAATGGAGTAAATATAATAGGAGCTCATGCAGATTCTCCAAGGCTAGACCTAAAGCCAAATCCTATATACGAAGATAAAGGTTTTGCATACTTCAAAACACATTATTATGGTGGAATAAAAAAATATCAATGGACGACAATACCACTTGCAATACATGGAGTAATTGCAAAAACAAATGGAGAAAAAATAGAAATTACAATTGGAGAAAACGAAGACGAACCAATATTCACAATAACAGATTTACTTCCACATTTAGCACAAGAACAAATGCAAAAAAAATTAAAAGATGGGGTAGAGGGAGAAAACTTAAATCTATTAATAGGAAGTATTCCTTACAATGACGAAAAAGTTTCAGAAAAAGTAAAGTTAAATATATTAAATATATTAAACCAAAAATATGGAATAACAGAAAGAGACTTTTTAAGTGCAGAAATAGAACTTGTACCAGCATTTAAATGCAGAAGTTTAGGATTTGACCAAAGCTTAATTGCTGGATATGGTCAAGATGATAAAGTATCTGTATATACATCACTAACAGCAATATTAAACATAGAAAATCCAGAAAAAACAGCTGTATGTATGTTAGTAGATAAAGAAGAAATAGGAAGCATGGGAAATACAGGAATGGAATCTAATGTATTTTCAACATTTATGTCAGAAATAATAAATAAATTAGGCGTAAATAGACCAAATCTATTAGATAAAATGTTCTGCAACTCTAAAATGTTATCAGCAGATGTTGATGCAGGATTTGACCCAATATACGCTTCTGTATCAGACCTTCATAATGCTTCTTTCTTAAATAAAGGAGTTGGAATTGCAAAATATACTGGAGTTGCTGGAAAAGCAAATGGTTCAGATGCAAATGCAGAATTTGTCGCATATGTAAGAAACATATTTGAATCTAACAATGTAACATATCAAATAGCAGAACTTGGTAGAGTAGACTTAGGCGGTGGCGGAACAATTGCCTACATTCTAGCAAATAAAGGTGTAGAAGTATTAGACTGTGGAGTACCAGTATTATCAATGCATGCACCATACGAAGTAACAAGTAAATACGATGTATATCAAGCATATAGAGGATATGAGGCATTCTTTAGAAGCTAAATATTTGAAAAAGAACTATTTTTAGTAAAAAACTTTAAATAGTTCTTTTTTATTTTATTTTATTTCATAAATTTTCAATCTTATAGAAAAGTACAAATAGCAAAAGAAAAAATTAAAATTGAAAATTTTTAAATTTGTTCATAATGGTGTATATTTTTAGATGAAATACATATATTCATCACGAAAAAGTTACGTAAACGAAAAAAATTCGTAACAAATTTGTGAATTAAATAATTAAAAGAATATTCCCTGTACAAGATCTCGTTCTTCTAACAATTTATCTATATTATTTGTAACCCATTTTTTATGTAAGCACCATTCAGGAGCAACAAGCAAATCCTTGGGAGGATCTGCAGATATTCTATGTACTATAATTTCTGGATTAATATGAGCAATAATGTAAACTAAATTTTGCATATATTCATCATAAGTAATTGGAGTATATTCTCCATTTTCATACATATTATTAAGCTTAGTATTTTTTACTATATAAGTAGAATGAATTTTTATTCCAGAAATATTGTGTTCATTAATAAATTTAATAGTATTAACAACATTGCTAAAAACGTTAAAACTATAAATCTTACCATTTAATTCTTCAGAAATAGAAATAAGTTTGGCCTCAGTTGGTAAGCCAACCATTATATGACATATAACTGGAATATTATATTTGTTTAAAATTTTTACGGCTTCAGTAAATTTAATAGAGTCATAGCCTCTATTAATTAATTTTCCAGTATAATCATTAGAGGTTTGAAGACCAAGTTCAACAAACACTTTATATTTAGGCATATATGAACTTATCAGCTTTGCAATTTTTTCATCAATACAATCAGGTCTAGTTGCAATATCCAATCCAACAATTCTGTCATCAATCAAAGCAGAATCATATTTTTTCTTTAAATTTTCAGTAGTATCATAAGTATTAGTAAAATTTTGAAAATAAACAATAAATTTATTTGCACGTTTAGCCCTATAGCTTTCAAAATACTGTGTAACTTGGCTAGAAATATCAGGAGCAGCTTTAATAAGTTCGCCACTACCTTTGCTACTACAAAAAATACAGCCACCATATCCACATATGCCGTCTCTATTAGGACATGTAAAATTTCCATCAATACAAATCTTTAAAGTACGTTCTCCAAAAAGTTGCTTAAAATAAGTATTTAAATGATTATAACGTTCCATTAAAATAACCCTTTACATAATTTTTCAATAAGTATACCATAAAAATAAGGCAAATACTAGAATATATAAATACAATATTGATAAAAAAGTTATATTATAGTATAATTTGTACAGAAAGATTTAAAAATTTTAGGAGTAAAAAGGGAGAAATCTATATGAATAAAAAAGTAAGAAATATAATGGTTATTTTATTAATTTTAATAATTGCAATAGTAATATTTGCAATACTAAAGTATAGTAAAAAGGAAATACAAATTGATGGCAATAATGAATTATACAGCAAAGTAGAACAATATTTAATAGACCAAGAAAAACCAAAATACTATTTGGAAAATAAGGACTCAAAACCAAATTATGAAATATCAGATTTTCAAGTGTTTGCAGATATTGCAAGATTAGGAATAACTAAAAAAGGCAACGAAACATATGTATATGTTTGGGCTTTAGTAGAAAGCTATTATGTGCAAGATAATAACCTAATAACTAATTCAGGATATTCAATACCTTATAAATTTATAATAGAAAATAATGAAATAAAAGGATACAAAACACCAGGTAATGGAACAGAATATACAAAAACAATAAAAAAGATATTTCCTGAATACATAAGAAATAAATTTAATGAAAAATTGGTAGATAATGATAAAATAAGAGAAGAAAAACAGCAACATTATTCATATTTATATTAAATTGTTTGTTTTAGATAAGAAATGAAAATACAAGTTACTAATTAATTTAATATTATATGATAAAAAAATAGACAAACGTTTTATACTATGTTATTATAATTGTAAAAACAGAGGAGGAAAAATTATGAAAAATGTAAAATCTAAAATTACAACAATAATATTATTAGTTTTAGCAATATTAATAATTTTAATAGTAGTAAATTTTGTTAGAAACTATATAATATTATCAAACTTGCTAAGTTTACAACAAGAAAACTTAAGTGCAAATAGTTTTGAATTTACTTGTACCTTTTACGATGGTGACAGTACTATGCCTAGAAACACGGTTATTTCAAAAAGTAAAGACAATAGTAAAATGTTCAAAATGAACCAGAACGAATTTAACAGAACATTAATAGCAATATACAATGAGAAAACAGACAAAACAACTATGATATATCCAGCCAACAAAAAATTTACCACCGATGATGGTAATAAATTAGTAGGAATAGGCTTACCAGCTAAATTTAATGAAAGTAATATAAAAATGTATGCGTTATTTTCATTAATAACAGAAGAAAACGTAAATGGTGAAGACTGTTACAAAATAAATTGCTTAAGTATAATTACAGGAGACACAACGTACATAAGTAAGGAAAAGGGGTATTGTGTAAGAAATATTATGAAATATACATCAACAGATACAAACAAAAAAACAACACAAACAACAGACTATTCAAACTATCATTTTAACAGTCTAACAGACAAAGATTTTGAAACACCAGATTTAACAGATTATGAAGGCAAATAAAAAAGTGTGCAGTAATGCACATTTTTTTATTGCAAATTTTCAGTTTAATTAAAAATATAAAGAGCAAAATAGAAGTATACAAAAAAACAGTACCATTTTAGATACTGCTACACTTTTTGGTGGGCCAAAAGGGATTCGAACCCCCGACCCTACGCTTAGAAGGCGTATGCTCTATCCAACTGAGCTATTGACCCATTTGCAAATGCAATAATTATTATAATGCTAAAAAAGAGTTTTGTCAACCGAATTTTAAAAATATTGCATAAAAATGTGGAAAATTTATAATATTTGTTATACAATAGAGTTCGTGCTATATAAATTAATAATAAAAATTTATATTGGTTCTTAGAAAGGTTTATAGGTAAAGCCTTTATAAAAACCTAAATAGATTGTATAAGGAATACTAGTAAAATGGAAAACAAAAATAAAAGTTCTAAATTTCATATAAATTTATGGTATTTTATTATTTTTAGTTTATCGGGACTTATAACCGAAACTATAGTATATGTAATAATGAGTAAAACAATCGGTGCAAGAGGATTATATTTAGGAACACTTTGTTTTATATATGGAATTTCGTCTTTAATTTTAATTAATGCATTAGGCAAATTTAAAAATAAAAAAATAAAATTATTTATAATAAGCATAATCTTAGTATCATTAATGCAATATGCAATAAGCTTTATACTAGAAGGTGTTAACGGTTCTATATTTTGGAATTATTCTAAGAAATATTGCAACTTAAACGGAAGAATATGTTTAGCATATTCAGTGGTATTTACAGTAATCGTAGTAGTGTTTATGTTGTTTATAAAAAAATACTTGGATAAATTAATAAATAAAATGAATGGAAAAAGAAGTAAAATTTTGGATATTATATTAACAGTAACAATAACTTTATATATTTTATCCACAATCTGGGGATTTGTTGTGTATTCAAGGAACGCAAAAGAGGTTTTAAATGGAAGAAATTACATTAGTAATAACAATATTATAGAAAAAATAGAAAACATTGTTTTTACAAATGAAAGAATGAATAAAATATTTCCAAACTTAAGAATAATGAATAATGAAGGAACATTAATTTATGCATCAAGCATATTAGAAAAATAATTATAAAAAAGAATTTAAGTATATTTAAACTTAAATTCTTTTTTAATAAATTAAACATTTTTGTTAATAAAACTGTAAATATAAAATTTTACTTTTTTGGAAGTATAATTTTAGAGTTCTTTTTTCTTGCCCTGTAAAGAGTAATTTTGCTACCCATAGTTTGAACAATTTCAGATCTTGTAGAATTTGCTAAAATATTTGCAATCTCTAAAATTTCTTCTGGAGCAGTTTCTAAAACAGAAATTTTAATTAATTCTCTTGCTTCCAAAGCATCGTTTATTTGATTTATAAAATTATCCGAAATACCATTTTTTCCAACTTGAAAAATAGCGTCAATGTTATTTGCCAAACCTCTTAAATAAGCACGTTGTTTACTTGTCATAATAAAATTCTCCAATCTAAAAATATATTAATATTATATAACATAAAAGGGAATTTTTCAATACATAACAAAATTTATATGAACGGTTAAACAAAAAGTAATACAAAATTATCGTTAAGTATGTAACTTAACGATAATTTACTTATACCATAAATCAATAATAAAATCAACAAAAAATGTAAATTTAGAAACGCAAAATTAGCAATAAAAAATGATAAAAAAATTATAAAGTAAAGAACATAAAAGTCTTAAAATATAACTGCTTTAAAACATTTCTTGTTTTATTAAGTTACATACTTAATAACAATATATACAAAAGGAGAAAAAGATATAGTGAAAAGTAAAAATGGAGTTACATTAGTAGCTTTAGCAGTAGCAATAGTAGTGCTATTAATATTGGCAGGAGTTACAATTTCAACATTAACAGGAAACAATGGAATAATTAATAGAACGAAAGCAATGGTTTCAAATACAGAAGAAAAAGTGGAAAAATCAAATAGTAATATAAATAGTTTAGAAGTAAAATTAGCAAAAGGAGAAGCTATACAGGCTACAGCATCTCCGCAAGATGTAATAAAAGGAAAAACGTATTTTTCAGATAGTAATGGAACTTTAAAAGAAGGAACAATGCCAGAAAATAAGGCAAAAGCAATAACATTAAATGCTGGAGGAAGTTATACAATTCCGCAAGGCTATCATAACGGAGAAGGAATAATAACAGTAGCAAGTTTATCAATGCAAACATCTGCCACTGCAGTAGCAGAACAACTAATAGAAGGAGTAACTGCGTGGGTAAATGGAAGCAAAATTACGGGAACTATGGTTAACAGAGGGCAATATCAATATGGTGGCTGGGAATCTGGTTCAGATTATTTTGCTATAAATGCATTACCAGAAGGCGCATATTACTCTAATGGAGAAAGTTGGGCACCAGAAGCTAGAATAAACAAAGAAACAGTATATAATTACTTTGGAGGCTATAGAAGTACGGTAGGAAAAAATGGATGTATAGGAATGAACTCTTCATATCCAAATGTTGCATTGTATCCTAATGCGACAAATTTACAAAGAACAGCAGCTTTAGATGGACAGACATATGTGGCAATGCAAGTCCCTAGTGGAGTTTATGATGGAGGTTCATACGTTGGAGTTAATATATCAGATATGCAAAAACTTATGTCGAGTGAGATTAACGAAGCTTACCAAAATGGATATAATGCAGGAAAATCAGCTGGATATAATGATGGATATAATGCAGGAAAATCGGCTGGATATAATGATGGGTATAGTGCTGGAAAATCGGCGGGCTATAATAATGGCTATAATGCTGGAGCTAGTGCTGTAAACAATTCCTATCCAGATATGAGTACTGTAGGGGTAAATGGATGTATAGGAATAAATTCCTCATATCCAACAGTTGCTTTATACCCAGATGGAAAAGCCCTACAATCAACAAAAGCTTTAAATGGAGTACAATATGTGGCAATAAAAGTTCCAAGAGGAAGATTTAGCGGAGAAAGTTACGTGGCAGTTACTTATGCACAAATGCATAGTTTAATTGCAGGATATTAATTACAGGATATAGTTCATCAGATACAGACAAACCAGTAGTTTTATCTAGTTCAGACATTATGAACAATAACTGTGATGAAAAAAGCCTAAACAGCAATAGTTCAAAAACTTCTAAAGAATTAAAAACAGAAACTTATAATGCTGTTTTAAGTGGTGCAGGAATACAATCTATAGATATTGGAACAACAATTGTAGGTATTCAAAAAGTAGATACTGGCTCAGAAAGTATGCCTCATAACGTATGGTTTGAAAAATCAAAAATATATTGCGACAAAGGAGAAAATGAAGGAAACCTAGAGCTAGCAATTACATATTTACATTATTAATTTATATCTGCCAAAACAATTTTGGCAGATATTTTAATATAGTTGTTTCTTATTAAAATGTGAATTCTATGTGAAAAATCATAAAATTAGTTGCGAGAAAAAAAAACTAGTGTTAATATATAAAACGTATAAACTTAGGGAAATAATAGATTGGAGGAAAAACAAGTGATAGAAGTAAAAAACGTCACAAAAAAGTATGGAAACTTTGTTGCAGTAGATAACATAAGTTTCACAGTAAAAGACGGCGAAGTTGTTGGATTTTTAGGCCCTAATGGAGCAGGAAAATCAACAACAATGAACATGATAACAGGTTTTATTGAACCAACAGAGGGAACAATAGAAGTGAATGGATTTGATGTTCAAAGACAGTCTGCAAAAGCAAAAAAACAAATTGGGTATATGCCAGAAGGAGTTCCTTTATATACGGAACTAACAGTTAAAGAGTTTGTAACATATATGGCAGAACTAAAAAAAGTTCCAAGAAAAGAAAAAAAGGAAAATGTAGAAAAAGTATTAGAAGAAACAGGTTTAAAAGACGTTTCTAAAAAACTTATTCGAAACTTATCAAGAGGTTACAAGCAAAGAGTAAGTTTAGCAGGAGCATTAGTTGGAGATCCAAAAGTAATAATATTAGATGAACCAACAGTAGGACTAGATCCAAGACAAATAACAGAAATAAGAAAGTTAATTAAAGACCTAGGTAAAAAACATACAGTAATATTAAGCTCACACATATTATCAGAAGTAAGCCAAATATGTGAAAGAGTAATCATAATAAATAAAGGAAAAATAATTGCAGTAGATACTCCAGAAAACTTGGAGCAAAAGACAGAAGAGAAAAATGTAATTTTACTTACAGTAGAAGATAAAAATAAAAATATGACAAAGCTAAAAAAAGAAATTCCAGAAATCACAGAATGTAAATTCATAAAAGACAATGAAGATGGAACAAAACAATATATGATAGAATCTAAAGCAGATATAGACTTACGTAAACAATTATTTGAAATATTGCCTAAAAAAGATATAACAATATTCGAATTAAAAAAAGCAGAAAAATCTTTAGAGGATGCATTTTTAACATTAATAGATGCAGCAACAGAAAAAGATAATAAACCAGCAAAAAAAGAAGAAAAAGCAAAAAAAGAAGAAAAAGCAAAAAAAGAAGAAAAAGTAAATAAAGCAGAAAAGAAGACAGAAAAAACAAATAAAAAAGAATCAAACAAAAATGAGAAAAAAGAAAATACAGCAAAAAAACAAAAAGGAGGTAAAAAATAATGTGGGCAGTATTAAAAAAGGAATTTAAAACATATTTTTTGTCACCTATAGGCTATGTTTTTATAGGAATATTCCTAGCTATGTTTAGTATTTTATTTTATATAACAACAATATATCAAGGAATGACAACATTCCAATATGTATTTTATTATTCAGCAATTTATACATTAATATTCATAGTTCCATTATTAACAATGAGAATGTTTGCAGAAGAAAGAAAAAATGGAACAGAGCAACTGCTAATGACATCACCTAGAAGTATGATAGGAATTACACTTGGTAAATTTTTAGCAGCAGTTGGAGTAATTATAATTACAGAATTATTAACATTCATTTATTTAGCAATATTATGCTACTTTAAAGTTCCAGATATGCCAATAGTATTAACAGCAATGTTTGGCTTTTTACTAATGTCAATGGCATATACTGCTTTTGGAATGTTTATATCAAGCTTAACAGAAAATCAAATAATTGCAGCAATAGTAACAATTGCAGCATTTGTATTAACATGGCTTGCTCCAAATATTTCTACAACACTAAATTCAATATCATTAATAAATTTATTTTATCATTTTGCAACAGGAACATTCCCTATAACAGAGACAATAAATTTAGTATCTATGACAATAATGTTTGTTATACTAACAATGATAGTAATGAAAAGAAGAAAATTAGTAAAATAGAAAAAGGAGGAGAAAATTGTGAAAGAAAAGACAAAAGAATTATTTAAAAAAGGTAAATGGCTTAGAAGCACACTTTTAACAATGTTATTAATAGTAATAATAATAGCAATATATACAGTACTTAACATATATGTTAGAAGTCTAAAAATAGCAAATATAGATATAACAAAAGATAAGTTATATTCATTATCACAAGAATCTATAGACAAAGTAAAAAGTGTTAATCAAGATACAAAAATAATAGCATATGGAATGAGTGATTATCCTGCAATAGAAGAATATGCAAACCTATACAATAAACAAAATTCTCATATTACATATGAAGAATTAACAGATGTAAGTACAAGACCAGACTTACAGTCGGATTATGCACTTGGAAGTGGAATTTCAAGTTTGGTTATTGTTGAAACAGAAAATAGAAAAAAGGCAGTAATGACTAGTGATCTTACAACATATGATAACACAACATATGAACAAATAGACATAACAGAACAAGCACTTACAAATGCAATACTTGCAGTTAACTTAGAAAAAACACCAAGCATATACTTAGTTACAAATCATGTTCAATATACAGATCAATATACTGTATTTGAAGAATATTTAAAAAATGAGGCAAACACAGTAAATTCGCTAGACTTATTAGTAAATGGTAAAGTACCAGATGACTGTGATGTATTGGTATTAACAACATTAAAGGAAGATTTTTCAGAATATGAAAGAGATTTAATAATAGACTATATAAACAAAGGCGGAAACTTATTAATTCTTGCAGATCCAAATATTCAAGGAGTAAACTTAGCAAACTTTAATAAAATATTAGAACAATATGGTGTGGAAGAATCTAACGAAGTAGTCTTCGAAGAATCAACAAGCAGTATGTTAAGTGGATATCCAAACTTTGTAATACCACAAGTAAGTAATTCTTCTGAAATTACAAAATATATATCATCAGATGGTGCAGTAGCATTATTAAATGCAGGAAAATTAACATTCAAATCAGATGAAGAACTAGAAAGTTTAGGTGTTACTACAGAAAATTTAATAACTGCAACCAGTTCTTCTTTCTTAAGAAACGACTTAACAATAAACTCAACTACAAGAATAGATGCAGATAAAGATGCAGCAGGAGCTATTATAGGAGCTATAGCTACTAAAAAAATAAAAGTAAATGAAGAAGAAAAAACATCTAAAGCTGTAATATTTGCAAATAGTGTATTTGCAAGTGACTTAAGTATACAACTATATGGCACAAGCTCAAATAGCCAAAGCAGAGTAATGGGAATATCATTCTATAATAACAGAGATTTAGCAC
The DNA here is from genome assembly GCA_934122035.1 of uncultured Clostridia bacterium. Classification (GTDB taxonomy): domain Bacteria; phylum Bacillota; class Clostridia; order TANB77; family CAG-508; genus CAG-245. Next base: position 15,511 of record CAKOVP010000016.1, on the reverse strand, counting down.
TAAATTCAGTTTCTTACTTAACACAAAGAACAGATAACATAACAGTAAGAAAAGACACAGGAACAATATCAACATTTACAGCAACAGAACAACAAAAAATAATAATACAAATAATAATAATTTCAATACCAGTATTAATTCTTTTAACAGGAATAATAGTATGGCAAGTAAGAAGAAGAAAAAAATAAAGTATAAAAAGAAAAACCCCTCATAAATTTTATGAGGGGGCTTTTATGCAAAAAAATAATGTAATAAAAGTAATATCAATAATAATTGGTACAATAATAGGAGCAGGATTTGCTTCTGGAAAAGAAATATTTTTATTTTTTAAAATATACCAAGGAATGGGTATTATAGGAATTATTTTTTCGTGCTTAATTACGGCAATAATAATATACGTAACATTAAAAATAGCAATAGACAAAAAAATAGAAAACAATGAGGAATTTCTTCAAAAAATAACAAAAAATAACATATCAAAAAACATACTAAAAATAATAATAAACGCATTTTTAATAATTTCTTTTTTCATAATGATAGCTGGATGGAGTGCATTTTTTAAACAAAAATATAATATCCCAACAATAATAACATCATTAATAATGAGTATATTATTATATTTTACATTTATGAAAAACATAGATGGAATAATGAAAATAAATGGATACATAATTCCTATTTTAATAATTATTGTTATTTACATTGCTACAACTAATATAAACAGAACAGAACCTCCAAAGTTTGAAAATGTAAGTAGAGCAAGTGCATTACTCAGTGCTATGCTATATAGTAGTTACAATTCTATAATACTAATTCCAATTCTTATATCATCAAGCAAAATAATAAAAAATGAAAAACAAATAAAAATAATTACAATAATAACAGCAATAATTTTAGCAATATTATCAATTTGTATATTTCAAATACTATCACTTGCAAAATTTAACATAAATTATGTAGAACTTCCAATACTAAAAATATTAGAAAAAAATAAAATACAAGAAATATTGTATTCAATAGTAGTAGTAATTGCAATATTTACATCTGCAATATCAGCAGGTTTTGGAATATTAGAAAATATAAAGACAAAAGAAAAATATAAAAAGGCAGCATTTGTATTATGTCTTTTAAGTATACCAATATCATATATTGGCTTTGGAAAATTAATAAATATAATGTATCCAGTATTTGGGGCAATAGGAATATATCAAATAGCTTTACTTTGTTACAATTCTAAAAATAAATAAAACCCTAAAAAATTTTAATACAAAAAGTCAAACTAACACATTGATTATATAAAGCAAATAATGTATAATCAGTATGAAAAATGCTATACAAATAGAATTTTAAGGAGAACTGTATGAAAAATAAAGAACAAGATAATGTAATTTATTTTGACAAAAATGCACATAAAACAATCAATAAAAAACGTTTAATAGGGCTTATAATATTATTACTAATAATTCTATTAATAGTAATAACATATATTTTGTATGCTACAAACGAAAATATTAGAGGATACATAGACAAAAACATATTAAGAAAAGAAATTACACAAAGCAATTTAAAAGCAATAGAAATAAAAGACTACGATAAATTAAATATATTTGCGTATTACAATAAAATTGCAATATTAAAAGACAATACACTTTCTTTATATAATCAGTCTGCCAAAAAAGAAACTGATTTAAAGGTAGAAATAAGTACGCCTATAACATATTCTTGCGGTAGATATTTTATAATTGGGGAAAAAGGATCTTCAAAAGTATATCTAATGAAGGAAAACGAAATTGTCTGGGAAAAAAACTTAGAAGGCAACATTTCTAGAGTTACAGTAAACGAAGCAGGATATACAGCGGCAGTATTAACTGGAACTGCAAACAAGTCTGTAATAATAGTATTTGACGAAAAAGGAACAGAGCTTTTTAAATATTATTTATCTAAAACAATTGCAATAGATTTAAGTATATCTTCAGACTGTAAAAATCTTGCATTTGCAGAAATTAATACGGCAGGAACTTTAATTCAGTCAAATGTAAAAATACTTTCTGTAGAAAAAACAAAAACGGCACCAGATGAAGCATTAATTTATACATATAATGCAGAACAAAATAGCCTAATACTAAGCTTAAAATATAGCTATGGAAACAAACTAGTGTGTATGTATGATGACAGTATTCAGTTAATAAAAGATAATGCAGATAGTAAAATAGTAGACATAACTCAAAAAGAAAATAAAATAACGTATTACAGTATACAATTAGATAATAATGTTGCTACAGTACAGGAAGAATCAGCAGGACTTTTAAGTACACAAACCACAGTAAAAATAATAAATACATCAAATCAAAAACAATCGGAATATAAATTTGAAGGAGTAACAAGAGACCTATATACTTATGGAAATAATATAGCATTAAATTTAGGATCAGAAATACATTTCATTAGAACTAATGGCTGGCTTGTAAAAAAATACACATCATCTCAAGAAATAAGAAAAATAGTGCTAACAGATGCAATTGCTGGAATAGTATATAGAAACAAAATAGAAATAGTAAACTTATAAAGAAGATAATAGTACTGATAAAAATTTAGAATATTATTTACAATTAGAAAATTTGTTATAGAACTTAAAAGAATACGGAAAAATAGATTTTTCTAAAATGTGCTAAAGAATTGCAATAATAAAAAAGAAAGGAGAGTATGATTAAATAATCATACAAGATAAAAAATGGGAATAGTAGTAGATTTAATTATAGTTGTAATACTTGCTGGCTGCATAATAACAGGAATAAAAAAAGGATTAACAGGAAGCATAATAAAATTAGTATCATTTATAGTAGCGTTAGTACTTGCATTTATGCTATATAAACCAGTTGCCGCAGCAATTACAAAAAACACTCAAATAGACGAAAATATACAAAACACAATAATACAAACATTTAGCAAAGAAAAAGAAGAGACTCCAGAGGACTCTTCACAAGAACAAAATATGCCAACAAAATTTGTTCAAGATATAAATAGCAAAATAGAAAACGAAACAACAGATGCAAGAAATAAAATAGTAGAAGAAACAGCAAAAACTACAACCACAACAATAATAAATATAGGATCTGGAATAATAGTATTTATAGTAGCAAGAATATTGCTTGTAATAGTTAGTCTATTTGCAAAAACAATAACAAACTTACCAATAATTAGTCAAATAGATAAAATAGGAGGCTTAGCATATGGTGCAGTAGAAGGAATGCTTGTAATTTATATAGTGCTAGGATTAATATCATTAACAAGTTTAATTTGGGCAAACAACGCAGTTGTAACAGCAGTTACAAAATCAACAATAGGTTCAATATTATACAATAACAATATAATATTAAACATTTTATTAAAATAGTAAAAATAGACGTATACAAAATTGTCGAAATTGCGTAGAATTTTGTATACGCTTTTTCTTGCAAAATTCGTAAATATGTAATACAATTTTATACACAAAATACTTTAATAATATTGATATTTTAATAAATGTTTGCTATACTTTTTTTAGACAAATTAGTATAGGAGAGAAAAAATTGAAAAAAAGTAGAAAAGAAACTCCAAAGAATGGAGAATTACATAAAAAATCAGGAAAGAAAAAAACAAAAAATAGACTAGCAATGAAAATTGTGCTTATAATACTTTGCCTTTTAATAATATGGGGAATAGTAAGCGTCGTAAATAAAATAAAAGACAATGGTGGAGGACTTTCTGGAACACTTGCAACAATACTTGGTGAAGATAAAGAAAGTATGGAAAACTTAAAACCAATACAAGTATTAATAATGGGAATAAGTGGCGTAGATGACTACAAACTAGCAGATACAATAATGGTTGCATCTTATAATCCAAAAACACAAGAAGCGTCTTTAATGTCAATTCCAAGAGATACATATGTTGGTAAAAAAGACAGAAAAACAGCAACACAAAATTACATTGCAAGCTATAAAATAAACACAGTATTCAGAAGTGGAACGAAAACACAAGATGCAATAGATAGAATAAATGACTTAACAGGTTTAAAATTAGAAAACTATGTAATAATAGATACAAAAGCACTAATAAAATTAGTAGATGCGATAGGTGGTGTAACATTTAATGTACCAATAGACATGTACTATACAGAAGACACAGAGCAAAACTTATACATAGACTTAAAAGCAGGAGAGCAATTAATAGATGGTGCTAAAGCAGAACAACTACTTCGATTTAGACACAACAACGATGGTTCAACATATCCTTCTAGTTATGGACAACAAGATTTAGGAAGAATGAGAACACAAAGAGAATTTATAATGGCAACTCTAAAACAAACATTAAAAGTTCAAAACATATTTAAACTAAAACAAATAATAGATGTAATGAACGAAAATGTTACAACAAATATGGACTTGGCAAGCTTAAAATCATATGTTCCTGCAGCAGTAAAATTTGATGCAAACAACATAAAAACAGGAATGGTACCAGGAGACACAGAAATGTGTAATGGGGTTTCAATATATGTTGCAAACAAAACCAAAACAAAAGAACTAGTAGCAGAGCTATTCCCAGAAGAAAGTGAAGATAGCAGCAGCCAAGAAGACACAGATAAAAATACAAGAAATAATGTAAAAATAGAAGTATTAAATGGTTCTGGAAAGAGTTCAGCATTAAATGAAGTGGTAACAAAATTAAAAAATGCTGGTTACACAGTATCAAAGCAAGGAACAACAAACAAAACTAAAAAAACGACAATAACAAATAGAACAAACCAGGATAGTACAACAACAGAAGAAATAAAAGAACTAATGGGTGCAGGAACTGTAAGTAAGGGAACAAATAATTCTAATGTAGATATAACAATAGTAATTGGAGAAGATTATTAAAAAATAGGGGTTAATGTAAAAATTAATCCCTATTTTTATAAGCTTTATGTGCATTTAAAACTTTTATATGTAAATAAATTTATTAAAAAATTAACTTTATAAATAAAAAAGAACAAAACTATTGTGCAATTTATATTAAGCACAAACCATTAATCAATTAATAGTTTTTAGATAAAAAATGTAAGTCATATAATACCAAAAGTTGATTTTTAGATATATTTCTTAGTACTTGGGATAAAAATTATCCATATCTTTTGAAAGGTGTTTAGACTTTTTCTTTTTAGAAGATTTTTTAGCTGTTGACTTACCTCTAAAATTTTTTCTCTTTTTATTCTTCTTTTTAGAAAAAATCTTAATAATCTTTGCAAAAAAGAATAGAAAAATTATTAAAAGTAAAAGTTCCATAATTGTCTTTAAAGTGTTAGCTTTATAAACTGTGTGAGATGCAATTAAATCAACAGAATAATCAGAACCATAAACAGAAATTTTACTATTTCCAAGAACTGTACCCTCAGAAATTGGAGCATATAATTGTTCTGTAAGCTCTATATTTGCAGATCTTGCAACATTACTTAAATCATAACTGGTAGGAACCAAAACATTTACATCATCAGAATATATTAAATTAAGCTCTTTTGTTTCATCAGTTCCATTCTTTACAGTAACACTTTTGGCAACATCACCACTGTGAATAATAGTCTCATATTTAAAACTGTTAAAGCCATATTCAAACAAATTCTTACAATCTAAAGCTCTTTGACTTAAACCATCATCATTAGTGCTTCCGTGCAAAACAACCACAAGCAAAGAACGATTATCCTTCTTGGCAGTTGCAATAATACAACTCTTAGCTGCATCAGTATAACCAGTCTTTCCCGCAGTTGCATACTTATAGTAGTAATTCCTAGGAGAAGAACTATGGTTAACCTTAATAAGTTCGTTTGTAGTATTAAACATTCTATCAGTCTTATCATACTTATTAGTAGCAGGTAAAGAATAAGAAGTTTTAGAAGCAATTTGCTTAAAAACATCAAACTTCATTGCATATTGACCAATAAGCGCCAAGTCGTGAGCCGTAGAATAGTGATTTACGTTATGAATTCCATTAGGGTTTACAAAATTTGTGTTAGTACATCCAATCTCCTTTGCCTTAGCATTCATCATATTTGCAAAAGATTCAACAGAACCTGCAATATGCTCTGCAAGAACAACTGCTGCATCATTTGCAGAAGGAATAAGCAAAACATTCAAAAGTTGCTCTATAGTAAGCTCCTCACCTTCACGAAGACTTGCAATAGAATAACCAGAAGGAATTGAGAAAACAGCATTATGGCTAACAGTAGCAACATCTGTAAGTTTGCAATTTTCCAAAGTTAAAATAGCAGTCATAACCTTAGTAGTACTTGCTGGATACATCTTTTCATCAGCATTCTTACTATATAAAATCTTAGAAGTATCTAAATCAAGCAAAATATCAGCACCAGAATAAGTTTCTGGAGCATCACTTGCATCATAAATAGATGAATTATTAGAAACATCTGCATCTACTGCAGCATTAGAAGAACTATTTTGACCGTTACCAGAAACAGAGACAGATGCATTGGGAGTACTAGAATCAGCATCAAAAGCAGCAACAGACAACATATCAGAAGCTATAGCTGCACTACCAGAATCCTCTGCAAAAACAGATGTATATCCATTAAATATAATAAAATTAATTAAAAAAATTAATAAACATTTCTTAAAAATATTAGAAAATTTTTGCATAAAAAAAACTCCTATAAAATAAGTATATGCAATACATTTTATATTAAAAACAAGAAAATATCAATAAAATAAGGACAATTTATAAAAACAGAAGTAACAAAATTAGCTTTTCATAGAGAATCATAAAGAACCAAAATAGAGATTAAAAATTTTTAAATTTACTTTAAATTATATAATTATACTGAAAGGAATACGAGAATGAAAGAAACAAGCTTAAAAATGAAAATAATAATAATTGCAGCAGCAGTAATTATTATAGGAACCATAGGACTATACATACACAACATTACAAACGATGACGAAAACTATCAAGAAATAGAAGAAACATCAACAAACCAAAATGAAGAAATAGAAACAGAAAACACACAAGAAAAAATAATGGTACACATAATAGGAGAAGTAAAAAATCAGGGAGTAGTAGTGTTAGAAAGTGGAGCAAGAATAGTAGACGCAATAGAGGCAGCAGGGGGAGAGACAGACGAGGCAGACCTTACAAAACTAAATCTTGCATACATATTAAACGATGGAGAAAAAATAAAAGTACCAAAAAAAGGTGAAGAACAACAAGAATACATAACAAGCACAAGTGGGCTAGAAACATCAGAAGAAAATAAAACCGAAAGTCAAAAAATAAACATAAATACAGCAAACTTAGAAGAACTAACAAAACTACCAGGAATTGGAGAAGCAACAGCAAATAAAATAATATCATATAGAAAAGAAACAGGAAAATTCAAAACAATAGAAGACTTAAAAAATGTACCAGGAATAGGAAATAGCAAATTTGACAACTTAAAAGATATGATAACAATAAAATAAAAATTATTTATAGCTTATAAAATTCTTAGTACTACATATAACCTAGAACAATTTTAGTAAAAAAACATTTTCTATTTGTAAGACCTATATCAAATCTTTAGAATATTAATAAATTTAACTAAAAATTCTAATAATAAAAAGAAAATTAAAAAAAAAAGAGTAATAAAACAAAAAAATAAGCATATAATAATAAAAATGGCTTGACAAGGCAGATACCACAGTAGTATAATAAAAATGTCAAACATCGCGGGATGGAGCAGTTGGCAGCTCGTTGGGCTCATAACCCAAAGGTCGGTAGTTCGAGTCTATCTCCCGCAACCAATAAAATAAAGGGTTCTAGAAAATTTCTAGGATCCTTTTTATATGTTTCAGAGTAATTAGTGAAAAAATAAAAAACAAACATTGTAAAATTTTACTTGTTTCTATTTTACAAAAATTAAGAAATATGTTTAATCCTATTATATGGCTTATATTCATCAGTAATTCTAAGTAAATAATCAATACTAGTATTATAAAAAGTAGCAAGAACAATTAGAAAATTAACGGGAATATTTATCTTACTTAGCTCATATTTACTATAATTTGTTTGAAAAACGTGCAACAGCTTTGCAATGTTTGACTGTCTTAAATCATTATCTTATCTCAAATCCTTTAAACGTAACATAATAATCTCCTAAACAAAAATATTTATACAAATTATTTTATTATAGTCAAAATGCAACTATTGATATATAGTTATATTTTGACTATTTCTAAGGTAAAAATTGAAATTATAAATAAAATAAAAATTAATCATAATAGATATCAACAAAATGTTTAAAATTTAAAAATATATGTTATAATTCAATGGGAGGAAAAAATAATACGAGAATATCAATATAAAAAATAAAGAAGAAAAATTATGTTACATAAAATGAAACAAAACGAAGATTCATTCGAAAGAATAAAAAATTATACATTATAAGAGATAATAAAAAAGTAGTAAGAAAGGAGATAATATGTTAGTTGTTTATAAAGGATATGAAAGAGAGTTCCTAGAAAGAGTAAAAGATAAAAGATTAGTAGACACTGAAATAGAAAACAAAATAAATATTAGTAATGAATTAAATAATGTTTCAAAAGAGGTCATGGCTGCAATTACACAAAATTATACAAGACTTATGAACGAAGACTTGTGGATAACATATGAAGAATTATCTGCATGCCATGAGGCATTGACTGCAATAGCAAAAGTTTTTAATATAAAAATATGTGTATATGATAACAATAAATATTACAATATATATCCTGTGGAATACTATAACAAAGAATATATGGAATCATTATTGAAAAATCAGAATGATGATTCTTTTGAAAATGAAAATATGGATCTGATATATTCATATGTGTATGAGATAAATGGAAAATATTATGTTCAGTATAATAACTATGAATATGATGATAGGGATCAAATAAGTGTAAAAAAAAGATACCAAGCAGAAAAAAATGATTTAATATTAGCAAATGATGTTGAATTTGTTTTTGAGCTAAGTGACAATAAAGAACTTTACTTACAGAATGTAATTGAGTGCGAAAAATACAAAAAAATAGGAATTGTAATAAATATAGACGATGACATTACAAAAGAAATGTTCACCGGTATAGTAGGTTATTTTCAAAGTAATGGAATAGAAGTATTTAAATTTGAAAATGGTGAAAAAAGAAGAATAAGAGAAAAAGAATATATAGATATAGCAAGGAATGAAATAGGAATCCCTAACTTCGAAAAATTTAAGCCTATAAAAATATATAAATCACCTAATGAAAATAATGAAACAATAGAAATAATGCAAAAAGAAATCATAGATGCAATAGTGGAGCAAATAGAAATAAGTAAAGACGATAATGATGGTAAGAATTCGGTATATAGAGATATTTTTGTAACTGCTCCAACTGGAGCTGGAAAGTCTGTAATGTTTCAAATACCTGCTGTGTATGCAGCAAACAAATTTGGATCATTAACTATTGTAATTTCTCCATTGGTAGAACTAATGAATGACCAAGTTGAAAATCTAGAGGAGAGAGGTTACCATAAAGCAGCAAGAATAAATTCAGATATAAATCCTTTCGATAAGCAAGAAATTCTTAAAAAGATAGATGTAGGGGAAATAGATATTTTGTATTTAAGCCCAGAAGCTTTATTGTCATATTCTATAGAAAATATAATTGGGACAAGAGACATATCAGCAATAATAATAGACGAGGCACATATTGTAACAACATGGGGACAAGGATTTAGACCAGATTATTGGTATTTAGGTACATATATAGAACGATTAAGAAGAGCTAGATATAAAGGAGGTAGACTTGATTTAACATCTAGAAAATATAAATTTCCAGTGTGTACATTTACTGCAACAGCTGTAATGGGCGGAAAAGATGATGGAGTGCTAGAAATATCACAAAGCTTATTTTTAAGAAATCCAATAACATATATAGGAGAAATAAAAAGAGACGATATTGATTTTGACATAAAAATACATGATGAGAGTTTGAATAAAACGGAAACAATGCTTTCTAAAACTGAAAATCTAAAAGAAAGATTAGAAGAATGGGATGAAAAACAGGAAAAATCATTAGTGTATTTTCCATATAATTCAACTGCAATGGATGCATATTATAGAAGAAATGGCTTCGAAATGCTTGATGAGACAGAAGAAAAGGTAGGACTATATACAGGAAAAACAGATAAACTACTAAAAAGAAAATCTGCTAAAGATTATAAAAGTGGAAAAATAAAGTTCATGTTTGCAACAAAGGCTTTTGGAATGGGAATAGACATTAAAGACATAAAAAATGTGTATCATTATGCAGAGGCGGGAAATTTGAATGACTATGTACAAGAAATAGGTAGAGCTGCAAGAGATAAAGAAATGACTGGAATGGCATGCATGGATTATTATAAAAAAGATATGAATTACGCAAATCAACTCTTTGGAATGTCTGCAATAAAACAGTATCATATAGAAGGCTGTATGAGAGTATTAAGTAATGTGTATAAAAGAAGTAGGAGACAAAATAATTTAATAACTCCACAAGCATTTGAAACTGTATTTGCAAAAGCTGGTGACCTTGAAAATACAGTAAAAACAGCATTACTCAATATAGAAAAAGATTTAAATTCACAATTTAAATTTCCAGTAATAATAACAAGACCAAGATCTATGTTTACCAGTGCTTTTATTGTTATTGATAAAGAAATAAAAGATCAATTTGAAAAAAGCGAGTTCTATAAATATGTAAAACTACTAGCGAAAGGAAGAAACAACGAAAAAGAAAGAGATTATCAAGTAACTGATTTTGGTGATATATATTCAATCGATTTAAAAAGGTTATGGGAAGAGAAATTCTCTAGAATATCTTTCCCACAGTTTAAATACACATTTTATCAGGAAAGAGAAAAAATATTTGGTGAATTTGCAGAAAAAATACATCCTAGAACAAAAATAGAGATACAAACAATAAATGAAGAGGAAACATTTGCAGGAGTAAAGGAAAAGTTAATAGAATGTATAGACAAAGTAAATAAAGTATTAGCAAAATTACAAGCAATGCAAGGCGAATTTACTATAAATGAATTGAAGAAAGAACTAAATGAGGAATTCAAAGATAAAATAATAACTGAAAACATTGCAAATGGATATTTTAAGTGCATAGAAGATCCAGAATTATTGATAAGGGATTTTGTAACAACAAAGACTATTGGAGAAATAGTAAAATACAGAATAAATTCATCAAGTTATAAAGCACTTGCAGATAAAATTCTATACAGAAGTGGTATTATAAATGAGCTGGACAAGGCTGAATGTACAAAAATAGTAAAATATAAAAATGTAGATAAAAAATCAATAGGCCAAATTATAAGAGCATTAAATATATTATCAATATTTAACTTGATACAATATGATATGTATGGTGGAGAGAACCCAGAAATATTTATTCGTTTAAACGATCCAGCAAAAATACAGGCAATTGCAGATGGAAAAATAAAATACAAAAATAAGATAGTAGAAAAAGCAAAAGATAAACACGAAAGAGATGTGCAAATTCTTGAAAAATTCATTTTAGAACTAAAAAGTAAAGAAGAAAGATGGAATTTTATCGAAGATTACTTCTTAGGTAAGAACATGCTAAATGAAGAAAAAGAAGAAACAAATATTTAGTAAAAAATAATAAAAAAAGAACAAAAATGAAGATGTATGTTCTGGTTGCGGAAACTTCTTAGTAAATTTGACAAATCAAAATGTAAAAACAAATGGAATTAGAACAAGAACAGGAATATGTACAAGAACTAAAATACAAAATTAACAACATTTTTACTAATGAAATAGAAAAAAATAATATAAATATAAAAGGAGAAAATAATATGAACGAAATTAAATGTCCAAATTGTGGAAAAGTTTTCAAAATTGATGAAACAAGTTATGAAACCATTTTAAAACAGGTAAGAGATGAAGAATTCAACAAGCAAATTGATGCAAGAGAAAAACAATATAAAGAAGAAAAAGCAAACGAAATAATGCTAGCAGAAGCACATATCAGAGAAGAACTACAAAAACAAATTTCAGAAAAAGACATAGAACTATCTAATTTAAAAAATCAAGTTGCAAACATCGAAGAACAAACAAAAAACAAATTAGACAAAGACTATCAAGAGAAACTAAACAAAAAGAACACAGAAATATTAGAACTTACAAGCCAATTAGAAGTCACTAAAACAAACAATAAGCTTGAAATCAATAAAGCTGTTTCCGAAAAAGAACAAAAAATTACAGAATTAAATAGTCAACTAGAGTTAAAAAACAAAGAATACGAACTAAAAGAAAAAAATATAAAAGAATCATATGATGCACAACTAAAAAATAAAGATGAACAAATTGAATATTATAAAGACTTTAAAGCAAGACAATCAACAAAAATGATCGGAGAATCTTTGGAACAACACTGTAGTGACGCATTTAATAGCCTAAGACCATTATTTCCAAATGCTTATTTTGAAAAAGACAACGATGCTCGTACAGGATCAAAAGGAGACTTCATTTACAAAGACTATGATGAAGAAGGCAACGAAATTGTATCAATTATGTTCGAAATGAAAAATGAAGCAGACGAAACCGCAACAAAACACAAAAACGAGGACTTCTTCAAAGAACTTGACAAAGATCGTAAAGAAAAAAACTGTGAATATGCAGTATTAGTAAGCATGCTAGAAATGGACAATGACCTATACAATAATGGAATAGTAGACGTATCACATAGATATGAAAAAATGTACGTAATCAGACCACAGTTCTTTATTCCACTAATTACACTAATAAGAAACTTATCAAATAAATCATTAGAATACAGAAAAGAACTCGAAAACATAAGAAATCAAAACATAGACATTACAAACTTTGAAGCAAGAATGGAACAATTTAAAAGTGACTTTGGTAGAAACTTTAGACTAGCAAGTGACAGATTTGAAAAAGCAATTATTGAAATAGACAAAAGCATCAGCTGCCTACAAAAAACAAAGGAAGCATTGTTAAGCAGTGAAAACAACCTTCGCTTAGCAAATGGCAAAGCAGAAGAATTAACAATAAAAAGACTTACAAAAGGCAACGAAACTATGAAAAAATTATTTGATGAAGCCAAAAAAGGAGAAGATGAAGAGTAGATAAATAAAAAATATATCAGACATTTGGGGTATGAAAAAGATGTTATAAAATATAACAAAGGATGAAAAATACCCCAAAGCGGTTTGTAAGGATACTCTAATTTAGAGCATAACTCAGAGGTGAGTTTGAAATAATATGTCATACTTAGATTGAATAGAAGGGATGAAAAAATGGAAGAAGAAAAAATAGAATTATCGGAGCAATTGATTAAAGAACTATATGTTGACTTAATTCAAAACCTAAATCCTCTAAAATAGTAAGTAGTTGTGATAACATTCTAAAGTATCCAAATAAATAGAAAGAACCGCCCTTTCTTAAAGATCTATAAGCTTCTGATAACCATTTTTTTGACCATTCTATACAGTCATTTTCTGTTCTCCACAGATAATCCCATTTTTCACTAATAACTTTAAAATATGGAGGATCAGCTATTATCAAATCTATACTTTCATCTTGTATTTGCTGTAATCCTAAAATTGCATCTTCATTATAAATATTGTTCAGTTCAAGCATAATATTACCTCCTTAAAAATTATATATTACTATCTAAATTTATCAAGTTAAAATATAAACTATAATAAAAACACTATAACATAAACAAATGTTCAACAGTTTTTTCAAAATTTATATTTTTATTTTATCAATTAATACATCCACCAATCAGCTGTATAGCATCTAAAGAACATTTATAGCATTACAAAATCATAATAGTAATTAAAAATGGGCTGAAATTTCACCTAAATCTTGCGTAAATCTTAACAAATATCCATCTGGGTCTTGTATTAAAAACTCTTTATTTCCTAACATTTTATCATCGTGTCTATACCAATTTTCCTCGATATCAAAAGCAATTTCATAATTATTTTCTTTGAAGTTATTATATATTTCATCAAGGTCGTCAACTTCTAATTGAAAGTTAATTCCATTGCCAAAAGGGTATTTCAATTCTCCAACATCCCACTTATCATTATTAGACAATTCTTGTAGCATAAATTGAATATCATCTAAAGATATGAAGGCAAATTTATCTTCAGGTCTATCATATTCAACTTTAAAACCAGCCATTTTATAAAATTTTAAGCTATCTTCCAAATTAGTTACAGATAACTCTGGAATATTTTTATTCCAATTTATATAATCGTTAGGCCTTAGAATTATACTTTTAAAATATTGCTCTTGAAAGTCAGTTAATACTTTAATTTCTTCATTAGTAAAAGTTTTATCTTCAGGAACAACAACTAATTTATCGTCATTATCATTTGTCCTATGAATTATTGCAATGCACTTTCCAGTAAAAGTTTCTAATGGTTCATAGATTCCTAAAACATAAGAATCCAATTCTTCACCGTCACCGCTTACAGTATTCGGAACATATCCATAATTTATTGGATATATAAAGCTGTGCTTTGGATGCTTGCTACCCATAGGTCTGTCAATTTTTATGGTTACGACTTTATTTAAATATTCTAGACTATTCATGGTTATTCTCCTAACTTTATATTTTTAATAATAATAGATTCTTCATTTTCACAAATAAATTCAACAGAAACTTTATTGATAACAGTTGTAAATTCATAATTGAAATCAGAGAAATCTTTTAAATCATCGGCTTGACCAAGTGTTATATGAGGATTTACTAAATTTGCCAATCTATCATATTTATTTCTAACTTCATCAATTATATCTATATTGTCAAACTTAGGAAAATTAGTATGTCTCGTTTACTGATATTATTATACATTTGAGGCCCTCCTGATTTATTATTGTATTTAATATTACCATAAATCTTTGTGGGATTGCAACTGATGGAGAGAAGAGAATGGATTGTTAATAATAATTCAAAATGTAAAATATTTATTAATCTCTTAAAAAAATAAAATAGATTGGATATATAAGCTTTTATACTGTAAATGAAAAAAGTGAATAATATTAAAAAATCATAAAAATAGAATGGACTAAAATTGCTATATTTTCTCATAACCCGAAGGTCGTAAGTTCGAGTCTTACCCCCGCAACCAAACTTATATCGTTACAGCTATCTAAGTTGTAGCGATTTTTTATATCCTCCAATTAGTTAACAATAATGACTAAAAATAGCCTTTTTATGTGGAATTGGGGAAAAGTTGGGGAAGAAAATCTCCCAAAACATTTATATTTCTAATAAAAATCCAGTAAAAGACTATGGGAAACCTAATTTTATAAATAGTAGTCTTTTACGTTACAACATATAATCGTTGGAACAAAATTAAGGATTTTGACAACGATTTATTTTTATCGTGAAAAGTCTAATGACTTTAGTGAAATCTGAAAAAAGATTTTAGACTAATT
>CAKOVP010000015.1 GCA_934122035.1 uncultured Clostridia bacterium | reverse complement strand
TATAAGCAAAATGGTTCTAGGACTTCAATTAGTCATTTTTACGACAAACTATTGAAAATAAAAGATCTAATGAATACTGCTACTGCAAAAGTTATAGCACAAGAAAGACATAGATATTTAGAGGGATTTTTACAAGAATTTTTAGACGAATGGAATGGCAAGAAATAGTATTGGAGGGAAAGATTTATGAAGGTGGATATTAAAAAAGTAAAAATTATCGTTACTGTACCTGCTAAAAACCTTGAAACAGTTAGAAATGCTATGTGTAATGAAGGTGCAGGCGTTATAGGAAACTATACATATTGCACAATGACTACAAAATGCACAGGAACTTTTATACCGGGAGATAAAGCAAATCCATATATCGGTGAAAAAAATAAATTAGAACTTGTAGAAGAAGAAAAGCTAGAAGCAGTGTGTGACATTAATATAGTAAAAAAAGTACTGAAAAAATTAAGAGAAGTTCATCCTTATGAAGAGCCCGGAATAGATATTATTCCGCTAATTGATGAAGATGATTTATAAAACGAATATAATAAAAAATTCTCAATATAATAATATAAAAGAATTATATATTTTATAGGGAGAAGGAAAATTATATGAAGGAAAAAATAAAAATATATGCCAAATCAATCGTAATACCTGTAATTATGGGAGGCATAGTTGGGTTAATAATATCTAAATCAATAGATTACAGCCAATTAAAACAGCCACCACTATCACCACCAAGTATTGCATTTCCTATAGTTTGGACAATTTTATATATTTTAATGGGAATTTCATATGGAATACTGGCAGATAAAGAATTGCTAGATACAAAAACAGAAGTTATTTACTATAATCAGCTTATATTTAATGGACTTTGGTCAATAATATTTTTTTCATTAAAATGGAGATTCTTTGCTTTTATATGGATTATAGCACTTGCAATATTAGTGATTTTTATGATAATTGAATTTTATAAGAAAAATAAACTTGCAGGACTATTACAAATACCTTATTTGCTATGGGTTCTATTTGCATCATATTTGAATATATCAGTTTATTTGTTAAATAAATAGTAACCTTATTTTGAATAAATTTTAGAACTAAAAAGGACTAGACAAAGGAATAAAATCTGTAAGCGTAGTTTTTTTGTGTTTTTTACTATTTTGTATTTTATTTTTCTAATGGTTGTGTTAAAATACAGTAAACAATGATTATAGTAAAAGGATTTTACTATAAAGTATTTTTTATGGGTAAAAAACTTAATTTTTAAGATATAGAATGAGAGGTGATATAATTTGAATATTTTGAATAATTACGAAGGAGCAGCTATAAAAGTATTAAAAAATGATATAGATAACAATATTATGTATTTATCATTAAATGAAGAAAATGGAAAATATAGCCATTACTATAACTTCATTGTAGATAACCAAGAAGAAAGAAAAGCTATAATTTATATAAAAAATATACAGAATTCTCCATATTACAGAAAAGATGTTCAAAACATTCCATATATTAAAGAAAAAGAATGGAAACGTTTAAAGGATTTTTATATAAATGAGGAGAATGAATTAGTAATAAACATTAAGCCTAAAACAAAACAAGAAATTTCATTAGTACCAAGATATATACAAGAAGATTTAAAAAAATTTATTAAGAAGGAAAATAATGAAAACATAAAATACAAGTCTGAGCCTATTGACGAAGTAATTATAGGAAATATAAAACTTCCAGCAGTAGTAATTACGGCTAGACAGCATCCTGGAGAAACACTATCGAGTTTTTTTGTTGAAGGAGCAATACAAGAAATATTAAACTCAAAAGATATTTTAGAAAAATATTGTTTTGTAATTTATCCAATAGTAAACAGGAATGGTGTGAAAAACGGAAATCATAGATATACTAATGGAGTTGATTATAATAGAAGTTGGAATAAAAAAAATGGACCTGTTGAAATTAAACATATTAAAGAAAAATTGAAAACTTTAGATGTGAAATTTTTTATAGATGTGCACAATGATGAAATAACAAGCGAAAATTATATAAGAACACCTTGCAAAAATATAAAGGTTGACAAGATAGCAGGAATTAAGGTTTTAACAAGTCCATCAAAAATAAAGAGATTTGCAAGAGCGTTAATAAAACAAAAGAAGATTATTAATGTTTTTTCGAAGACTGCAAATGAATATGTTTTTGGAAAGTATCATTGTAATACGATTTTAATAGAATTAACGATGAAGCAAGATTATAATAATATAAATAATATTGGAAAAAAATTTATAAAAGAATTGTTAGGAGAAGAATAAAATGAAAAATATACTAATACATGTAAAAAATATTGAAGCATTAAATAATTATATATTTATGATAGAAAACAATAGCTATAGCGAAGATATAAAATATAGCAAAGAAGTAAGACAAATGATAGAGGAATTTTACAATAATGGTTGGGGAGTTTACTTAACTACTATTGAAAACTTTGATAATGGAAATTGGAATGATGTTTATTTTGTAAATGAAAATAAAAAGATAAATATGAATATAGAAGAAGTAAACGAGAAAATAGAATTTATGATAATTAGAAATCTAGGCTCAGTTGAAGGAAACTTCCAAATGATTGCTAATTATTTAGATTATTTGATTGAAAATTATAAAGGAGTAGCATTAAATAATCCAGTTGCGATGAGAAAAGGAATGACCAAAAAGTATTTAGTTGAAGTTGATAGTGAAAAATTAAAGAAAATTGGAATGCTAACAATACCAACAAAAGAATATAGTAAAAAAGTTGAATACAATCAAATAAAAAATGAGTACTCACAATTAGAGAATTATTTAATAAAACCAATAACAGGGGAATTAAGCAATTCATTAAAATGTTTAAAAGATATAGATGAAGGATTTTTAAGATATAAAGAAAACAAGGTAGGAGGTTGGGTTATACAACCTATAAAAAGCGAGATTTGGAATGGAGAATATCAATTAGTTTTTATAGGAGGAAAATTAATATATGGACAAAAGAAAAATTATCCAAAAACCCCAGAATCTGATTTACCAAATCAAAAGACTAGAGTTATAGAAAAATATCATCCTAGTGAAGACGAGATAAAAATAATGGAAAATGTAATTAAGTATTTTACTGAATTGTACAACATTAAATTAGATATATGTAGAATAGATTTTATGAAAAATAAAGAAGGAATGCCAATTTTAATTGAATTTGAGATGGTTAATCCAGGTTTCTTTATTGGATATATGAAGGAAGATGATGAAACAATTAAGCATATAGTAAAAGCAGTAAGAGAATATTGTGAAAATTATAAAAGATAAAAATATAGGGACTAGGCAAAGGAATAAAATCTGGGAGCCTAGTTTTTTATTAAAAAGTAGGAGGAATCTTCAATAAAAATAAATTATATTATATTGGTAAGACAACTTTATATAAAGGATAAAGCAAAATTTGAACTCTATAAAAAAGAAAAACAAAAGTATATAAAAATATTAGAAACAATAGCATATATTGGACAAAATGGAATTACATTAAACAAAAAAGAAGGAGATAAAAAAACACCAGAAGGAATATTCAACCTAGGAATTGCTTTTGGAACAAAAAACACAATAAACAACAATAAAATTAACTATAGAAAAATAAATAAAAACTTGTATTGGATTGACGATATTGAGTCAAACTATTATAATCAACTTGTAAATGTTAAGAATATAAAAAAGGATTGGAAAAGTGCAGAACATTTAATAGAATACCCAGAAGAATATAAATATGCAATAGAAATAAAGTCAAATCCAACTAATGAAAAGGGAAAAGGAAGTGCAATATTCTTACATTGCAGCAAGAATAAACCAACAGCTGGCTGTGTAGCAATTGAATGTTCAAAAATGCAAGAAGTAATAAACCAAATAGATAATAACACAATTATTATTATATTCGGTAACAAAAATAATTAATTAGCTAAATTCTAATTGAAAAGAAGCCGGAAAACAATAAAATTTTAAGTTGTTTATAAAAACTATAGTAAAACAAATATAAATATTGTATAATATGTCTGGTAAAACATTAAGAGAAAAGGAAATAAAAAATGTATCAATTAATAGATGGAAAATTATTAGCTCAAAAAACAAGAGAAAAATTAAAAAAGGAAGTAGAAGATTTAAAAGCAATAAATATAGTACCAAAACTTGCAGTTATTTTAGTCGGAAATGATCCTGCGTCTAAAGTGTATGTTAGAAATAAAAGCAAAGCCTGTCAAGAAGTTGGTATTGAATACGAAGAAATTTTGTTAGACGAAAATACAACAATGGACAAACTTTTATCTATAATAAAAGAATTAAATGATAGAAAAGACATAAATGGTATTTTATTGCAAAGTCCAATTCCAAAGGGATTAAATATACAAGAGGCTTTCAATTTAATAGATTACAGAAAAGATGTTGATGGATTTAATCCAATAAACATTGGAAAATTAATGACTGTTCAAGATTGCTTTATTTCGTGTACACCATTTGGAATTATGAAAATGTTTGAAGAATATAACATAGATTTAACAGGAAAAAATGCAGTTGTAATAGGAAGAAGCAATATTGTTGGAAAACCAATGGCACAGTGCTTATTAAATAAAAATGCAACGGTTACAATATGTCATTCTAAAACAAAAAATATAGGAGAAATTACAAAAAATGCAGATATAATAGTTTCTGCAGTTGGCAAGATTAATATGGTAACAAAAGAAATGGTAAAGCCAGGAGCAGTTGTTATAGATGTTGGAATGAATAGAAATGAAGAAGGAAAATTAGTTGGAGATGTAGATTTCGAAAATGTAAGTAAAGTTTCTTCATACATAACGCCAGTACCTGGTGGTGTGGGACCAATGACAATAGCAATGCTTTTAAATAATGTGGTTAAAGCAACTAAATTACAAAATAATATATAAAATAATAATTGCCATGAAAAATACTATTTGATAAATTTAATATACAAGAATAAAACGTATTACAATTTAAGTACATATAACTAATATGAGTTTGAATTTTAGATAATGATTTAATGTAATAGAAAAAGATAAAATAGGGAATAGAAGTAAGAATATTACTTACTTTTATTTCCTGTTTTTGTGTTAGTAAAGTAAAAAGTGTAGGAGCATTATATATTGGATATAAAGCTTCGAATAGAAAAATCGAGATATTATAAAAAATAAATGAAAGGAAAATATGAAAAGTATAGAAGAGAATAAATATTATATATGGCTTTCTTCAATAGAAAATTTAAGTGCAATTCAAAAAATAAATTTGCTTAATGAATTTAAAAATCCAAAAAATATATTTCAAGATTATTATAAAAATAAAGAAACAGAAACGATGCCTAGATATATGAAAATGTTAGAAAATAAAATTATATCAATGAAAAAACAGAATATAAAAATAATAACAATAGATGATAAAGAATATCCACAAAAATTAAAAGATATATATGACTATCCAATAGTTTTGTATTGCAAAGGAAATGTAGAACTAGCAAGAATAGGACCTAAAATTGCTATTATAGGCTGTAGAAAATATAGCGAATATGGAAGAAAAATATCTCTTAAGTTTTCATATGAGCTTTCAAGATGCGGAATAACAATAGTAAGTGGAGGAGCAAGAGGGATAGATTCGTTTTCACATAGAGGCTGTGTTTATGCTAAAAAAGGAACAATATCAATTTTAGGTAATGGGTTAGATTACATATATCCGCCAGAAAATAAAGAGCTAGAAGAAGAAATAATAAAAAATAATGGATTATTAATGTCTGAATATATTATTGGAAGAAGACCGACTAAATATACATTTCCAGAAAGAAATAGATTAATAAGTGCCTTGTCTGATGGAGTTTTAGTAGTAGAAGCCAAAGAAAAAAGTGGAACCATTATAACAGTAGACTTTGCATTGGAACAAGGAAAAACGATCTATGCTGTACCAGGGAATATAGATCAAGTTAATTCATATGGAACTAATAATTTAATAAAACAAGGTGCTAAATTAGTTATGAATGCTGGTGATATAATAGAAGATTTTACCTATTAGAAACATTGTGGTAAAAATTTTGCACTTATGAAATTGGAAGGTTAGTGAAAAGATAAATGGATTTCTTCAAAAGTAAATACGAACTGGTAAAAGGAAAATAATTTTAACAAAAAGCTTTTACTTTTATACAAATATGTAATATAATGGTGTAGTAATTATAAAATAAGAAATAAGGAGGTTTATCTAAATATGAGTAGATCCGACAATAGGAAAAAACATAATAAAGATAATAAACCAGTAAAAAATACTAAAAAAAGAAATAAAGAAACTACAAAATTAGACAGGAAACAAGGTTTTTGGAAAAGACACAAAAAATTTGCAACATTCTTAAAGGTAATGGTAGTTCTATTTATATTAGTTTGTATTGCAGGAGCAGGGGCAATTATCGCATTATTTAATAATGATGATTGGGCAATGACAAGAGAAGACCTTACTTCTAAATCTGTAGATACAATAATATACGATAAAGATGGAACAGAAATAGCAAATGTTTCTGGAGAAGAAAAAAGAAGAACTGTTACATTAGATGAAGTTCCTCAAATGTTACAAGATGCATATATATCAATAGAAGATGAGAGATTTTATACTCATCACGGAGTAGATATAAAAAGAACCTTAGGTGCAACAGCTACTTACATAATACGTAGAGGAAGCTCTTCTTATGGAGGAAGTACAATTACACAACAATTAGTTAAAAACTTAATGAACGATGATGATGACTCTGGAGTAGCAGGAATTCAAAGAAAAATAAGAGAAATGTCTAGAGCATATAAATTAGAACAATGGTTCTCTAAACAGCAAATTTTAGAGTTATATTTAAATACAATATTTGTTGGTTCTGATGTTTATGGTGTGCAGTTAGGCGCAAGGTATTATTTTGATAAATCAGTACAAGATTTAGACCTAGCAGAATGTGCATTCTTAGCAGGTATAAATCATGCTCCAAATAGCTATAATCCATTTGGAGAAAAAGATAACAGTGAAAGAATAAAAAACAGAACAAAAACTGTTTTATCAAAAATGTTGGAATTAGGAAAAATAACACAAGAAGAATATGATAGTGCAAAACAAGAAGTAGAAGACGGATTAAAATTCTCACAAGGAAATACATCTTCTGGAACATCTATGTCTTACTTAGCAAGAGCTGCATATAACCAAGTAATAAAAGAATTTGCAGCAGAAAAAGATGTATCTACAAAAATAGCAACACAAATGATTGCAGGTGGTGGATATAAGATATATACAACACAAGATAGCACAATTCAAGGATATGCAGAAGAAGTTTATAGAAGTGGAGATCATATTTTCTATGGTGTAGCAACCAAAAATGGAGAAAAAGTAAATAGTGGACATACCCAATCTGCAATTGTAATAATAGATCATAAAACAGGTTATGTAGTTGGATGTATGGGAGGACTAGGAGATGACGTAGATTCTAATGGTCAAAATAGAGCAACACAATCACCAAGACAACCAGGATCTTCTATAAAACCACTAGCAGCAGTTGCTCCAGCATTAGAGTCTGGAATAATTACAGCAGCTACAGTCTACGATGAATCTAGAACTTCTTTTGGCAACTATTCTCCAAATCCACATTCTGGCTATGATTTAGTAACTGTAAGAAAAGCAATAGAATTTTCTGCCAATACAGTAAACGTTAAAATAATGGATGAAGTAGGCCCTGCAAATTCAATTGCATTTATGAGAAAAATGGGAATATCAACACTTATAACTGCAAAAGAAAATGCAGAACATAATGATGAAAACTTATCACTTGTTTTAGGTGGTGCAACAGAAGGAATAACGCCTTTAGAAATGGCTGGAGCATATGCAACAATTGCAAATGATGGTGTATATATAACTCCAACATTCTACACAAAAGTAGAAGACTCTTCTGGAAGTGTTGTATTAGAACCAAAACAAGAAAAAAATAGAGTAATGTCAGAAGCAAATAGTTATATATTAAAAAGTATTTTAACTGGACCAGTAACAGGTTCAAATGGAACAGCAACATCTGCTAAGATATCTGGGCAGGCAACAGCTGGAAAAACAGGAACAACAAACGACAACTACGATAGATGGTTCTGTGGATTTACAAATTACTACACAGCAGCAGCTTGGTATGGATTTGATATACCAGAAAACCTATATTATGCTGGAGCAAATTATCCTAATAGGGCAGCATCATTATGGACTTCTGTAATGAAGAAAATACATTCAGGACTAGAAAGTAATACTTCTTTCGAAAAACCAAGTAATATAGTAACTGCAAAAATATGTAAGACTTCTGGAAAAGTTGCAACAGATGATTGCACAGACACATACACGGAATATTTTGTAAAAGGTACTGTACCAGATTACTGTGATGGACATACAAAACTAACAATATGTAAAGATACAGGAAAAATTGCAACAGAATTTTGTCCTAACACAGAAGAAAAAACATATACTAAAAAGCCAGAAAAAGAAAATACAACTTTATGGAAAACAAATGATGGAGATAAATACAATATACCAACAGAAACTTGTACAACACATACTAAAAAAACTATAAAAGTTACAAATGTAGTTGGCAAAAAACAAGCTGATGCTAAAGCTGCACTAGAAAAATTAGGACTAAAAGTTACAGTAGAAACTAAAACTTCTACTAAAGACGATGGAATTGTATTATCACAAAGTTTAAAAGAAGGAACAGAAGTAAAAACAGGAGACAAAATAACAATTGTAGTAAGTAAGAAAAAAACTTCTGCTACAAACGAAGTTGTAAACAATACTGTAACTCCTTCAAATAATACAGTTTCAAATAATACTACTGGAAAGAATACTATATCAAGTAATGAGGTATAAAACAAACGCATATAGATGAATTAAAGGAGAAACTTTATAAATATGAAATTAAATTTATATAATACTCTTACAAGAGATAAGCAAGAATTTAAGCCATTAAACCAAGATGAAGTAAGGATGTATAGTTGTGGACCTACTGTCTACAGCTATGCTCATATTGGCAATTTTAGAACTTACATATTTATGGATACACTAAGAAGAGTTTTAAAATATAATGGCTACAAACTAAAACACGTAATGAACATTACAGATGTTGGACATTTAGAGTCTGATGCCGACGAAGGCGAAGATAAAATGGAAAAAGCTGCAAAAAAAGAAAACAAAAATCCATATGAAATTGCAGACTTTTATACTAAAATATTTTTAGAAGATATGGGTAAACTAAACATAGACAGACCAGAAATAATAACAAAAGCCACAGAAAACATTCCTCAAATGATAGAATATGTTAAAAAAATATTAGAAAATGGTTATGCTTACGAAACAAGCAAAGGAATATATTTTGATATTTCTAAATTAGACAAATATCCAGTTTTATCTAATAGAAAATTAGACGACCAAATTGCAGGAGCAAGAGTAGATGTAGATCCAGAAAAAAGAAATCCATATGATTTTGCACTTTGGATAAAAGCACCTAAAAACCATATAATGAAATGGGAAAGCCCTTGGGGATTATCATATCCAGGCTGGCATTTAGAGTGCTCTACAATGGGAAAAAGATTTTTAGGTGAAGAATTTGATATTCACACAGGTGGAGTAGACCATATTCCAACACATCATGAAAACGAAATTGCCCAAGCAAAAGGTGCAACAGGAAAAATACCTGCAAAAATTTGGATGCACTGCGAATATTTACAAGTAGATGGCGGAAAAATGTCTAAAAGCTTAGGAAATACCTATACAATATCACAATTAAAAGAAAAAGGAATTGCGCCTTTAGCATTTAAACTTTTTTGCTTTACAGCACATTATAGAAATAAACTAAACTTCACATTCGATGGAGCATATGGAGCACAAAAAGCACTAGAAAGATTATACGATAGTTTTGTAAAAAATGAAGAAGCAGAAGGCAATGTTTCAGAAGAAGAATTAAATGCATACAGAGAAAAATTTACAAACTACATAAACGACGATTTAAATATGCCAGGAGCTATGAGTGTTGTTTGGGAAGTTGCTAGAAATAACAATAAATCAAAACAATTAGCAGAACTTTTATTAGAATTTGACGAGGTATTAGGATTAGACCTAAAAAATGCAAAGAAATATTTAGAAGAATTTGAAAAAAATAAAAATATAGAAGAAATACCAGAAGAAATAAAAGAATTGGTAGAACAAAGAAAAATAGCAAGACAAAATAAAGACTGGGCAAAATCAGATGAACTAAGGGATTTAATTGCACAAAAAGGCTACATAGTAAAAGACCAAAAAGAAGGAATGAGCATAGAAAAGTGCTAAGAACAGAACAAAACTTTAAAGGAATTATAATTTTGAATTGAAGCAAAAATTTAATTCTTTTAAAGTCAATCTATGCCTATAAGGAGGAAGAAAAAATAATTATGTCTAAGCAAGATAAAGTAAAAAAAGAAGGATTTTTTAAGAAAGTAATTAAAAGTGTAAAAGACTTTGATAAATACGAAGATTTTGGACTAGAAGGTGTAGGAAAAAGCTCATTATATTTATTGCAAATGGCACTAATTGTTGCAATAGTAATAACTGCAATAACTGTATATCAATTTTCAAATACTGTAAAACAAGCAGTTGTATATTTTAATAACAATGTAAAAGAAATGACATATGCAGATGGAATACTATCTATAAATTCAAACGAAAGAATGGAAGTAGATACTCAAAGCAACATTGCAGGAACAATAATTGTAAATACCTCAGACTTAACAGAAGAACAGTTAGAAGAATACAAAAAAGAACTAGAAAGCAAAGAAAATGCAATAGTATTCTTAAAAGAAAAAGTACTAATGAAAAATTCTATGCTTTCTTCAATTACAGAGACAAGCTATTCAAAAATATCAGAACAATATAACATAAATAGTTTAGACAAAGAGCAAGTATTAAACTTTATATATACAAATCAGGCACAATTATATGTATCTGTAGCCATTGTAATATTTATTTATATGTTTGCAATTTATGCATCTAGCATACTAGTAGATAGTTTAGTTCTTGCAGCTTTAGGATTTATTATTTCAAGACTTGTAGGACTAAGAATTAGATTTGCTGCAAACTTTAGTATGGGAGTACACGCATTAACACTTTCAATAATACTAAACATCATATATATAATTGTAAATAGCATAACAGGAATTACAGTTAAATACTTCCAATTAATGTATACATTAATTTCATATATTTATGTAGTTGCATCAATATTAATAATAAGATCAGAATTTATAAAAAAACAAGCTAATCTTCAAAAAATAGAAGCAGTACAAGAACAGGTTAGAGCAAAACTGGAAGAAGAAAAAAGAAAAGAACAAGATAAAGAAGCAGAAAATAAAGAAGAGGAAGAAAAGCACAAGCAAAAAGAAAAAGAAGAACAGTCTGAAGATGATAATTCTGACGAAAAACCACAAGGAAATAATGCTTAAAATAAATACCAACCTTTTGCAATAAATAAAATATTGTATAGAAAATGCCTTAAGAAAGGAAAAAGTTAAATGAGGGAAAACAATAATTCTAAGAAAGAAAAAAACAATATAAAAAACAAAGAAAAAGCCAAGAAAATACTTTTATATGTAATATCTGGAATTGTTTTATTAGCACTTTTGGGTTCATTAATATTTGTTACAATAAAGGAAAACAAAGAAAAAGGAACTGTTAAAGAAGGAGAAATATCATATACAGAATTAATAAAACAAATAGATGAAGGAAATGTAGAAAAAATCCAAATGACAGTTGGTTCTACAACTATAAAGGTAAACTTAAAAGGGGAAGAAAAACCAAAGACTGGAATAGTTCCAAGTACACAAGCTTTTATAGAACTAGTACAAGAAAAAGTACAAGAAGGAAATCAAATAGAACTAATACAAAATAAACAAGGAATACTTACAAATATAGTAGATAAAGCTTTTTCTTTATTACCAACAATATTAATGGTTATACTATTTGTTTTAATATATCAAATGCAAGGTCTAGGTAGCAAAGGACAAGTATATGATGCAGAAGACGAAGACGTAAAAACAACATTTGACGATGTTGCTGGACTAGATGAAGAAAAACAAGAAATGATAGAAATTGTAAACTTCTTAAAAAATCCAGACGAATTTTATAAAATGGGAGCCAAAATTCCAAAAGGAGTACTTCTTTGTGGACAACCTGGAACAGGTAAAACATTAATTGCCAAAGCAATAGCAGGAGAAGCTGAAGTTCCATTTATATCAATGAGTGGTTCAGAATTTATAGAAATGTTTGCAGGACTTGGAGCTTCAAGAGTAAGAAAGTTATTCGAAAAAGCAAAAAAAATGTCACCTGCAATAATATTTATAGACGAAATAGATGCCATAGGAGCAAGAAGAACAGATGCATCTGGTGCAGAAACAGAAAACAACCAAACATTAAACCAATTACTAGTAGAAATGGATGGATTTGATTCAGACAATACAGTAATAGTACTAGCAGCAACAAATAGACCAGAAATGTTAGATAAAGCTTTACTAAGACCAGGAAGATTTGATAGACAAATAACAATTGGACTTCCAGATATGAATGGAAGAGAAAAAATACTAGAAATTCACGCAAAAAATAAACAATTAGCAGACGATGTAAACTTAAAAACAATAGCAGGAGACACAGCAGGGTTTACAGGAGCAGAACTTGAAAATATTTTAAACGAAGCAGCAATAATTGCAACAGTAAAAAAACACGAAGCAATAACAAATAAAGATATAGATGATGCCATTAAAAAAGTAACAGTCGGAGTGGAAAAACATAGCAGAATAATGTCAGAAAAAGACAAGAAACTTACCGCATATCACGAAGCAGGCCATGCAATAGTAAGCAGGTTTTTAGAAACACAAAAAGACATAAAAGAAGTTTCTATAATACCAAGAGGCGTTGCTGGTGGATATACAATGTACAAAACAAACGAAGACAAATACTATGTTTCTAAAACAGAAATGTTAGAAAAACTAATATCTTTACTTGGAGGAAGAGCAGCAGAAAAACTAATACTAAACGATATATCAACAGGAGCAAGTAACGACTTTGAAGTAGCAACAGAAATTGCAAAAAATATGGTAACAATATATGGAATGAGTGACAAAATAGGAACAATAAGCATAAACCTAGAAAAAGACCCATATCAAATGCAACTACTTGGTAACGACATAGAAAACGAAATAGGAAAAGAAGTAAAATCATTATTAGATAGTGCATACAAGAATGCACAAGCAATTTTAGTGGAACATATAGACAAATTACATGAACTAGCACATCTATTAATAGAAAAAGAAGTAGTTTCTGCAGAAGAATTTGAACAATTATTTTAATTAAATTTAAAAGTAAAAATAAGGCAGAAATAAAAAAATTCTGTCTTTATTTACTGATTAATTTCTAAGCACTCTATTTTATAAGAATGTATTTCCAGATTCTAGTGTTGTTTCTACTTTCACATCAAAAGTTGCATCTTTAAATCTATTTAGCCAATTATAATCCGACCATTCTTGCATTGTTGAAAAGTATTTTACGGCATATCTTCCAAAGCCATCAATATCTGCATTAAAATCTTTGGATGTTTTATATAAATAGTCTTTTATGCATTTTTCTAAATAAGAGTTGCAAGCTTCTTCTATTAGTTTTGTGTTTTCCGCAGAATAGTAGTTTTTATCCGAATTTGTAGAAGCTTGTGAGCTAGAATCTATTTGAATATTTACATATATTTTAGAACTAACCAAAGGAGTGCCATTTACAAAGTCAACGCTATTTTTAGTCTTTTTCTTTAATGTTAAATAAACATCTAAATTATCTGTATCTTGAATTGGGTTTGGAATGTGTATATTGCAGGTATTTAAATCATTTGAAACTATTAGATGCATAATTGATTCAAAACCATTTAATTCTCCAACGAGTTTTGCTCCGCTAAATACTGCAAGTCCCATATTTTCTATATTATCCTGAGAATAAATAGGCGTTTGACCTGCAACATATAAGCTATCTTTGTTTGTAAGATTAGTAGATTTATCTAAATTAGAATCTTCTGTAATATCCGTATTACTTAAGGCACTGGATTTTTCTGAGTTTACTCCGTCCAAGTATTGAAACTGGTTCCTGAAATGAGTCTACATAGCTATTAAAAAATTTTATTAGAGTTACATTTTGAGTAAAGCCTGTATATTCCGAAGATGAAAGCACGGTTTCATAATAGTTAGAGGTTAAAGACTCTAAAACAGGAGTGGAATATTTTATAAATTCTTCTGCTTGATTTTTACTTATTATTACATTTGCGTGAGGACTCATAGAAACACATTCTAAAAGGGTGTAAATATAATCCGAAATGCCACTTGCAGCTAGTTCTTCTGACATTACTAATACTTTACAATGTGATAAATTTGTTCTTCTGCTAATATAACTGTTAAATAAATTTAAACCGGATTCTATAGAAGAGCATTCAACAGAGTTTACAATATTGGTACTAGAAGATTCATTAGAACCACTAGAGCTAGCGGTTTTTGTTAGCTGAACTGTAAGTTTTAAAGGGTTATTTGTACCAACATCTAAACCGAGTGCAATTACATAGGCTAAGTTATCTAAATTTTTAGTACTGTAAACACCAGATATGGAGAAAATAACTATAAAAACGGCTAGTATAATAAAAAATATTTTTCTAAGTAAAGATAAACCAATCAAAATAAACACCTCCTAATTAGTAATATCATAGTTATTTTTATGGAGCTTTTTATATTTTTTATTTGCAAAAAACAAGATTATTGGAAGAACTATAAAAAGCAGGGGAAGAGCTATAAATTTATATATCGTATTTTCTATTTCTCTTGCTTGCATAATACTTCTAGGAATTATTGCAATTATAAATATAATAAGACAAATTGGAATTATAAATGGCTTTTCATTTTTTACATTTATAAATTTTTTTAATATAACTGTAAGAAGCATACAGCAAATGTTTAAGTAACTCATAAATGATAAAATCCACGTAAATGCAAATAAAGATTCTGGATGTTGCAAATACTTTCCAAATTCGTTATTAGAAAGGAGCATATATAATGACGAAATTTTTTCTACTTGTGTGCTAAAAGAAAATGCAAGAAGTAGGCTAGCTGTTGCAGAAATAATTAAGACTGCACATATCAAAATAGAAATTATAGAAAGCTTTTTAAAGTCTTTTTTATTTGCAAGCATTGGTGGCAAAAAGTATAAAACAAAAAGACCATTGAATGCGAAAATATTAGTAATACCATAAAAAAATGTTTGCTTTGCACCATATCCTAAAATAGGAAAAACTCTTTGTGGTACTGCATTTGAAAGTACAGAGATGTAAGATACAATAAGACTTATAAGCATAATAACGCAAATTATTAAATTGGTTTTTACAATACTGTGCCCACCAAAAAGGTTAGAAACAAGACATACTCCAATAAAGAACATTAGTATATATATAATAGGAGCATCTATATAATAAAGAATTTTTAGCGTTTCGGAAAAATCCCTTAAAAGTACAGAAACTACCGAAATTAAATATAAAAATAGAATTATACATATAACATTTTTAAAAAACTTACCACCTGCAAATTCTGAAATGTCCATAATATCGTATTCTGGAAATCTTTTAAATAGTTTTACTAAAATAAAAATAAATAATAGCGCAAGAACACTTACATAAATAGCATTTAACACTGCAGAAGAACAACAAGAAAGTACAATATTTTGTGGCATATTAACAGATAACCTGTTAACAATAATAATTAATACTAAGGCAATAGCTTCAACTAAACTAATTTTATTAACATTACTCATAAAAAATTTAAATCCTTTCTTAGCTTTAAATACGCATAACAATAATTGTAAAAGCTATTTATTGTAATACTTCCATTTCATACTAATTTTGTTCTGCATTTTTGGTCTCTTAGTCTTTAAAAGGCTAGGACGCAATTCTCTATCAAATGCAGGTGAAAGAACTATTCCAAGACCAATGTTTCTTCTATTAAATAAATTTGTTTCTAAATAGCTTACTCCAAATGATTTCATATTGCATATCATTGCCAAGTGAATACAAGTTCCAGCTGCAATTCCTAAAAAACCAGCCATAGCACCAAGCAAAATATATACAAATCTCATAATTCTAAAATGGTAACCCAAAGAAAAGTCTGGAACCGAAAAAGAGCAAATTGCGGTAAATGCAACAATTATAATTAAAATAGGGCTAACAATTCCGGGCTTCTACTGCAGCTTGACCAAGTACCAGAGCACCAACAATACCAATAGTTTGACCTATGGGTGAAGGAACCCTTAAACTTGCTTCTCGTATTAATTCAAAAGAAAATTCCATAACTAATATTTCAAAAACAATAGGGAATGGCACAGATTCTCTTGTAGCAATTATTGCATATAAAAGCTCTGTTGGAATAAGTTCCTGGTGAAAGCTAGAAATAGCCATATAAATACCAGGTAAAAGCATAGAAAATAGTGCGGCAAATACTCTTAAAATTCTAATAAAGTTAGAGTACTGGTGCTTTAAGTTTAAGTCTTCTGGCGATACTATAAAGTCGGATAAAATTCCAGGAGCAATAAGTACATATGGTCCACCATTAACAATAATTGCAACTCTACCTTCATATAATAAATTAGCTGTTCTATCGGGTCTTTCGGTAGAAACCATTTGAGGAAGATTGTAAGAATCATTATCTTGTATTAATTGTTCCAATTGTCCAGATGATGTTAAATAATCTATATCTAAATTATTTATTCTATATTTAACCTCAGATACCAAATCCGAGTTTGCAATATTTTTTAAATAACAGATTGCACAAGAAGTTTTGCTAAGCTTTCCAACAGTTGTAGATTCCACAATTAAATTTTCGTTATTTACATATCTTCTTATTAAGGAAGTATTAGTACGCAAATTTTCTGTAAAGCCAACCTGTGATCCTCTAACAACAACCTCGTTATTAGGACTTTCTAGTCCACGTTGCTTAAACCCTTTTACTTCAATATCAAAGCAAACATCAATAGTGTCTATAAAAAGAGCAGTGTTACCAGAGTTTATTCCAGATACAATATCATCAAAACTCTTAAATTCTCGCACAGTATTTTGTGGGAGCAAACAGTTAGAAATATAATCTACTATATTAAATTTTTTTACTTTTCTAACAGTAATATTGTTAGTCTTCACTTCGGAAATAACTCTGTTTTGCTCACCTTCAAAAGAGTTTGCAGAATTTTTAAGCATAAGAGGCTTCAAAATGTAGTTATTCATAATACCCTGGTTTACCATACCATCAATGAATACTAAGAAGGCCTTATATTGCTGATTACGAGCATTTAAGGTAAACTCCCTAATTATTACATCAGAATTTATCATAGTATTAAATCTAACTTTCATATACTCTAAGTTAACATCTAAAGACTGAAAAACCTTATCCTTTTTTGTATCTAAGGGCTTAACTGCTTCATTTTCCAAATTTAAAGGCGTATTATCAGTAGAATAAGAACTTGCCTTATCTGTAACAATAGAATTTGTTGTATCTGGTAGAGAAAAATCATAAGATTTAGAATCTTCGTAAAAAATCTTATGAAGAAAATTTTTAGATTTATCAATTAAAGAACCAGCAGGTTTTCTTTTTGTAGTGTCTATATTATTTTCTTTCAAAATAATCCTCCAAATAAAATATTTATAATAGTTTTTACTAAAAATTCAAAAATATGTAAAATAATTTTCTTTTTATGCATAACTTTTAAAGTTTTAAATATACATTAAGTAAAGTTTATTGTACAAACACATAAAACACAATAGATAATTAAAGGGAGGTAAAATTTAATGAAAGATAGCAGGTTATATCAAGATATAGCAAAAAGAACCGATGGAGACATTTATGTTGGTGTAGTTGGTCCTGTTAGAACTGGAAAATCTACATTTATAAAAAGGTTTATGGATATAGCGGTTATTCCAAATATAGACAATGAATATAAAAAAGAACGTGCGCAAGATGAGCTTCCACAGAGTGCTGGTGGAAGAACAATAATGACAACAGAACCAAAGTTTATACCAAACGAAGCGGTTCGGAATTACTGTTGGGGATAATATAAAGTTAAATGTAAGACTTGTAGACTGTGTTGGTTATCTTGTTAATAATGCAATTGGTCATTTGGAAAACGATATGCCAAGAATGGTAAAAACACCTTGGCAAGAAGCCGAAATGCCATTTGAACAAGCAGCCGAAATTGGAACCAAAAAAGTAATACAAGAACATTCTACAATAGGAATTTTGGTTACAACAGATGGAAGCATAACAGACATAGACAGAGAAGACTATATAGAGCCAGAAGAAAGAGTTGTAAAAGAGCTTAAAGAGTTAAATAAACCATTTATAATTGTATTAAACTCGAGTCAGCCAGATTCGGACTTTACAAGAGCACTTGCAGAAAAATTACAAGAAAAATACGACACACAAGTAATTCCAACAGATTGCGAAAATTTAACATCCGAAAAGATAGACGAAATTTTTGGCAAAGTTTTATACGAATTTCCAATAGAAAGAATAAACATAAACTTTCCAAGATGGGTAGATGGTCTGCCAGAAGATCATTGGCTAAAAGATGAATTATATGACGAAATTAAGAATACATTTACAGATGTTAATATATTAAAACAAATCGATTCTAGAATTACAAAATTACAAAACACAGATGTAATTCAAAATAGTGTAATAAACGAAATTCAGCTTGGAACTGGAAATATAAACATAACAATATCGCTTTTAGATGACTTATTCTACAAAGTTTTAACAGAAATATCGGGAGTTACAATAACAAATGAAGGAGAGCTATTCTCTAGTATGATAACATTTGCAAATACCAAAAAAGAATATGACAAGGTTGCAATGGCTCTTAAAGAAGTAAATACAAAGGGCTATGGAATAGTAAGCCCATCAATAGATGAACTAATATTAGAAGAGCCAGAAATGGTAAAACAAGGTTCAAGATATGGAGTAAAACTAAGAGCAAAAGCACCATCAATTCATATGATAAGAGCAGACATAGAAACAGAAGTATCACCAATAGTTGGCAGCGAAAAACAATCTCAAGAACTTGTAGAATCATTACTTTCAGAATTTGAAAGTGATCCAAAGAAAATATGGGAGTCTAATATATTTGGAAAAAGCTTGCACGAGCTCGTAAACGAAGGATTACAAACAAAACTAATGAAAATGCCAGAAGACGCACAAGAAAAATTACAAGAAACACTAGAAAGAATAATAAACGAGGGTAGTGGCGGCCTAATTTGCATAATATTGTAGAAAAAGCTTTATTTTTGTCGAAAAATGTGTTAAAATAGAAGTATCCTAGCGGTAACATATAGTTACCATTATACTACAAAGGAGGAATTATTTTGAAAAGTGACCAGTTTCGGTTACGAAAGCAACATTACGAATTAGATGTGCGAAAGGCACAAGGGTGTAAGAAGGTTTGTTGGAAACTTTCACCAGAGCAGTTAAACTTCGTAAGCAACAGATATGGTGTTGAACCTGCCCTGTATGAAATTAGAACCCAGCGATTTTACAGCATCAAGGCCCTGCCACATCTTTTGAAAGATATCCATTATGCTTGGAAGCGAGGCAAGTACAAAGTTGTTCGGAGCCTAAGCACTGAACAAGAAGAGCTTCTCAAAGAGTACGGGGTAAAGTATAAACCCATCAAATATTGGATATATCTTAGCTAAGTTGCCTATGAAAAATGACCTCACCACTTGCTTCTGTAATTAAGAAGTGGGTGGTACTTTTTTTACAAAAAAATTGAATTCCAAAAATTACCCACTAAAATAGCCTTTTATAGAATTTAATTAGTGTTAATACTACTATTTTACGAGCAAAACAGCATTAAAATTATGGGTATTACCCACTTGTATTTTAAATAAAAGTGTGATAAAAATAAATAGCAAGTATTTAATATCTATAAAAAGTTTATAGAATTAAGTATGGCCAAAGCATAAACTTAAAAATAGATATTAAATTTTAGAGCAAAAATATTGGTTAGAAAGTAATTTTTTTACCAAGCAATAGTCATAATATGACTAAGATAAAAACACAAAAGAAAAAAGAATAAAAAAATGCAAAATACAAATAATAAGAATAAATCTAGAAAGCAAAGCTAGAAATATTAAACGAAAGGAAGAAAAAAATGGAAGATAACAAAAAATGTTTATATAATAAAAATATAAATAAAAAACAAGAAAAACGGAATAACCCTAGTTGCTTTGGTCGTAACAATAGTAGTACTTTTAATATTAGCGGGAATAAGCTTAAATTTAGTACTAGGACAAAATGGAATAATAAGTAGAGCACAAGATGCAAGAAACCAAACAGTAGAAGGACAAGTAAACACCGAAAAAGCTGTAAATGCATTAACAGCTGAAATGGAAGATTTAATATCAGAAAACGAAAACTCTGGAAATGGAGGAAACTCTGGAGGTTCACAAACAACAGTAGAAAATGTAGTAATACCAGAAGGTTATTACTATGTGGGAGGAACAAAAGCAAAAGGACTCGTTATTTCAGATAATGTAGCAGATAAGGAATTAGACAAAGGAAAAGAAGACGTAAGAAGAGATTTAGCTGGAAACCAATGGGTCTGGGTGCCAGTAGAAACACCAAGTAGCTTATATACAACAGTAGATGCAGGAGTAGCACTTTCTGGAAGTACAGGAGTAAAAACTACAAAATACACTAATACTATAATAAGTAGATATACAAGAGAATTACCAGGAGATACCAGTGGTTATAAAGAACCAGATTTGATACTTGGAAGTGGTGGAACAGATTATGATTATAGTAATTATGCAACAGCAGGATTTAGTAGTTTAGCAAATATGGCAGAGACTATGGTAAGTGACTACGAAGAAATGATAGCAAGTTTAGAGAAGTATAAAGGATTTTATATAGGAAGATATGAGTTAACAGCAAATGGAGAGAAGACAGGAGCAACTCAAACATGTGAAAATGGTGTAAATTGGTATACATTATATAAAAATTGTACAACATTGGCGGTAGGATCAAAAGTAAAAACCAGAATGATATGGGGATTGCAATGGGATGCAACATGTAATTGGTTGTCAAATTCTGATCCTGCATATAGTATAACGGATTCGAGTACTTGGGGAAATTACGGTAATAATACCGCAGATGGACATGGAAGTAAACAAAATACTGGATTTAGTGAAAGTTGGAAGGCAAATAATATTTATGATTTTGCTGGAAACTATTATGAATTTACCCAAGAAGCGGGCTACACCCGCTTCAGACCTTTCAGAGGAGGCTCCTATAACAGCAATGGCTCTATCGATCCAGCTTCTCTTCGTTACGGCAACGGTCCTGTCGGCAGCTACATCGCCGTTGGTTCTCGCCCTACTTTATATTTGATACCATGAGATATGGAAGCGATGGGTTCTAAACAAGAACTCAAAACTTCAATGACAAGAAATTAACATAAAGATGACAATGCACCTAAAGCATAGTAAATAGAAATACGCTATGTGGAAGAGCTGAGGCAGTGGATACAAAAGAACACTGAGTCAACATAAAACGAAAAAAATTCGCCCAAAGGGGACATCCCTTTTGGGGCGAGTTTTCTTACTTTAGTTTAAAATATTTTTAACAACATCTAAAAATGTGATAAAACACTATTGAAAAACGTCTAAAAATGTGATGAGATTTCATTATTATTATTTATTTTTAGAAAAATAGTAATGTTATCAAAATATAAAATTCATAAAAAATAAGTTCTAAAATTAAAATATTAGAATATATATATTATAAAGATAAAAAGAAGGGGACAAACTATGATCTTTATAAAATATATTCTAATATTTTTTATTTTTGCAATTTCTATAATTATAGGAAATTCATATTCAAAAAAATACTCTGTAAGAGAAAAAGAACTAAAAGAAATTTTAAATATTTTAAATGTTATAAAAGCTAAAATAAAATTTACAGGACAAGGAATTCACGAGATTTTTGAGCAAATATGTATCATTAATCAAGATAATATAGGTAATATGTTTAAAATGGCAAATGAATTTATGGAAGAGGAATGTGCAAGTACTTCATTTGAAAAAGCGGCAGATTTGTTGGAAAAAAATAGTTCTTTAAATAAAGAAGACATAGAAGCAATAAAAAGTTTTAGTAAAATGCTTGGTAATACAGATATAGAAGGACAAGTTAGTCAAATTGAATTAGTGGAAAATTTAATAAAAAAGCAAATAGAACAAGCAACAGAAGAAAAAAGAAAAAACTCTAAATTATATAAAACATTAGGAGTAACAGCAGGGCTAACAATTACAATCATATTAATTTAAAAAAATAGCAAATTGAGTAATATAAGAAAAATTATTAAAAAAATCTATAAACAGATTTAATAAATAACAAATCTTAATAAAAAATAGAACATTCAATAGAAAAAACTCTAAATAAAAATATTAATATAATTCATATAAAATAAGCCTAATTAGTCTTGGAAAGGAAACAAAAGAGTATGGATATTAATTTATTATTTAAAATAGCAGCAATTGGAATATTAGTTGCTGTGCTATATCAAGTTTTAGTAAGAGCGGGAAGAGAAGATCAAGCAATGATGACAACCTTGGCTGGTTTAATAATAGTTCTTACAATGGTTATAAAAGAAATAAGCACATTATTTGACACAGTAAGAACAATTTTTAATTTATAAAAAATTAGCCAAAAGGTGGTTAAAAATGGATATTATAAAAATAATTGGAATTGGATTAATTTCATTAATAATAATAGTAATTTTAAGACAATATAAGCCTGAATATGCAATGTATGTTTCACTTACTGCAGGAGTATTAATATTTTCTATAATAGCTGCAAAAATGTCTGGAATAATAGAAATATTAAAGAATTTGTCTAGTAAAGCATCTATAAATAATGGATTTATTACGCTTTTAATAAAAATAACAGGAATAGCAATACTTACGGAATTTGCAGTAAGTGTTTGCAAAGATTCGGGCGAAAATTCCATTGCAAGCAAAGTAGATTTAGGACGGAAAAGTAATAATAATGTCTATGTCAATTCCAATACTTTCAAGCCTAATGGAAACAATTATAAAAATATTACCTTGAACATTGTAGAAAGGAATATTGCAAAAGATGAAAAAAATATTAAAAATAATTGTAATTTTGTTTTTTATAAGTTTGCTGCTAAAAAGCGTGGTAATAGCAGAGGAAACAGATAAATTAATAAGTAATCAATCAAGTGCCCTGGGGATTTCTAGCTTTATAAAAGAAGCAGAAAGCTATAAAAATGACGATTTTTCAATAGATTTGAACGAACTTTTTACATCTGCAATAAAAGGAAATATAAACAATGCTTCAATAGGCAAAAAAATATTAAACATATTATTTAACCAAGTAGGACAATCTATAAGGTCAATAGGAATTATTCTTGTAATTGTAGTAATTTCCAGCATATTAAAAAGTTTTACAGATGACTTAGAAAATAAAGGAATTGCTCAAATTACACACTATGTTACATATATTTTGATAGTTACAATAATAATGAAAAATTTTTCAGATATAATTGTAATGGTAAAAAGTTCTATAGAAAATTTAATAGGCTTTATGAACTGTCTGGTACCGCTTTTAGTAACATTAATGGTAACAACGGGAAATATATCATCTGCAAGTATGTTACAACCAATAATTCTGTTTATTATAACTTTTGTAGGAAATTTTATAAATGCAATACTAATTCCAGTAACATTAATAACAGTTGCTTTGAATGTAATTTCCAATATATCAGATAAAGTTCAAATAGATAAAATTGCTCAATTTATAAATAGCACAGTAGTTTGGATACTTGGAATTGTACTTACAGTATTTGTGGGAGTATCCTCATTAGAGGGTAGTATTACAAATGGTGTAGATGGATTGACATTAAAAACAACAAAAGCAGTAGTATCTAATTGTGTGCCAATAGTTGGAAAAATTTTAGGAGATGCAGTAGAAACAGTAATGAGTTGTAGCAACATTTTAAAAAATGCAGTTGGAATTGTTGGAATTGTAGTTATTTTAACAATATGTATAACACCAATAATAAAACTTACAGCTCTAATGTGGGTATATAACTTAGGCTCAGCAATTTGTCAGCCAATAGCAGATCCTAAAATAGTAAAACTTCTGCGGACAAATAGGATCTACATTCAAATTGCTTCTTGCAATAATGTGCAGCATTTCGGTAATGCTAATTATAGGTGTTACTTTAGTAATAAAAATTTCTAATAGTGGATTAATGATGGGAAGTTAAAGAAAAATATAAGAAATACCCTAGCTTTTAAATTATGAATATAACTACAAAGCAATAAAGAGCCATACTTCAGCTTAGTTACCATAATAATAGAACAATAGGTTTATAGGTAAATCCTTTATTAAAAACCTAAATATAGTATACAAGGAATTGAATAGATTTTAGTAATTCTATTTAATTATATGAAAAAATGATAGCATTTTTTAGTTCGTGGGCGCAAAGCATAATAGTTGCCGTAATAATTGCTACAATTATAGAACTAATTTTGCCAAGTGGAACTAGCAAAAAATACGTAAAAGTAATAATTGGAGTATATATATTATTTGCAATGATATCACCTGCAATAGAAAAATTTGCAGGAAATAAATTTAATATAAACGAGATATTTAACACAGATAAATACGATAAAAAAATTAATGAGGCAGGGAAGAATTTATCAAAACAGATAGAAGAAAACAACAATAGAAGCATAAAAGACGTATATATATCTAATATGAAATCAGACATAACAACAAAGCTAAAACAAAGAGGCTATAATGTAACAAACACATATATAAAAATTCAAAATAATGAAGACTATGAAATAGAGCAAATAAGTTTAACAGTAAAAAAAGATAATAACCTTAAAGAAAGTAATTTAAATGAAGAAAATAATACTATTAATGAAATAAAAATAAATTCAGTTAATAAAATTGAAATTGGTAACAATCAAAAAAATTCAGAAGATTCAATAGAAAAAAACACATTAAGTAATGAAGATATAAACAACATAAAAGCCTTTGTAAGCGAAGAATATGGCTTAGAAAAAGAAAAAATAGAAGTATTATCATAAAAGATTAAAAGAAAAAGTTAGTGTGTTTCTTTTAATAAATTTGTGAACATAAATTATTTATCGAAAAAAGTGGCTGTTTTCAGAATAATAAATTATATATAAGCTTAAACAAAGATTAAATATTTAGAATTAATTAAAAAATTTTGACTCTTAGGCTTTAATTTATCATTTATGCTTTTTATAAAATTATTAGAATAAAAGGGGGAATGTTATAAAAATGAAAGAAAAAATAAAAAAATTAAAGGAAAAGCTTGAACCGAAAGAAGGAGAAAACGGAAAAAGAAAAACAGAAAACTTAGTAGTGTTTGCAATAGTATTAATAATAACAGTAGTAGCAATGAATTACATATTATCTGGCAAAAAAGATAAAACAAATAAAACTATACAATCAGAAGACAAAGTACTGGCACAAAAAAATGGAGATAGTCAAGTTGAAAATAAAGACAATAAACAAGACATAGAAACAAGATTAGAAAATATACTATCTAATATAAAAGGAGTTGGAAATGTAAAAGTATTAATAACATATTCACAGGAAAGTACAGTAATTCCAATGTATGACGAAGATACATCAACAAGCATAACAGAAGAACAAGACTCTGGTGGAGGTAGCAGAACTGTGAATGAATCAACTTCTAAAAAAGACATAATATATGAAGAAAACAATGGGGTAAAAACGCCCATAACACAAAGCATTATAAATCCAAAAATAGAAGGAGCAATAGTAACCGCAAAAGGAGCAAATGATGCCAATGTAAAAACTAATATAATTGAGGCAGTAGAAGCAGTAACGGGCCTTGCAACATATAAAATACAAGTATTTGAAATGAATTAAAGCAATTAATTTTAAGAGAGGATAAAAATAATTAGGCTAATAAAAAACAAAAGAACGAATTTTATCAAATAAGAGAATACTATTAAATAAATGATAAATTTTAAATGGATAAAAAATTTAAAAGGAGGATTTTACTAAATATGAGAACAATTCTAAAGAAAAACCAGGTGATATTATCTGTAATTGCAGTAATGCTAATTGCAGCAGGATACATGAATTATACAGCAAACAGTAAAGATACATTACAAACATCAGGTTTAATGGATTCTGAAAAATATGGAAAACTAGGAGACGCTACATTTGTTAGTGCAAATGTAGTAGAAGAAACAAACAAAGAATCAGAAGAAAACAGCAAAAATCAAGAAGCGGAAAACACAGAAAACGCAGAAATAGAAGGAGAAAAAGAGGCAACAGCAGAAACAAATTCAATAGAAAATACAGAAAACATAACAAAAGAAGCAACAGTTCAAACATCAGCTAAAGAAAGTGATCAATACTTCACAGAATCAAAACTTTCGAGAGAAAAAATGTATTCACAAATGTTAGAAAGCTATCAAAAAATACTTCAAAATAATAATATAACAGACACACAAAAAGAAATATCTCAAAACGAAATAAAGAAAATAAATGACACAAAAAATGCAATAATGATAACAGAAAATCTAATAAAAAACAAAGGATTTGAAGATGTCTTAATATTTGTAAACGGAGATAGCATAAGCGTGGTAATAAAAGCAGAGGACCTAAACAAAGAACAAATTGCACAAATACAAAATATAGTATCTAGAGAATTAAAAGCAGAAATAGAAAATGTACATATAAGTAAGAAATAGTTGGGAGGCAGGAGTTGCGTATAGTGGTGATGGCAAAGGATTTAGAATTACATTATTTTTTGAAATAAGAAAAATCCCCGCAGAGTTTTAAACTTTGCGGGGACTATGGACTTAATAAATAATTCGAATATTGCCAGTACGAGTTTTTACAGACCCAATTGCCCTATGTCCAAGCTTACGCAGTGGACGAAGGCGAACTTCACCTTCCTTAGACTTTACGTTAGCGTCCCAAAAACCAATTCCACTAAAATCTGCTAAAATTAAGCCAGATAGCGAAGAAATTTTAAGAGAAATATTTGCTCTTGCAATGGTTCGCAGATCAACTGTACCACTTAAGGTATTGATAGTAACCGACTTAAAGGAACAATCAGTTTCAACATAGCCAGAACTTGTATGTAAAGACAAGTCTTTCACACAAACACTTGGAAAGATGTAGATGTTGTGCTCCTGAGTAGAAACGTAGAGGGTTTGAAAACAACGATGTGGTAACTCAATGAGTAAACAAGAACACTTTAGATTACTAGATGTGCTCTTAAGGGAAAGGATGCTTTTTTCTTCATTTTCACAATAGAATATAAACGAACGAACAAGCGAACTTCCATAAAGCGAAACTTTAATCTTGAGGTTTCTGCTAGGGATAACAATTACTGAAGAATCAGTGGTTTCAACAATAATATCCTTATAGCAACGATCGAACTCTACCGCATCTATTAAATGCGGGAAGGGCTTTAAAAGCTCTTCAACTTCCATAGTTTTTCTCCTCCTGTAGATGTTTTTTCAAAAATGTACGGTCCTAAGCAAAAATAATTTGCTTACAGGTAAAAAATAACTTACAATTACCTATTATA
The DNA here is from genome assembly GCA_934122035.1 of uncultured Clostridia bacterium. Classification (GTDB taxonomy): domain Bacteria; phylum Bacillota; class Clostridia; order TANB77; family CAG-508; genus CAG-245. The sequence goes on along the minus strand of CAKOVP010000015.1, from coordinate 7,562 downwards.
GCATAGAATTATATAAAATTCAACACTATCATAAATAGCTTATTGACTAACTAAAAATTTATCCTAATAAATAATGAAAATTATCTTGTAAATTTTCTAATAAATTGGTATACTATAAGTAGTTGCAAATTAAAATTAAACAATAGACAAATAATAAAAATATGGAGGTATTATTATGGACGAAAACATAAAAGAAAAAGAAAGTGAAATTGTTGTTGAAAATAAAGAAGGAGAAACAAGCAGCATAAAAATAGCAGATGATGTTGTATCTGTAATTGCAGGTAAAGCTGTTTCAGAAGCTCCTGGAGTATATGCTATGGCAGGTGGATTTGCAGGTGGCATATCAGAAGTTTTAAGTGGAAAAAAGAACCTATCTAAAGGTATAAAAGTAGAAGTTGGCGAAAAAGAAGCTAAAATAGATGTAAACATTATAGTTGAATATGGCTCAAGAATTCCAGATGTTGCATTCGATATTCAAAATAGAGTAAAAGCAGCAGTAGAAGGAATGACAGGACTTAAAGTTGTAGCTGTAAATGTACATGTACAAGGAGTTAATACAGAATCTGTAACTGATTCTGAAGAAGAAAAAGAAGAAGAAGATAAATAAAAATCAAATGAATAAAAACTTACAAAGGCACGGAAAAACGTGCCTTTATAAGAATTATTGGAGGTAATAATGAAAGCAATAGACAAAATAATATTATGCGTTTTTTCTACACTAATACTTTTAGGAGTTGTACTTAGCAGCTGTTTAATATTTGGATGGCTTGATTTAACATCTATTTATGTAATAGCGCTAAATGTAATTACAAATCAAACTATATGTAATGTTTTAATTGGAATTAATGTGTTCCTATTAATATGCTCAATAAAGGGAATCTTCTTTATATCTAAAACTAAAGAAGAAAAATTAAGTGAAGGAATTTTACTACAAAACGAAGATGGTAAATTATTAATAACAAAAGAAACAATAACAAGCATTGTAAACTCTATAGTATCTGGTTTTGACAGTGTTAAAAGTTCTAAAACTTATATAGATATGGACGAAAATAACGATTTATCAGTTAGTCTTACAATAGAAGTTGATGAGAATGCTGTAATAAAAGAGTTAAGCAATAATATACAAATAAAAGTAAAAGATGCAATAAAAAAATCTATAGATGTTGATGTAAAAAGTTTGGACATAAACGTAAAAGATATGGTAAAACAAGAAGAAAACGCTTAAAAGTAAAACTTGGAGGTTTATTATGGATGAAGTAAAAAAATTCTTAGCAAAATACGGTGGTGCAATAATAGGTGCAATAATTGCAATATTAATACTATGCACGCATTTATACGACTTAATAATATGGATAGTATTTATTTGTTTAGGAATATACATAGGAAATTACATTCAAAATAACAAATTTGAAGTAAAAGAAAAATTAAAAAATTTTATAGACAGATTATAAGGGGAAATAAATGGAAGAAATATCAAAAAGAGAGCTTGCATTTTGCTACATATATAGCCAAGAAATACAAGAACAAAATAGTAGAAATCAAGTAAAATTATTTTTGGATTGCCAAGAGGTAGAAGATCCTAGAGTAAGAGAATATGTAAAAGATATGGCAAGAGGAATAAAAGAAAATAACGAAGAAATAACAGGAAAAATCTCTCAAAACTTAAAAAAAGGTTGGACAATAGATAGATTATCTACTGTCGATTTAGCTATTTTGAAACTTGCGATATATGAAATAGAATACAAAAAAATACCATACAAAATAATAATAAATGAAGCAGTAAATTGTGCAAAAAAATATGGAGAGGAATCATCTTCATCATTTGTAAATGGAGTGCTTGCAAGTGTAGTAGCTCAAATGCCAGAAGAAGACAAAAAATAAACCAAGGCTTAAAGGGATGATATAATGGAAATAAATCCAATAACAGTAACAGATCTAAATAAATATATAAAGGGTAAAATAGATAATGATGAAATGTTAAATAGTGTACTTGTAAAAGGAGAAATATCTAACTTTAAAAATCACTATACAGGTCATATGTATTTTACCCTTAAAGATGAAAATTCTTTAATAAAATGCGTAATGTTTAAAACATATACTACGCATTTATCATTTATGCCCAAAGATGGAATGAAGGTTATAATTTTAGGAAGTGTTTCTGTTTTCGAAAGAGATGGAGTTTATCAAATTTATGCAAAAGCAATGAAAGAAGATGGACTTGGAAGTCTATACGAGTCTTACGAAAAATTAAAGGCAGACTTAGAAAAAGAAGGACTTTTCGAAGAATCTCATAAAAAGAAAATACCATTTATGCCTAAAACTATTGGTGTTTTAACATCAAATACTGGAGCCGTTATAAGAGATATTATAAATGTTAGTACAAGAAGAAATCCAAATGTACACATTAAACTATATCCTGTTCCAGTTCAAGGAACTGGTGCTGCAGAAAAAATTGCAGAAGGAATTAGGTTTATGAATGAAAATAACTTAGCAGATGTTTTAATTGTTGGTAGAGGGGGAGGCTCATTAGAAGACTTATGGCCTTTTAACGAAGAAATTGTTGCAAGAGCAATTTATAATTCACAAATTCCAATAATATCTGCAGTAGGACATGAAACAGACTTTACAATAGCAGATTTTGTAGCAGACTTAAGAGCCCCAACACCATCTGCTGCTGCAGAACTTGCAGTTGCAAATGTAGAAGATGTAAGAGATACATTAGAGCTTTACAAAAATAGATATAAAAATGCACTAAGAAAAAAATTAGAATTAATGAGACTTTCATACGAAAAATGCATGGCAAGACCAGCTTTTAAAAATCAAGAACAAAAAATAAATGAAAAATATATGCTAATAGACATGAAAGTAAAATCTATTCAAAATAGTATAAGGCTAAAATTAAAAGAAACAAGAACAAGTTTTGTAAAAGAAGTAGCAAAATTAGACTCATTAAGTCCTTTAAAAACGTTATCAAGAGGATACAGTATAGTAACTAAAAGTGATGGAAAAATAGTAAATAAAGTTACAGATTTAAATAAAAATGATGAAATAAAAATAAGACTTTCAGATGGAGAAAAACAGGCAGTTGTAAAATAATATAAAATATTGCACAAAAAATTTATTTCATAAATTTTTGCACGCGAACAAATTTACTTCAAATTTTCAATTTAATAGAGAATGTTAATAGTATAGTAAATACTGAAAATTGAAAATTTTAAGATTTGTTCTTGAGAAGATCTAATAAAAAAATGTTTTTGCAAAAGTACATTAATTTAAACTATCAAAAAGAAGGGAATTTTAAAAATGGAAAAGGAATTAAGTTTTGAAGATGCAATGAAAGATTTAGAAAAAATTGCAAATGATTTAGAAAATGGTAATTTAAGCCTAGATGAATCTGTAAATAAATTCGAAGAAGGAATGAAATTGTCTAAAAAATGTAACGATTTATTAGACTCGGCAGAAAAGAAAATCACAATGCTAATAAACAATAATGGAAAAATAGAAGAAGAAAATTTTGTACCAAATGAAGATTAATAAATTTTATAAAAAGACTTAAGTGTTAAATTTCTAAAGGATAAATTAAAAGAATATAAATCATCATTTATAAAATAGAGGGGAAGATAATGAATTTTTACACAGAATATAGATTTTTAATAGTTCCAATTGTAACATGGTTTTGCATACAAGCATTTAAAGTTATATGGGATTTAGTAACAACAAAAAAATTTAATTTTAAAAGAATAGTAGGTGCTGGAGGAATGCCAAGTTCGCATTCGGCAGTTGTTGTATCTATGGCAACAATGATTGGAAGAAGTAGTGGTATAAATTCCTCTTTATTTGCTCTATCGGCAATATTTGCATTTGTTGTAATGTATGATGCTTGTGGAGTTAGAAGAGAAGCTGGAAAACAAGCACATATTCTAAACGAAATTGTAAACACGCCAGGACTTAGTCAAGTAGAAGTAAACGAAAAGTTAGTAGAACTTGTAGGGCATACACCAAAACAAGTAATAGTAGGAGCTTTAATTGGACTAATAGTAGGCTTAATATTCTAAAGTTATTTAAAAAGCATAAATTCGTAAGAATCTGAAAGTTAAATATTGCAAGGAAGTTTATTTCAAATTTTAAATTTCATAGAAAAATTCAAAAAGCAAAATGAAAGAAAAAATTGGGATTTTTCAGATTTTGGATTTATTAAGGAAGTTATACTAATTTTTTAAAATAAGTAATTTGGTGATAATTAGTCCTAAAAGGAGAGATATTTTATTATGGAAGATATAGAGATTGCAAGAAATACAAAATTGGAAAATATAATGGAAATTTCAGAAAAAGCTGGAATTGCAGAAGACGAAATAGAACAATACGGAAAATATAAAGCAAAAATAAATTATAAAAAATTATTAAAAAGGCTAGAAAACAGAAAAAATGGAAAACTAATACTAGTAACTTCTATTAATCCAACTCCTTTAGGTGAAGGAAAAACAACAATGTCGATTGGAATTGCAGATGGCTTAAACAACATTGGAAAAAATGCGATTGTTACATTAAGAGAACCATCTTTAGGACCTGTGTTTGGAATAAAAGGTGGTGCAACAGGTGGAGGTTATTCTCAGGTTGCTCCAATGGAAGATATAAATTTGCATTTTACAGGAGACATTCACGCAATAACAGCTGCAAATGATTTATTATCTGCAATTATAGATAATCATATTTATTATGGAAATGAGCTAAAATTTAAAAAAGTAACTTGGAAAAGATGTATAGACTTAAATGATAGACAATTAAGAAAAATTGAAACAGGTTTATCTGGTGAAAAAAACATAGTAAAAAGAGAAGATGGATTCGATATAACAGTTGCATCAGAGATTATGGCAATTTTATGCTTATCTGAAGATTTACAAGACTTAAAAAACAAAATAAGCAATATTATAGTTGGTTTTAATGAACAAGAAGAACCAATTACAGTAAAAGATTTAAAGGCAGAAGGAAGTCTAGCAGTACTTTTAAAAGATGCAATAAAACCAAATTTAGTTCAAACACTAGAACATACTCCTGCAATAATTCATGGAGGACCATTTGCCAATATTGCACATGGTTGTAACAGTGTAATTGCAACAAAAACAGCTTTAAAACTTGCAGATTATGTTGTAACAGAAGCAGGGTTTGGTTCAGACTTAGGAGCAGAAAAATTCTTAGACATAAAGTGCAGAAAAACTGGATTAAAACCAAATGCAGTAGTAATAGTAGCAACAATTAGGGCATTAAAATACCATGGAGGACAAGCAAAAGAAGATATAAAAAACGAAGATTTAGAAGCACTAAAACGTGGAATAAAAAATCTAAAAAGACATATAGACAATATGAAAAATAAATTTGGCTTAAATGTGATAGTTGCAATAAACAAATTTGGAACAGATACACAAGTAGAAATTAACTTACTAAAAACAGAACTTGAAAAAGAAGATGTACTATTAAGCTTAGTAGAAAGCCACGAAAAGGGTGGAGAAGGAGCAATAGACATTGCAGAAAAATTAGTAAAACTATCAGAAAAAGAAGATGATTTTAAATTTGCATATAATAATACAGATAGCATAAAACAAAAAATAGAAAAAGTTGCTTGCAACATTTATGGGGCAAAAGATGTAGAATATTCCGAAGAAGCAACAAAACAAATTGAGCAAATAGAAAAATTAAATTATTCGTATTTGCCAGTCTGCATTGCAAAAACACAATACTCTTTTTCGGATGACCCTAAAAACTTGGAATGCAATGAACCTTTTACAATACATATAAGTGAAGTAGAGTTAAAAGCAGGAGCAGAATTTATTGTAGTAAAAACAGGAAAAATAATGACAATGCCTGGACTACCAAGAGTTCCTGCCGCAGAAAATATAGACATAGACGAAAACGATAACATAATAGGAATATTTTAAAATATAAAATGTATAAATTCACCAAATTAAGGAATAATAACTTTAAGAGGTGGATTTTTCTATGTTTAACAGAAAAAAAGATAGTAAAATAAAAATAGCATACAATAAAAAAGCAATAGCTATAATTTCAATTTTATTTATAATATTTTTACTATATAACATATTTTTTACAAATAACGATAATTTTGCCCTATCTAAATATGGTTCGAGAGGAAGCGAAGTAACACAAATACAAACAAAATTAAAAAGATGGGGATACTTTAATGGAACAATAGACGGAATATATGGAACACAAACAATGAATGCAGTAAAATATTTTCAAAGAAAAAATGGGCTAACAGCAGATGGAATTGCAGGTAAGAAAACATTAGAAGCCATGGGAATATTTAATTCTAGTGGAAATTCAAGTTCTAGTAATAGTACGAGCAGTAGTGACCTAAACTTACTTGCAAGAGTTGTATATGGAGAATCCAGAGGAGAACCATATACAGGACAAGTTGCTGTTGCGGCAGTAGTTTTAAATAGAGTAAAAAGTAGCTCATTTCCAAATACAGTCTCAGGAGTGGTATATCAATCAGGAGCGTTCACTGCAGTATCTGATGGACAAATAAACCTATCTCCAAATCAAACAGCATACAATGCTGCAAGAGATGCACTAAATGGTTGGGATCCATCATATGGAGCAATTTATTACTTTAACCCAAGTACTGCCACAAATAAATGGATTTGGTCTAGACCAAAAACAATAACAATTGGAAAACATAGATTCTGCAAGTAAACAACATCAAAACTTAACTAAGAATAAATTTTAAGTAGTAGCATATAATTTTGAAGTGACTAGAAATTATTAGATAAAAAGTTTAATAAAGAAGGTGCATTTCTATATAGCTACTACTTTTAAAATGCCTGAAAATCTAGTAAAATTTAAGATTATTAAAACAAGCTTTTATATTATGTGAAAGTTTTGTGAAAATTAGCAATCTCTATTGACATTTGCTAATAAAAGGTATAAATTATTAGCAGTCACAAAGAAAGAGTGCTAAGAATATTAACAAAAAGTTAGTTATAATATTTGCAGAAAAAAATTTAAGTAAATTTGCAAGTTAGTGAAATTTCCATTAGAAATTATTAGTTAATATTATTAGAAATCTTTTAAGACTATAAATTACTAAAATTTTAAAAAACTTTGGTAATAAAACAAGGAGGTAATTTAATATGTTAAAACCATTAGCAGACAGAGTTGTATTAAAAATGACAAAAGCTGAGGAGACTACTAAAAGTGGAATAATTCTTTCAGAAGGAAGCAAAGAAAAACCACAAATTGCAGAAGTAATTGCAGTAGGACCTGGTGGCAATGTAGACGGAAAAGAAATAAAAATGTATGTAAAAGCAGGAGATAAAGTTGTAATAACAAAATATGCAGGAACCGAAATAAAATATGAAGGCGAAGACTATATAATAGTAAAGCAAAACGATATTCTAGCAATAGCAGAATAATCGCCCAATAGGGACCCCATTTTTGGGCGAAAAGAGAAAGGAATTAATTTTGAGTAAACAAGATTAATTATGTGAAAATATGGAAGAAAAAAAGAAAGTAACAATTTTATATACAAATTGGAAAGGCGAAAC
>CAKOVP010000014.1 GCA_934122035.1 uncultured Clostridia bacterium | reverse complement strand
GGTGTTAATTCTTCAAAGCTAATACCACAATCCGTACATGCGTAATTTTGAGAATAGATTTTTTCTTCTTGGCCTGGCACATCTATTGTAACTAGGTTGTTTGCGTATTTCATTGCTGTTTCAACAGATTCAGTTAATCTTGCACGAATACCTTCTTTAATAATTAACCTATCCACCACAACATCAACATTATGTTTCTTCTTTTTATCAAGAGTAATTTCATCTTCCCCAAGTTCATACATTTGACCATCTATTCTTACTCTAATAAAACCTGCTTTTTGATAATCTTCTAACTGTTTTGTAAACTCTCCCTTTCTTCCACGTACAACAGGAGCTAAAACTTGAAGCCTTGTCCCTTCTTCAAGTTCTAAAATATTATCAACAATCTGGTCAATAGTCTGCTTTTCAATTTTCTTACCACAGTTTGGACAATATGGCACACCAATTCTTGCATATAATAAACGCAAATAATCATAAATTTCCGTAACTGTTCCAACTGTAGAACGTGGGTTCTTAGATGTAGTTTTTTGATCAATAGAAATAGCTGGTGAAAGTCCTTCAATAGACTCAACCTCAGGTTTTTCCATCATACCTAAGAATTGCCTTGCGTAACTAGACAAACTTTCTACATATCGTCTTTGTCCTTCTGCATACAAAGTATCAAAAGCAAGTGAAGATTTACCAGAACCCGAAAGCCCTGTAACAACTACTAATTTGTTTCTTGGAATCGTTAAATCTATATTCTTTAAATTGTGTTCTTTTGCACCCTTTATAATAATATTATCATTCATAAAAATTCCTTTCTTGTTTTATGTAAAAGCACATATCTTAACGAAAGACTTTAAAATCCTCCGTATCTTTATATTTTTATAAAATTTTCTTTGTAATTATATCATAAGCTTGGTACATTTTCAATAGTTTGCAAACTTTTGTTCTTCACTTTTATTGAAATTTAATTATATTCTCCAATCAGTTAATTTTCAAGTAAAATCGTACGACAAAATTCTACACAATAAAAGTACACCTCATATCTGATAAATGAAGTGTACTTTCATATTATTTAATTTCAATATTTTCTTTACAGTATTTTTTGTAATTCTGTTGTAGCTTTTCGTAATTTTCTTGCGAAACTGTTATCTTTAATTTAATAGAATTCAAATTCTCGTAATCGACAAGCTTTTTATCTTTAATATCCCTCAATATGTTTTTATACAATAGATATTTATTTGTATTATATTTTATAAGGCAATACTGATAACTTTCATCATTAGAACTTTTTCTGTTTTCTATTTCTAATTTAGGCTCTATTCCATTCAAATATTTTACTTCAATGTTTACTGTACCTATTGAATTGTCTATAATATATTCATGCTCATAGTTTTTTGTTATCCATAAATTATCAGACATTGGAATTTCTTGCGATAATATTTTGTATTCATCATATTGGTTTGATGGAATATGTTCCAAATTTAAGTACGATCCTATTGCTATTCCTGCTCCTACTCCACAAGTTACGAGTCCAATTATTGCAATTATAAATATTTTCTTAAACTGCTGTTCTTTATCTACAATAAAATTGAATACTAATTCCATAAAACTATAAAGAATTAAAGCTATACCAATTCCAACAAAAGCAATTCCTGCAAATATATTTCCATATATAATATGATACAGTGAAATAACAGTGCAACCTACATCAAATACAAATCCAATTACCACTGGAATTGTAATAAAAATCATAAATACCTTTATCATTATTACTATGATTTTTTCAATTGCTTTTAGAAAAGCTGGACCAGAATGTTTTGGATCTCTAATAATTATTTTTTCTTTTGGCTTTTCTTCATAGTGTTTATTTTCTGTCTTTTCAATGGGCTCTTCAATACTCTTCTTCGTTGTATTTTGGTCCTCTATTGTTACGTAATAATCTAAATACCTAATTTTTAGTAAATGAATAAAAATTACTCCTCCAGCTCCAATCAATATAAGTGTAATCACTTTGCTTAGGATTTTCCATAATATAGGCAGTGGAAGAATTCCATATATTATGTATTCTAGAAGTTTCATAATTAACAACCCTGATATTGATAAGATTACAATTATAAACACCATTTCAAATATAAATTTAATTTTTTCTTTAAATTTCATACTAACAAACATATTATATAGTTTCGTTATGAAATTTAAAAAGTCCTGCATACATACATTTAAATCAATCTTGTTTTTTGAGTCTTCTGTTGAAATGTTGCCTATTGAACCATCGTCCATTAAATCTTCTAAGTGACAATTCAATATTTTACACATTTGTAGCATTTTTTCCATGTCTGGATAGGAATTGCCAGCCTCCCATTTTGAAACAGCTTGTCTAGATACTCCTAATTGTTCTGCAAGTTGTTCCTGTGATAAATTATTGTGCTTTCTAAGTTTAGGTAATTTTTCGCTAAATCTCATTTTTCTCACCTCCACCTAAATTATAGAACAAATAAGCAAAGTAGCACTACCAATTTTCATTATCTTTTTGTAAACTTTCAGTTGCATTTCATCTTTTAAACAATTCATCTTACAATTCTATTTCAATTTTTTTATTTTCTGGCAAATTAATCTTCTTATATGATACCTTGCATGCATCTAATAGCTTTCTTGAGGCAATATTGTTTTCAGAATTTGCATATTTGTCTGATAAATATATAACTTCTTTTATTCCGGATTGAATTATCATCTTTGCACATTCATTGCAAGGAAATAAATCCACATATATTTTTGCCCCTTCCAAGTCTTTTCTGCTTCCTCTATAATTTAAAATTGCATTCATTTCTGCGTGACATACATATGGGTACTTTGTATTTAAATTTTCTCCTTCTCTCGCCCATGGGAATATATCATCATTAAATCCGTTTGGAGCACCATTATAGCCTATTGATAAAATTCTGTTTTCTTCTCCTACTATACAAGCTCCCACTTGAGTAGATGGATCTTTGCTTCTCATCGCAGATAATTTTGCAATAGCCATAAAATATTCATCCCATCCAATATAGTTTTCTCTTTTTACATTATTATTTTTCATAAATCTCTCCTTTTTAGCAATTATATATAATGTGGTTATAAATGTCAATCTATAATGATTATTCTAAGATAAGTGCCATTACAGTACAATCTACAATATATTACAATATATTACATTTTATTACAAATATTTCACTATTATTTTATATTTGAAATATTGTATAAAGTACTTGATTAAATGCAGAAATACTTGTATAGTATTCGGAGTAGCAATTTTAATAGAAAAGCAAAAGTAAATTTTGACTATATTAATGCAATTATATAAATTACTGAGTCAAAATTTATTTTTCAACTTAAAATTTGAATCTAGAAAAAGGAATGTAATTAGAATGGGATATATTAATGTTTATACTGGACCTATGAAATGTGGAAAAAGTCAAAGAATTTTTAATGAATTAAAGAGACAATTGATTGCAGGAAAAAATGTTAAAATTTTTAAACCTTTATTAGATAATAGAGCTGGTGATGATATTATATCTACTAGAAGTGGAAATTCTATTCAGGCTATTAATATTAAGGATATTTCTGAGCTTGAGAATTATGATGCTGATTCTTATTTTATAGATGAATTTCAATTTTTACAAGGTGATGTTTCTACTATTGATAAGATGACAGCTAAAGGAAAAAAATTTTATATTGCTGGGCTTAATCTTACTTCTGAGAAGAAGGTTTTTGGAAAAATGGGTGACCTTTTATGTATTGCCGATAATATTGAGATGATGACTTCTATATGTGAAGTTTGTAAATGTGAAGAAGCGGTTTTTACATATTTTAAAGGTCATAAGGATACAGATATAATGGTTGGAGATGTAGAGTATATTCCTGTTTGTAGAGAATGTTATAATAGACTAATAACCAAGAATTATAAAGATATTTCTATAAAAAAATCGTCTACAAATAATTGTAATCCTGCCCCATTTGGAAAAATTTTAGTAAACGATTTTAAATATCAATATCATTTTTAAATTATTTTAAGGAATTATTCTTTAGTTACCTAATATTTATATTAACTATGAGAATTATTAAAGCAGAGCAATATTTTAATCGCTCTGCTTTATTCTATAATTTCAAAATTTAGTTTCTAGCATCTCTACTAATTCTTTATTTTAAAAACATATTAAATCTTTAAAATTCTATTTTTTCTTCTATCCATTTCTTTACTTCTGTAATTGGAATTCTTACTTGTTCCATTGTATCTCTATCTCTTACAGTTACTGAACCATCATCTAATGTATCGAAGTCTATTGTTACACAATAAGGTGTTCCAATTTCATCTTCTCTTCTATATCTCTTTCCTATGCTTCCTGCTTCGTCGTAGTCACACATAAAGTATTTAGATAGCATCTCATATACTTCACCTGCTTTTTCTGATAATTTTTTAGATAATGGAAGTACTGCTACTTTATATGGAGCTAAAGCTGGATGTAAATGTAATACAACTCTAGAATCTCCTTCTCCTAAATCTTGCTCTTCATACGCGTTGCATAAGAATGCAAGTGCAACCCTATCGCATCCTAAAGATGGCTCTATTACATATGGAATATATTTTTCGTTTGTTTCTGGATCTTGATATGATAAATCTTGTTTTGAGTGTTCCATATGTCTTGATAAATCGTAATTTGTTCTATCTGCAATTCCCCAAAGCTCTCCCCAGCCAAATGGGAATGCAAATTCTATATCTGTTGTTGCTTTACTGTAAAATACTAATTCTTCTGGACTATGGTCACGAAGTCTTATATTTTTGTCTTCCATTCCTAAGTCTAACAAGAATTTCTTGCAGTAATCTTTCCAAAATTTAAACCACTCTAAGTCTGTATCTGGCTTACAGAAAAATTCCAATTCCATTTGTTCAAATTCACGTGTTCTAAAAGTAAAGTTTCCTGGTGTTATTTCGTTTCTAAATGCTTTTCCAATTTGAGCAATTCCCATTGGAAGTCTTCTTCTTGTTGTTCTTGCTACATTCTTAAAATTCACAAATATACCTTGTGCAGTTTCTGGTCTTAAGTATATTTGAGATGTTGAATCTTCTGTAACACCTTGAAAAGTTTTAAACATTAAGTTGAATTTTCTAATATTTGTAAAGTTTGTTTTTCCACAGTCTGGACAAGGAATTTTATTTTCGTTTATATAATTTACCATTTCTTCATCAGACCAGCCATCTGCAACAATATCTTTTCCGTGTTCGTGAGACCATTCCTCTATTAATTTGTCTGCTCTGTGTCTTGTTTTACATTCTTTGCAGTCTATTAATGGGTCACTAAATCCTGCAACATGACCTGTTGCTACCCAAGTTTCTGGATTCATAAATATTGCTGCATCTAATCCAACATTATATTTGTTTTCTTGTATAAATTTTTTTCTCCAAGCATTTTTTACGTTATTTTTAAGTTCAACTCCTAAAGGACCGTAATCCCAAGTATTTGATAGTCCTCCATAAATTTCTGAACCTGGATAAATGTATCCTCTATTTTTGCATAATGCAACTATTTTTTCCATACTTTCTACCATAGTCTATTATCCTCATCTCTTCTAACAATATTGCTAAAAATTAGCTTTTAACTTTAAATATAATACCACCAAAGTCTAGTTTCTGTCAATTGTTTTTGTCTTTATAATTTTACAAATCTTGCTTTTTTTATACTTCTGTTAAAAGGTAACTTTACAATAAAAATTTGTAATTTTTAAAAATATATATTCTACAATTTATTATATTAAAAGTAAGCAATTTTTTCGACATTATTCTTGCTTATGTTTACTTATTTTATTTGCTTGTAGTTATATAACATTATTCACAGGGCTGTGGATAATGTGGATAACTCTGTGGATAGTTTATAGTACTAGCATTCAAAATCTAAGTTATCCACAGTTTTTATTGTTAATCTTTTTATGAAAACTCTTTTTTTATTTTATATAATTATTATGTATATCAGAATATTTCAATTATTTTTAATTCTTTAAAGCAAAAAAGAAACCTGCTAATATATTAGCAAGTTTCTTCTTGACTTAAGCGACTTCTTCCAGACGCTTTTGGATGTCTTTCACAAGAATCGGCCATTCGGCCTTTTTCTGCATTGCCTGCAAAACCTGTTTGTTTTTGACATCCATGGTCAGCAAAATGTTGTATAAAGTCCGTTCCTCAAGAGCTCCAGCTTCGATAAGCTCAATAAAGAGCTCGTTAGAGATCTTAGAAAGATCAATCCTTACTTCACACTTTTGCATTTTTTGCCTCCTTAATTAATTTGGCACATATAATTGAACACAACAATTATTTTTTCTTTGCCTGTGTTCGGTGCAAAGATATCTTGCATATTATACTTCAAAAATAAGAATAAATCAAGTCCTATAAGAATAAATGTAAAAATAGCCTCCAGCCTACCGCAATAATATTTTATGTTTTATAAGTTTTATTAGTGACTTATAAATTAAAAAAGAGCTATAAAAAGCAAACTGCTATTAAAAAAAATAGCAGTTTGTTAAAATTACGCTGGATGATATGCTTTCTGTAATTTCCAATTAGCCTCCGTACTAATTTGACCATTTGACGATTTTGCGAGTTCCCTTAAAACATATACCCATGTTCCCACTTTTAAAGCAGCTGCACAAATTTCATCGTCTTTTTTATTCTCCAAGACAATTTTATAAATGGTATCTTGATCGAATTTTCCTTCCAAAATGTGGTTAATTAAGTCTTCCTTCGAAAATTTGCTAAAGCATGTCTTTTCCTCCATAGTGATACCTCCCTAAATTATTATGGAAGATTTGTATAAATTACGTTCTTGTCATATTATATTATACCGTTATTTTTTATTCAACATTTTTCGACATTTTTCTACAAAAGGTTTGACTTTTATTTTTCAGCACCTTATAATGTAATAGAACTTTATTTTAAAGGAGTGTTTTTTATGGCAATGTCAAAGTCTGCAAGCATCGCTCTTAGGCAAAAGGATCAGCGTCGTGCAAAAGCACAACAAGAAAAGATTTCTAAAAGACCAAAGAGCAACATAAAGTCTGGACATCGTCCACGTATGGTATCTGGGCAGATTCGCAACAAGACCTAAACATCTCCTCCCTCGCATTAGATAATATCTTTTGCGAGGGACTTTATTTTATAAAAATCATTATTAATACTATTATTTGTAGAACTAACATCACGGGAACACCAATAAAAAATCTAGGTTTCTTAGTTTTATGTCTAAAAACATACATTCCTAACATTTCTCCAATGCTTCCCCCTAATAAAGCAAGTGTTAATAGCGTGGATTCCTTTATTCTCCATCTTCCTTTTTCAGCCTTTTTCTTATCAATTAACATTGTCAAAAAAGTAATTACATTAATTGCTAATAAATATATTACTACATTTTTTATTGAAAAAATATTGTTTATAATTTCCATTCTATTCTTTATTTTCACCCTTTTAAATCAGTCTTTCTTTCCTCATTTAGCAACTTTTTTTTGCGCAATAGAAACGGCCTTTTCGCCCAAAAAGGGACATTCCTATTGGGCGATTAGACTATGCAAATAAGCTCATTTGATTGCTTTGGCTCATTCCTTTTAAGCAACCTGCTTTTTCTAGCATTTCTATTGTAGATTTTCCTATTTTTGCACGTATTTTCATATCATCTATAGACATGAACTCTCCATCTTTTCTTGCTTCTTGTATACTTTGAGCTGCAACTGTTCCAAGTCCTGGTATACTATTTAATGGAGGTACTATGCCATCTTCTTCTACCTTAAATTTTACTGCATCTGAATTGTATAAATCTATTGGTAGGAAGTTTAATCCTCTTTCATACATTTCTAATACTATTTCTAGTACACCATATGTATCTTGATCTTTTTTTGTTGCTGCTTTTCCTGCAAGTTCTATTTCTTTCATTTTATTTTTTACTCTGTCTACACCTTGGCACATTATTTCGCTATCAAATGCATCTGCTCTTATTGTAAAGTATGCAGCGTAGTATGCTTTTGGAATATGTACTTTGAACCAGGCAATTCTGAAAGCGTTTGTAACATAAGCTGCAGCATGTGCTTTAGGGAACATGTACTTTATTTTTTTACATGAACCAATATACCATTCAGGTATGTTGTATTCTCTCATTGTTTCTTCATGTTTTTTCCAGCCTTCAGGATCCTTCGATGGCTTTCCTTTACGAACAAACTCCATTATTTTAAACGCTTTTTGTGGAGGTAAGCCTTGCTTTATTAGATATATCATAATATCATCTCTACAACATATTGCGTCTTCCAGTTTTATTGTTCCTTCATCAATTAAGCTTTGTGCGTTGTTTAACCATACGTCTGTACCGTGTGATAGACCTGAAATTCTAATTAACTCATCGAAGGTTTTTGGCCTTGTGTCTACTAACATTCCTCTTACGAATTTTGTTCCAAACTCTGGCACTCCAAAGCTTCCCACCTCGCTGTGTATCTGCTCTGGTGTAACTCCTAATGCCGTGGTAGAACTAAATATAGACATTGTTTCTTTATCATCTAGAGGCACTTTTGTTGGGTCTTGTCCAGTAATATCGAATAACATTCTTATCATTGTAGGATCATCGTGTCCTAGTATATCTAGCTTCAATAAGTTTTGGTCTATTGAGTGGTAATCAAAGTGAGTAGTGATTATATCAGATGTTGGGTCATCTGCTGGATGCTGAACAGGTGTGAATTCATAGATTTCTCTTCCCTTTGGAACAACTATAATTCCACCAGGGTGCTGTCCTGTTGTTCTTTTTATTCCTGTACAACCATATGCAACTCTAATTACCTCTGAATTATTTATTGGTATTCCTCTTTCCTCATTATACTTTCTTACATAACCCATTGCGGTCTTTCCTGCAACAGTACCAACGGTTCCAGCCTTAAATGTAGTACCTTTTCCAAATATTACTTCTGTGTATCTATGAGCTTTTGCCTGATATTCTCCAGAGAAGTTTAAGTCGATATCTGGTTCCTTGTCTCCATTAAATCCTAAGAAAGTTTCGAATGGAATATCTATTCCGTCTTTATCTAATCTATGACCACATTTTGGACAAGTTTTATCCGGTAAGTCGAATCCGTTTTTAACTCCATAATCTGTAAAATCTGAGTATTTACAATTTGGACATCTGTAATGTGGTGGAAGCGAGTTAACCTCTGTAATACCTGTCATATTTGCAACAAATGATGAACCAACAGAACCTCTGGAACCAACTATATAGCCATCTGCATTTGATTTCCAAACTAGTTTCTGTGCTATTATGTACATAACGGAGAATCCGTTTTTAATAATAGATGTTAGCTCCTTATCAAGTCTCTCTTCAACTATTTGTGGAAGTGGATCTCCATATAATTCATGTGCTTTTTTATATGCAATATCTTTAATTGTTTTTTCGCAATCATTGATATATGGAGGACATTTTTCTGGCGATATTGGGCTAATTTGCTCACACATATCAGCTATTTTATTTGTATTAGTTACAACTACTTCGTATGCCTTTTCTTCGCCTAAATAACTAAATTCTTCTAGCATTTCTTCTGTTGTTCTTAAATATAATGGTGCCTGCAAATCGCAGTCTGCATAACCTTGACCAGCCTCTAATATACGTCTGTATATTTCATCTTCTGGGTCCATAAAGTGAACATCGCAAGTTGCAACTACTAATTTGTCTAACTTCTCTCCTAATGCGACTATTTTTCTGTTTATATCTCTTAAAGCTTCTACATCTGGTACAACACCATTTCTAACCAAGAACATATTGTTGCCAGTTGGTTGAATTTCTAGATAATCATAATCTCTTGCTATTGCTTCTATCTCATCATCATCTTTTCCATTTTCTATTGCCTGATATAATTCTCCTGCCTCACAAGCACTTCCTAAAATTAAGCCCTCAGAGTATTGCTTGTATATTGATTTTAAAAGCATTGGTCTGCCTTTGTATATGTAATCCAAATGTGATATTGATATTAATTTGTATAAGTTTCTTAATCCTACATAGTTTGTTGCAAGAATTATTGCGTGGAAGCTCTTTAATTTCTTGTAATTTACATTTTCGGCAGCAAGCTTATCTATGTCTTCTATAGTTTTAGCACCTTTTTTATCGAGCATATCTAGCATTACTCTAAATACTTTTACTGTTGTGTCTACATCGTCTAAGGCTCTGTGTGCTACTATTACTTCAATTCCAAGTTTTTCGGCAATTATTCCTAGTTTGTATTTCTTATAATCTGGGAATAAATCTTTTGCAAGTCTTAATGTATCTAGATAGGTATTATCTAAAGATAATCCTAATTGCTTCGCATTATATTTTAAGAAACCAACGTCGAAGTCTGCGTTGTGTGCAACAATTACGCTATCTCCAACAAATTCTAAGACTTTTGGTAATACTTTATCTATTGTCTCGGCATCTTTTACCATATCATCCGTAATGTTTGTAACCTCTACAACTCTTTGCGGAATGGGTTTTTCTGGGTTTACAAAACACTCGAATTCATCTATAACTTCGCCCTTTTCGTTCATCTTCATTATACCAATTTCGGTAATTTTTTCTGTTCTAAACGAAAGCCCTGTTGTCTCCAAGTCTAATACACAATATGTAGTGTGTAAATCTTGTCCTTTTGGGTTTGAAACAGATGGAACTTTATCTGGAACCAAATATGCTTCAACTCCATAAAGTACCTTCATATCTTTGTTATTTACACCTAGCATTTTGTGTGCATCTGGGAATGCTTGTACACTTCCGTGGTCGGTAATTGCAATAGATTTCATTCCCCATTTCATAGCACGTTTTATCAAGTTTTTAACAGGAGTAATTCCGTCCATTGTACTCATCTGAGTATGCATATGAAGCTCAACTCTTTTTAATTTAGCATTGTCCATTCTTTCTTGAACTTTTTCTTCTGGCATTTCAATTATTGTATTTACTAAAACACCTAATTGTTTTGCATATGGATCAAATTGAGCAGTTCCTGCAATTCTAACTTTTGCAGCACCTTTTAGTCTTTTCTTTAAATTATCAACCTTTTCTGGTGCTGAAAATACTTTACAGTCTATTGTATTAGTTCCGTCATATACACTAAAAATAACTAAGAATTTGCCAGATTTTAGTTCTCTTAACTTTATTCCTAGGTTGATATCATCATCTTTTGCATCCAATTCTACACTTAATATTTTTCCTTCAATTACAACATTTCCGCTATCAACACCAACATCTGTAATTTTTGTAATTGACTCCTTTAAATTTAAACTTCTTCCATAAATTAAAGGACTATTTTCCTCTTCTACAGGTGGTATGCTTTCTGATGGTGGTTCTGGAAGTGGAATGTTGCTTTCTTTGGCTTTTTGTTCATATTGTTTCTTTTCACTTGGAACACCATAATTCTTTTTAAAATTATTATCCTTATTCTTTCCTGCATATTGACTATATTGTTTTTTAGGAGCAGAATTCGCTTCTTGATTCTTTGTATGCTCCATATTATTTTGAGCAGTTGCTTTAAGTATTGTTTCTTTCTGCATTTTCTCAAGGTTTTCTTTAAACTTTGTAATTATATTTTCTTCAACTTTCTCTGTATATTCAATTGAATATTTTTCTCCATACACATTTTGAATTATTCCAGAAAATAGCTCATTAAATTTGTTACTCTCCAAAAATTCTTTTCCATTTAGAGATAGAGTCACTTGTATTTTATTATTTTGAATAATAATAGTACTTGTTTTCAAAAACGCTTTTGCAATTGGGTGTCTATGAGAAATATATTCAACTATTTGAGGCCACTCTTTTGCAATTTTTTCGGATATTTCTTCTCTAGAAACATCTTCTTCTAATTTATAATTTATACTTATTTTTGCAGTTTGTACTTGAAAACGTTTTTCTATGTATTTTTCTAGGTCTAGAATATCTTGTATATTAATTAATTTCCTAGATTCTATTATTACTTCTAAAAGGCTTTTGTTTTTATATAAGTTAATACCAACTACTGTTGCATAGTTAAGCTCAAAACTAGCAGAATTATAGTCTTTAAAAACTTCTTTTATAGTTTTTGGTCTTTTAACTTCTTCCATTTTAATCACCTTCCCTCTTTTATTAGAAAATTCTTAAAATATCTTTATACGTAATAAATATAGATAATGTTATTAGAATAGCAAATCCAAGCATTTGAATTTTTAATTCAATCTCTTGCTTTACAGGTTTTTTTCGTATTGCCTCTATTATTAAGAATACAATTTTACCTCCATCTAAAGGTGGAAATGGCAATAAATTGGTAAATCCTAAGGAAATAGAAATCATTGATAAAATATACACAAAATCTCTTATTCCACTTGTTTGTACTACTATTTCAGAAATTCCAACAGGTCCTGTTAGTGCATCTCCTGCTGGAATTTGCCCTGTAAAAATTTGTTTTATACTTTCTCCCATTGCAGAAAATAAATTTTGCACACTTCCTGCCGCATAATAAATTCTATCGAAAATATCTCCAATTATTGGAATTGTCATTGCTAAAATAAAGTATGAAATTATTCCAAAAATTATATTAACAAGTGCTCCTGCCGAAACTATTGCTATCCTTTTATAAACAGGAGCTTTACTAAAAGAACCTTCTTTATCAGAAGATTCTTCTTCTCCTTCCATACTAACAAAACCACCAAGTGGTATTAGTCTTAAAGCGTATTTTGTTTCTTTTCCTTGTTTTGTCCATATTGTAGGACCAAAGCCAATTGCAAACTCATTTACTCTCACCTTGCAAAGCTTTGCAACAAGAAAGTGTCCTGTTTCGTGGATTCCAATTAAAAATCCTAACAAAAAAATTATTTTAATTGCATTTATAAAAAAACTAATCAAATTAAAGCCTCTTTTAATTTCATTTAAACTTTTGGCAGTATACTATCTAAAACATTAGTGTAAATAATAAATATGCAAATGGTGCAATAAATATAACACTATCTGTTCTATCTACCATTCCACCATGTCCTGGGATTAAGTCACTATAATCTTTTATTCCTGCATACCTTTTTATTGTTGATGCAGCTAAATCTCCTATTTGACCTATTATACTTAATATTATGCCAAAAAAAGCCATTAATGCTACATTTATTTCTGCACCAAAATTATTTAATACGATTGTATAAATTACTGTACAAATAGCAGCTCCAATTGTTCCACCTATACAACCTTCTATTGTTTTGTTTGGACTTATATCTGTAAAATGATGTTTTCCAAATGATTTTCCAACAATATATGCAAATACATCTGTCATCCATGATGTTATAAATACATACCAAATTAGAAGCTTACCATTTTGCATTCCTCTAATTATAGACATAAACATTAAAAATAGCACAATGTAACAAATTCCAAAAAAGGTAATTGCAATATCTATTACTCCAATATTTGACTTCTTAGAAATTGCTAGTACAAATAATAATAGTATTGATATAGGAATAATTGCTCCTATTGTAATTAATAAATATTCTTTTGGTATTATATGTACAAACATTATTGCAATAGACGCTAAATATCCAATCCATTTTACAGGATGATGTCCTTTTTGTTCAAAGGCATGGAATAGTTCGTATATACATCTTAGTGCTATTATTCCCACAAAGATGTCTACTACATATTTATTTCCAAATATGAATACTAGAAGTACAATTGGAAATAGTATTAAAGCTGATAAAACTCTTTTCATATTATTATAACCTTTCTTCTTAAAGTTTATTTGTTTCCGCCAAATCTTCTTGTTCTTTTTTGATAAATTGCAATTGTTTCTAATAAGTCCTGATTTGAAAAAGCTGGCCAATATTTATCTGTAAATACAAATTCAGAATATGAAATTTGCCAAGTTAAGAAATTGCTTATTCTCTCTTCCCCACTTGTTCTTATTAATAAATCTGGATCAGGTTGCCCTGCAGTATATAAATTATTTGATATTAGTTCTTCTGTTATATCTTCTATATTTAATTCTCCATTTTTAACCTTTTCTGCAATCTTTTTAGTAGCCGTTGTAATTTCATCTCTACCACCATAGTTAAAAGCAATATTTAGAACAAGTCCTGTGTTGTTTTTTGTTTTTTCTTCTACTTTTTTTATTTCTGAATAAATGTCTTTTGGTAGCTCGTCTGTTCTTCCAATTACTCTAACTTTTATATTATTGTCATATGACTTAAAAAAATCTAATATGTAGAACTTAAGAAGCTTCATAATAGCTCCAACTTCTTCTTTTGTTCTCTTCCAATTTTCGGTTGAAAATGCATAAACCGTTAAGTATTTTATTCCAATTTTGTTAGCAAATTTTGCAATTCTTTTTAGATTTTCTGCTCCTTCTTTATGTCCACTTGCAGTATCTAAATTATTTTCTTTTGCCCATCTCCTATTTCCATCCATTATTATGGCTATATGTTCTGGCAAATTCTCTACATTTACAAATTTACTTATATCTTCTTCCATAATTACTCTCATTCCTTTTCTAAGCATATGCTTTAGACTGAAAAAATCAAATTCTAGCAAAATTTCACATCACTATAATTCAATTTTTTCATTTCTTAAGACTATACTGTCATTATTTCTTTTTCTTTTTTGTTTAATAGTTCATCTATTTGTGCAATTTTTGCATCTGTCATTTTTTGTATTTTGTCTTCTGCTTGATCTAATTCATCCTCTGTAAGTTCACTATTCTTTTGAGCAGCTTTTGCAGTATCTATTCCTTCTCTTCTTATTGCTCTTATAGCAACTTTAGCCTCTTCTGCTGTTTTTCTTATTTCTTTTACTAAATCTTTTCTTCTCTCTTCTGTAAGTTCTGGAAAAGCAAGTCTTATTACCTTTCCATCATTGTTTGGGTTAATTCCAATCTCTGCAAGATTAATTGCCTTTTCTATTTCTTTAAGCATACTCATATCCCAAGGTTGTATAACAATCATTCTTGGTTCTGGTACAGAAACTCCAGCCATTTGATTTATTGGAGTTGGAACTCCATAATAGTCAACTGTAATTTTGTTTAATATGTTTGGGTTTGCACGTCCAGCTCTAACCTCTGATAAATTTTCCTCAAATACACTTATTGTTTTTTTCATTTTTTCTTCAATTACATTAAAGTCCATAATTATTTTCCTTTCTTAACTCTTAAATTAAGTAAATCTGAAATCTTTTTATTTTCAGTCTTTATATTTATTTTCATACTTTTTTCAATTATGTTGAAAAGTAACTCTTATATAGTAGTCTTGTGATGTTAAGTTACTCTCCTTCTACAAGAGTTCCTATTTTTTCACCTTTGACAGCTCTTATAATATTTTCTGGGTCATTTATTCCAAATACAAGAAGTGGAATTTTATTATCTCTACATAAAGATGTTGCTGTAGAATCCATAACTTTTAAATCCTTATTTAATATATCTAAATATGTTATTTTATCATATTTAACAGCAGTTTTATCTAATTTTGGATCTGCTGAATATACACCATCTATTGTTTTAGCAACTAAAATTACATCTGCTTCTATTTCTGCTGCTCTTAAAGCTGCTGTTGTGTCTGTTGTAAAATATGGGTTACCAGTTCCACAAGAGAATATAACTATTCTTCCCTTTTCTAAATGTTTTAATGCTTTTCTCTTTATATAAGGTTCTGCAATTTGTCTCATTTCTATAGCAGTTTGAACTCTAGTATACATTCCTCTTGCCTCTAATGCATCTTGTAAAGCCAAACCATTCATAACAGTTGCAAGCATTCCCATATAGTCTGCTGTTGTTCTTTCCATTTCTGGACCATATTTTCCTCTCCAGAAATTTCCACCACCAACAACAATGGCAATTTCAACTCCCATTTCTCTAACCTTTTTAATTGCGTCACAAATTGAGCCAATAACATTTGCATCAATTCCGTTTTTCTTATCTCCAGCAAGTGCTTCACCACTTAATTTTAATAGAATTCTCTTGTATTTTGCTTCTGACATTTCAAAATCCTCCAAATTATTTTTTAATCTTCCATATTCTATCATATATTGCACACAAATTGTATCTTTTTTTCAAATTTTATAAAATTTTTTATTATTTTTTGTTTTTTTGTCAAAAATATTACTAAATACGATTATTTTTATTAAATTATATTATATATCTATTAATTTGGATCAGAAATAATACATTGAAAAAATATTCAAGTCAATAACTCGAATAACTCATTTAAAATTACATAAAAAGGAGTAAAATAAAACATGAATCAAATCTTAGGACAAAATACCCCCATAACGAAAAAAAATAATAAGAAATTTACTATGCTAAAATTCTCATTCTCTATTTTTTCCGTGTTAACTCTAGTATTTTTTCTTTTATTTGTTTTATATATATTAAATATCAATTATAAAGAAAAAAAAGCATTAGAACTTTCTAAACGCTTTTCATTATTTTCATTATATTCCACAAATGATAACTATTCTGTTGCAAAAATTTCTATCGAAGAGCAAAAAAATCCTTTTGTAATTGGTATAATAAAAATAGATAAACTAAAAATTGATTATCCAATATTGTCTGATGCAACAGATGAGTATTTATCCATATCTCCTTGTAGATTTGCAGGACCTATGCCAAATGAAGTCGGAAATTTATGCATTGCTGGACATAATTATATTGATAATACTTTTTTCGCAAGAATTACAAATTTAATAAAAGACGATGAAATAACTATTTATGATTTGTCTGGAAATAAACAGAGTTATTTTGTTACCGAAAAAAAAGAAGTAGAAAGCACAAATTTAGATTGTACATCTCAAGAAACAAATGGTCAAAAATGGATTACACTCGTTACCTGTAATAGTTTAAAAGGAACAAGGCACATTATCCGTGCAACAACAAGAAAATAATACATTGGAAAAAAATATTCAAATCAATAACTCGAATAACTCATTTAAAATTAATGCTTTACAATTTTACAATGAGTTTGAAGATGTTTTGATGCAGAATATTCTTTTTACAACTGTATTATTTTAATAGAAAGCCAGCAACAAAAAAAGATATATGCGTTTCCACATACATCCTTTATTTAAATTAATTATTATTTTATGTTATAATTGCGAATTTTTCTATAAGCATATATTGCCGATACTCCACATACAGCAACTAATATTGCTACTACATAGCCATCTGTAACACCTGTTTGAGGAAGTGTTGTATTTGTGGTTGTATTTTTTACTATATTTGTTGTTGTACTTGCTACATTGGCTGTTACATTTGCTGTGTTGTTTGCAACAGTATTTCCTGTTGTATCATTTTGTGAAGTAACATTAGTATTTCCTCCACCAATAATAACAGTATCAGCAAATGTAGGTGTAACACATGCTACAACTATAAGAGTTACTAGTATTCCGATAAACATTAACATAGACTTATTTTTCATATTATTTCTCCTTTTCATTTGATAACTTATACTAATATTATTTACATTTTTTATTTTACTATTCTTTTTTTCTATAGTCAATATAATAATGTTTTATTTCTGTTACAGAATAATTACATTTTTTGTTGTATTTTGTAATTTTTTGCAACTTAATACAGTGGTATATCAAACTAATTGATTTTATAAAAATTATTCTTGTGTATATGGTAATATAGCAATTTGTCTTGCTCTTTTTACAGCTATTGTAATATCTCTTTGATGTTTAGCACAAGCACCTGTTGCTCTTCTTGGTAATATTTTTCCCTTATCGTTGATAAACTTCTTTAATTGATCTGCATTTTTATAATCTAAAACTAAATCCTTATTTGCACATAAAGGGCAAACTTTCTTTCTCATTTTTCTAAATTTTGGATTATAATCTTCATCATTATTATTTCTTCTATTTTGCTTTCTGTCTGCCATTTCTTTCCCTCCTATTCTTAAATTCTAGTTAAAATGGTAAGTCATCTCCAGATGAAACTTCAAATTCAGAACCATTTCCAACAGGTGGAATTTGATCAGCACCAAAGCTTGAATCAAAGTCTCCTCCACTTGCTCCGTCTCTTCTGCCTTCTGCAAAATATGTTTCTTCTGCAACAACTTCTGTGATATAATGTTTCTGTCCTTTGTCATCATCCCAAGTTCTTGTTTGTAGTCTTCCAACTACAGCAACTTGTTGACCTTTCTTAAAATATTTGCTAACAAATTCTCCTGTTTTGCTCCAAGCAACAACATTTATGAAATCTGCTTGCCTTTCTTCTCCTTGTCTTGTAAATCTTCTATTTACAGCAAGTGAAAAAGATGCAACTAAAGTATTATTTGTTTGAGTATATCTAACTTCTGGATCTCTTGTTAATCTTCCCATTAAAATTACTTTGTTCATGTATGACCTCCATTTTTTATTTTATTATTCTTCTACATTGATTGTCATAAATTTAATAACATCATCAGTAATTCTGTAATTTCTTTCTAATTCTGCTATTAGACTTGGATTAGCTGTAAAGTAGAATACTATGTAGTAACCTTCTGCATTTTTCTTTACAGGATAAGCTAATTTTTTCTTTCCTAAGTTATCAGCTTTTTCTAATTTTCCATCTTTATTAATCATATCTGAGAATTTTGCAACTAATTCTTTTAGTTTTTCTTCTTCTACAGATGGATTAATAATGATTATACTTTCGTATTTATTCATTATTTTCACCTCCTTTTGGATTATAACCTACACACCATTTTGGTGTAAGTAAGGACTTTTAATATGCAATTTTTAAGCATAATAAAAGCAGTGCTTTTAGCACTGCTATATTGTATCATAAATCAATATTTATTGCAAGTACAATTTTGCATTTTATCTTTCCTCGTCTTTGTCTTCAATTAGGGCTGTTTTCATAGTCATCTTTTTTCCACCAACAATATCAGCTAAGTATTCGTCCCCTACAACCAGTACTTTACCTGGATCGTCTATTTGCATTTCTTGCAGTGCTTGCTTAAATCCACGTTTTAAAGGTTTAAATGCCAATGGTATGTATTTTATTTCTAGCTTGTCTGCTAATTTTTTAACTCTTTTATCTATGCCATTTGATACCATACATATTTTTAGAATTTTTGATAATTCAAACATCCACTTTATATTTCTATAATCTATTTTTTTCATATCTTCACGAAGTGTTCCATCTATGTCCAAAATAATACCTTCAATGCCATATTTTTCTGTTAGTCTTTTTAATTCTGCAAAATCAATTTGTTTTACATCTTTATACTTAAAATCTGGTATGATAACATCTTGTAATATTTTGTCTGTTACCTTACTCATATACGTATATACTGCTTCCTCTGGGCTCATTGTTTTTCTCCTATATTTATATCTTACAACAAGATTTGTTATTTTTCAACATTTTTCTACAAATCAAGGTACATCTTTCTTTTCAGATTGTATTTCTTGTTTTCTTTTATAAATATTCCCCATAAATACATTAAAACAACTAGTATTGCTACATTGTGATACATTAATATAATTACACTAGATATTATTGTTAAAAATATAATTGTCGTGTTGGTAAAAATATTAGTTATTTTATATGAAGTTTTAAGTCCAAAGTTTATATGTAATATGTTTTTTAATATTCGGCCTCCATCTAGTGGATAGATTGGAAGCATATTAAATACGAAAATTAATATATTTGAATATATTATTAAATTTATAGGTACATTTAATATTTGACTGTCTGGTATATTATAAGAATACAATATAAATCCAATAGCTATTATTATATTAGTTAATGGTCCTGCAAGTGCAATTAAAATTTGCTTTATTGCTAGCAGATTGCCATTCCTTATTTTAGTATTATAATCTACACATGCAGTTTTAAACGATATTGAAAATCCTGCTGGTATTATTTTTAACGATTCTGGTTTTAATCCTAATACAAGTCCCATAAATAGATGAGCCAATTCATGTACTAATGCAAAAAACATTAATATTGCATATATTTTAATTTGTCTCGTTATTAAAAAAATGACTAAAAACAAAAAAATTTTTAAATCTATTTTAAAGCTCATATACTTTCATTCCCTTCTTGCTCTATAAAAAATATATTCTTACGGTAGTATTTCTTGTGGGTCTACATATCTATTTTCTCTACGTATTTCAAAGTGTAAATGCGGTCCAGTCGCTCTTCCAGTAGAGCCCACTTCTGCAATCACATCTCCTTGTTTTACTTCCGTTCCTTCAGATACCAGTAATTTACTGCAATGTGCATATAATGTTGTGATTTCTCCATTCTCAATTTTTAAATGATTTCCGTAATCTCCTTCAGTAGATGCAAGTGTTACTATTCCGTCTGCAGCAGCAATTATACTTGAACCTGTATTTCCAGCTATATCTAGTCCTTTATGATTTGCAGATACTATTTCCGTTGGTGTTCTAGGTCCATATTTTGATGTTATAACACCATTTAAAGGCCATATTATATTTAAATTTTGTTTTATATATTCAATATCTAACTCTTCCTGGCTCTTCTCCTCTGCAACTTGGGTATTTTCTTCATCCGAACCTCCCATAGCCTGATTGTCTACATCTGCTATCGTATCTTGAGAGTTTTCTGTATTTTGTTGTTCTTCTAAATTTTGATTCTCTGTATTTTGAGATTCCTCCATGTTTTGACTTTCTTCATTTGTCTGCTCGGTATTACTTTCTATTTGTTCTTGTTCATTTTTATTATTAAAACTATTCATCTTGTCTTTTACATTATTATAATATGTGCTAATAGAAGCCTTTAAATTCTCAAAACTAATATCATATGATAAAATTTCATTTGTTTTGTTTTTTATATCATTTGATAAAACGCCATTAGTATCACTAAAAATTAGCATCACAATATATATAATAAGACACACAATCATTTGTATTAGCATTTTATTTGCAATTTTTCTTTTTCCTCTTTTATAATCTAACCTTACCTCTCTATTGTTAGTTCTACCATATCCTCTATTATAATTTCGCCTATTGTATATTTCTTCTGCTCTTCTAATTCTTTCTTCTTGTGACATAGTTTTTTCCATAAAAAACACCTCTTCCTTGGTTTTATAAATTTATATTCCCAAGTTAGAGGTTTTATTCATTCAAAATTAGAAGCAAATTGCAAAAATCAAGCTTACAACTATGGTTGTTCCCAAAATAAAATTTAATATTTTAGTCCTTTTATATTTCCTTTCTATATTTTTTACCTTTTTTTCTTCCAGAGACTTGTCCAATTTATTTATGTATCCATTTACAACAAACTCGGCTTCTTTTACAATATAGCTTCTGCCTTCCTTATTTATTTTTTCAATCTTTTTTAAATCTTCTTCATTCATATACCCTTGTATAACTTTGTTTTTATTTGATAATAAATCTTGATAGTTTAAATTTTTTGCTTCTTTTTTATTTTTCACAACAAATATTGCTTCATCTATAAAATTAGATGGTAGACCTTTTAATATAATAATACTCTTTATATTTTCACTATTCATATAAATTCCTCCTATATATTGTCTATATAGAAATTATTACCATTTGGCACATTTTTATACTTTGATTTTATATAAAATATTTCATATATTATGCTCATAACTTTTTTAGAAAGAAGTTCTATTTTGTCTATTTTTGCAGTACTTAATGAGTAAATATTATTTTTTGTATTCTTTAAGTCTTCTGCAATAATTCCTTTTATTATAATATCCCCGTTTAACATCATTCCAGTATTTATTCCAGTTCCAATTTCTATTTTATTTGTTGTTAAAATAACTTCTCCAATATGCTCTTTGCCACCAAGAGCTGAATCGATTATAACTGTTAAATCTTGTTTTTTATTTGCAGATAAAATTTTTCTTTCTATATTGCCATATATTAGAGGATTATTTATTGTACCTAATACATCAATACAAATATTGTATGTCTTTTCTATTTCTTTTTTATTTTTTTCTAATTCACTTCCAATTACAGGTCCTAAGCTATCTCCAATAATTTTACTGTCTCCAATGCATATAAACAAAATACTTTTCAAAACTTTTCTCCTTGCACATAATTTTAGACTATGCTTTATAATACTTATCCTTGCTTATTATTATGTCTATATTTTTCATTTTTAAGTATTCGTTATTTATTTTTTGAGAAAAGCCTGCAAGCTCATTAGAAATAACAATAGTGTTATATTTATTTAAAATAAGATTATCTATTGTGTCATCTATTTTTTCATTATCGTCAATAGAAATAACATCAAATCCAAGATTTTCTGGTACTTTAAAGCTTGATTTGTCTTCTTTAGACTTAATCCAAGAAACTTTCATATATATCATCTCTTTCTTATTTTTGTTTGAATTTTATCAAATATTTCTTGATAAAATTCTTAAAATTATTATCTCGAAAATGATATATATTATACAGTTTTTGTTTATATTACACATTATAAAAATATGTTGCTTCTAAGTCTGCTTCGTGTAATAATAGTGCTATTGGATATTTTTTGTATGCTTCTCCGATTGTTCCATATAATTCTTTTGGTTCTGTGAATCCCATATGCCAACGAATTGCATATTTTTCTTCGTTTGTAAGTTTCATATATTCTGTTATCATCATTACAGATTTTTCTCCATGCCCATATGGTATTGTGTCTTCTACAGTATAGTATGGTACTTTTTCCCATTCTCCTCTTGCATTTTTTGCATTTCTATAATCTGTTTTATAGAAATTTGTTTTGCAAATGTCATGCAATAATGCTGCTATTTTTACTGTTTCCTCTGGTACATTTAGTCCGCTATTTTTTACCTTTTCTTTGAATATTTCATATACTTTCATGCTGTGTTCTAATAATCCACCTTCGAAATTTCCATGAAATCTTGTACTTGCAGGAGCTGTATAGAAATCCGATTTTTCTAAGAATGCAAGTAGTTTTTCCATTCCTTCTCTATTTGTTGATTTTAATAATTCGATAAATTCCTCTTTCATTGTTCTATTCCCTTTCTTAATTAATATTATATATTTTTATAGCTTTAACTAACTATTTGCAAATTTTTGCTTTTAAATAATTTCATTTTATTTAGTGCTACATAAGTTTATATTTTTAACTTTGTCTTGTTTTTTATATTTTATTATCCTATACAAATTCTTCCCATACTAAATTTGCAAGATCTATTCCTTTGTTTGTAAGGCTTATGTTGTTTTCGTCTACCTGAATTAGTCCTTCTTTGCTTAGTTTTTCTAATACTTTACAGTATTTTGCTATTGGATTTATTCCAAACTTTTGCTTGAATTTTTGTATATAAACACCTTTTATTGTTCTTAATGATAACATCATATATTCGTCCATTTTGTCTTCGTCATTTAATACTTCGTCTAATACTAAATTCTTATGCGGTGTATTTTTTTCAATATTCTGTATATATTCTGTTAAATTTTCTGTGTTTGAGTATCGTTTCCCTTCCATAAACGAACTAGCATTAATACCGTAATCCAATGTATTCTTCTTGGTTCCAGCAGTCTAAATTATGTTTTGATTCGAATCCTAGTTTAGAAAAGTTTGATATTTCGTATTGTATATATTTATGCTTTTCTAATATATTTTTTACAAGCCAATACATTTTTCTTTCTTCTTCGTCTGATGCAAGTTTTATTTCTTTATTTTTCAGCATTCTACTTATTGGAGTTTTCTCTTCCACAATTAGCGAATATACAGAAATATGTTCTGGTTTTAATTTTATTATTTCTTTAACACTTTCTTCTACGTCTTTTACCGTTTGTAATGGAAGATTTATCATTAAGTCTACATTTATGTTTGCAAAGCCTACGTTTCTTGCATTTTTATATGTATCTAAAAAATCCGAATATGTATGTATTCTACCTATTTTTTTTAATAGAGTATCTTGAACTGCTTGTAGTCCTATGCTTAGCCTATTTATTCCACATTTTTTGTAAGTTGCTAATTTTTCTAAATTTACAGTACCAGGATTTACTTCTATTGTTATTTCCGCTTCTTCTTTTACTTTAAAATTCTGCCTTATTGTGTTTATTATCTCTACAATATACTTTTCGTTTATGTATGAGGGTGTGCCTCCTCCAATATAAATTGTTTTTATAATAAATTCTGGCTCTATATTGTGTTTTGACATTACTTTATTTTCTAGTGCATATTTTTCTATTTCTTTTTTTAATGCATTTACATATTTTTCTTCCATTTGTTCTTGCCCTGCAAAAGAGACAAAATCGCAGTAATAGCATTTCTGCTTACAGAATGGAATATGTACATATAGTCCAATTTCTTTTTTCATTATTTTTTTCCTATCATATAAATAATTATGAATTTGCTATTTCACTTATTTTTTTAAATCTATGGTTTACCGTAGATTTTCCAATTGGTTTTGTTAACATTTGTCCTAATTCTTCTAGTGTTGCATCTGGATTTTTTAGCCTTAGTTCTGCTATTTCTTTTAAGTCTTCCGACATTTTATTAAATTTATCCGTTTGTTGCATTTTTTTTATATCTTCTATTTGTTTTACAGATGCACTTATTGTTTTATTTAAATTTGCTGTTTCACAATTAACAAGTCTATTTACTTTATTTTTCGTATCCCTAATAACTCTAATTTCTTCAAATTTTAAAACTGCTGAACTAGCCCCTATTAATGCCAAAAAATTTGATATTTCTTCTCCATCTTTCATATATAACGTATTTTCTAAAATCTTTATATTAATTCCAAAACTCTGAATTATATCCTGAGCTAACTTAGTAAAGTCTTCATTTCTAAATATAATTTCTAAATGGTATTTATTTCTTGGATTGTTTATAGAACCTGCCCCTAAAAAACATCCTCTAATAAAAGCTCTTTTTATATTTTCTTCTCTTAATATTTCATTATTTACTGTAAAATTTTCTTCTGTCTTAAATTTTACACTATAGTTTCTTCCAACTATATTTATCTTATAGTCATTTATATTTATATTGTTCAAAAGCTTTGCAAATCTGTTTATGTTATATTCATTACTAGTAGAAAATTTAATTACGTTTTTTTTAATTTGTATATTTGAGCTTACAAAATAGCCAAGAAATTCTGCATAAACCTCTTGTTTATTTTTTAAATTATTTATTTTACTAAGTTCTATTTTTACATCTGCAGAAAAAGACATTTTTATTATATAACCAATTTATATTATTTAATTGATTTTCTCCTCTCCCTTAAATTTTTGCTATTTATATAAAATAAATTTGTACTATTTTTGCAATATTTATAATGAAAGTTTCACTATTTCTATTTATTTTACAATTTTGCATATTATGCATCTATCATTATCTGCTAAATCTTTAATGCACTTTATTTGTGAATATTCAGAATAACCTTCTAAAATTCTTGTTACTTCTTCTCTTTGGTCATAGCCTATTTCTAAACATAAAAAACCATTATTATTTATTATTTTGTGTGCTTCTTTTATTATTCTTTTATAAATATCTAAGCCATCATCACCACCATCTAATGCAAGCATTGGTTCATTTTGAACCTGTTTTGAAAGTTGCGGTATTACACTTGTTTTTATATATGGCGGATTAGAAACTATTATATCATAATTATCTTTTATATTTTCGAACAAATCTGATTCTATAAATTCTACATTAGCACTATTTTTTATGTTATTCTTTTTTGCAATTTCTAATGCTTTATTGCTTATATCACTTGCTGTTACTTTTATATTCTGTAGTTTACTTATAGATATTGCAATTGCACCACTACCAGTACATAAATCAAGAATTTTTATGTCTTTTTTAGCCATATTTTTAATAATTTTTAGAGTTTCTTCTACTAAAATTTCTGTATCTGGTTGTGGAATTAAAACATTTTCATTTACTTCAAATTCTATTCCCATAAATTCTTGTTTGCCAGTAATATATTGTAGTGGTGTTCCATATATTATTTTGTTTATATAGCTTTTTAAAATTTTCTCTTGTTCTATAGGTAGTTCATTTTCCATATTAATTACCAAGTATGTTTCATTAACATTAAGTACATATTTTAGTAGTTCTTTGCTTATAGTATGGTAGTCTTCTATTTTGTTACTTTGTAATATTTTTCTACATTCTTGTAAGGCTTCTTTAATTTTCAATCTATTTTTTTATAATCAATTACATAGAAACTTATATCTACTTAATTAGATTAATTCCTTTCCTTTATTTTAAATTTAATTGCTATATTACACAATCCTTTTATAGTAAAACTATTATACTATGGATTTTTTTGTTTTGCAATCTTTTTAAGAAAATTTGTTTGCTTTTATTGCAAAAAATAAAAAGCCCCGCCTTAGCCGTAAGCTGAAAGAAATTTTATGGACCTGTCTTGGACAGGTGGGTGTCTTGTTGAATGCTCCTGGGTTTCTTAAAGTATACTCTAAGCCTACACGCCACATTCAAAGGCGGACTCCCTTTTAGAATTTGTTGGTTCTAAAATTCCGTTCTACACGTACCACGCAGGGATTTTTTATATTTAATATCTATTCATATACTATCACAACAATGATAACATTGCAAGTATATTTTATAGTAATTTTTCGACTTTTTTATATTTTTTTCTATAATTTTTAGAAATGTTTATACCAACCAATACCAAGAATGAAATACAAGATACTATAAAAGCACTAATCATAGCATTTGTTCCAGTATATTTCACTTCTATATCATAGTCGTTCAATTTTGATTCATCATTTTTCTCATTTAATTTTATTTGTATAAATCCTTTTTCTGATTCCTCATATTTTATTTCTTGCCCATTTACATAGATTCTATATCCAATGTAATAAATGTATGGAAGTTCTATGGTTGTTTCTTCTCCAGCACGATAAATCTCAAAGGTCATATTTGAACCTGTTTTATTACAATTTCTTATTTCTATTTTGGATTCACCACTATTTTCTATTATAATAGGCTCATCTTTTCTGTTTATTAGATAATCTAAATTTTTAAATGCTTTACTTGGAAGATATTCCATACTTGCCATTCCTGAATGCACTCTGCCAGTTGTATTTAAAACTCTTACAGGAGTTATATAATTGTTTTCATCATACTTAGAATTAAAATCTATTTTATCAAGATATGGAACTAGCATTGTTACTGCAATAGATGTTAATACCAAGATGTCTCTTATGTTAAAATTCTTTATTATTGTTCCGTAATTTATGGCTACTACAAATGCAAATAAAAAACTAGTAAATTCGTATAATCTAAATGTAAATTGAAGCATTGTAAGTATCTTTGGTAATTTTTCAAATGGAAATATTGTTAATGTTGCAAGAGTAAGTAAAAGTCCCATAATTAAAAATACTATATATGTCTTTTTATATTCCTTTGGTATTTTCTTATAAGCTATAGGTGTAAGAACAAGTCCTATTACATTTACAAAGCCTATAGCATATATCATTGTTTGATCTCTCATTGTAATAAATAATTGATAAAACTCTGTTTTGTAATACTTTAAAACATCTAGCCTTTGCATTCTGCCTGGCACAAATACTTCGTATATTGTTGCAAGTTTACTTTGCAAAAGTCCTACCCAGAAAAAGCTTGTGCATACTATTGCAAACAATATATTGATTAACAAATTGATTATTATTTTTTTATTCTTTAATTTTTTAGCAAATACTATCAGATACACAAAGCATAGTATTGCAATATACATAGTAATTACTGTGTGTGTTAATATTATACCAATTGCGCCAAATGCCAGTAAATACGATTTTTCTTCTTGATTTATTATTTTATACATTCCATTAAATATCATTGGAATAAACATAAATGATGTAAGTTCTGCTAATGCATTTCTAATATACATATCTGTTATTCTATATGGTGCTAATATGTAAATAATGCTTGCAAATACTGCTATATTTTTATTTTTAGTAACATTTAATGTAAATTTATACATTGCAATTCCAGATATTATTACAGTAAAAAATTCAAAAATTTTTAGGGAGTTTACATATGTAAAATTGAATATTTTAAAAAACAATGGAAAATATGCAGTAAATGGACTATAAAATAGATTCCAGGAATAGCCAAAATTATTACAAAAATTTGACATTATCATTGGTAAGAATTGTCCTGTCTTTAATGTTTGTTCTGTTCCAATTAATCTGCAAACATGTTGTATTCCATCATCTCTAAAAATATTAAAACCTTTTATAAATAGTGGAATACATACTATTAGACTTGCTAATAGTATGTATATATATTCTTTTTTGTTTTTTATTTTATTTAATAGATTTTTCATCAATTTTATTTTTCCTCTTACTATAAATTATATATATTATAAATAAAACTGTAGATGTTGCCGATATTACATAAGAAATTTTTTCTATCATTGTTCCTTTATATTTTACACTTATTGATGCTTTTTCTATATTTTTATCTATTTTTATTGCAACAAATCCATTTTCCGATTCAAAAGTTTCTATTTTTGTACTATTTCCATTCTCTGTTATTTCTACTTCATACCCTAAATAGTATATATATGGAAGCTCTAGTATTGTATCTTTTTCGGCATCTTCTATATCAAATTCTAGTTCTAAATTATTCTTGCTTTCATTTGTTATCGTAGCATTTCCTTCTAATACATATGTTGTATTTTTGCGAAAGTCTAAATAGCTGTTCCATAGTTCTGTTGTTCTTATTTTGCTAGGAAGATATTCCCTATTTATTGCCCAAACTGAAAAAACAGCATTTGTTTCTTTAAGACGTTCATATTCTTCATTTTCAAAAACCTTGTCTTCATATCTATAATTATAATTTACTTTTGCCGTAGAAGCAATAATTATAATTATTGAGAAACAGAATAATATATTTTGTAGTTTTTCTTTATTCTTTGCTATTGTTTGGATTGTATAGTATACGTTTATTGCGCATATAATTGATAGTGCAAATTCTGCAAATGCAAGCATTCTCCAAGCAAATTGTAATGTTGTTAATATTTTGGGCATTATAAGCCAGGGAAAATATTTGGTTGCCATTACGAGCGAAATTAATGCAATTAACGAAAATGATATGTATTCGTCTTTTAATTTTTTGTCTATTCTTTTATAAACAAATATTCCAAGTACTGTGCAAATTATTAGTGGTAATTCTAAATTAAAATTGACTCCATTGGGTTCTTCTGTTTCTACAAAAAATTGTTTAACACTAAGTGCAGAATTTTGTACATCACTTGGTAATGACCTCATATAAGTAGAGTCAAAAATTACATATTCTGCAGTTATTTTATGCTCAAATAGTGGTATTGTAAAGAATGCAGTTATCAAAAGTATAAACACAATATTTATTGCTATCTTTTTTATTTTTTCTTTGTTTTTTAGGCATTTTATATTGAACAATAAATATAAAAAAGCCAAGATCGCCGCATATTCTGTAGATATTGTATGTGTTAGCATTAATCCTATTGCAGATATTGCAATATAGTAATGTTTTTTTCCATCTCCTTGTAGTAAATTATACAATCCCTGAAATAATATTGGAAAAAACATATATGCTGAAAATTCACCTATTGCAAATCTATTGTAAATTGTTTCTAATCTATATGGTATAAACATATAGATAATTGCTCCTAATACTGCAATTTCTCTCTTCTTAGAAATCTCATACATAAAATTGTACATAGTAAAACCTGAAATTACTATTGTTAAATATGTAAATATTTTTATACATTTTGTGTAACTTTTGCAAATTATGTGCACCAATAAAGGACCATATGTTACGAGTGGACCATAAAATAAATTTACTGCATATCCAAATCCATTTGCAAAATTACTATATATGTATGGTGGAAATATTCCAGATTTTATGATTTGATCAGTTCCAAATATTCTAAAAACATGCACGAAACCATCATCAGTTCCATATATTTTTAAATTTATTAGTGGTATAGCCGCAATTAAGCTTGCAGTTATAATTATTATGTAATGTATTACTCTGTTTGTTCGTATATCCTCAAAAAAATTCTTCATTTGATATTATGTCCTTTTCTTTTATCTAACTGTTCTTTAGTATACCAATAGTATAAAAAAATAACAATACCAAAATTGATATTGTTACCAAAAATTTATGTTTTTATTTTTTCTCTTATTAGTTTTCTGCTGTATCTACTGATACTACTTTTTTGCCATCATAGTAACCACAGCTTGGGCATACTCTATGTTGCATCATCATTTCATGGCAATGTGGGCATTCAACTAAGTTTTTGTTTTCTAATTTCCAAGTTGATCTTCTTAATCCTGTTCTAGCTTTTGACCATCTTCTTTTTGGTTGTGCCATTTCTTTTCCCTCCCTCGCAAACTTTGCTTATGTATATATATTAATTATATATTTCATTTTTCTGTACCTTAAAATTATACTAGTATTTTTTTATTTTGTCAATACTTGTTTTAAACTTATTTTGGAAATAGTTTTACTATTTTGTTGTCTAATTTATTTATACTTTTGGCACATTTCAGATTGACATACTGCTCTTTTGTGTAAACTTTGTACTCATTTTAAAACCTCCAAATAATTATTTTAAAGTTTTTTTAATACGGTTTTAAACCAATATTTTTATTATAACATAGCTTAACATAAAATTTAAAGTTTTAATAACTAAGAGCCTCTGTTTTTAAAATTTGATTTGCAATTTTTATACCATCTACAGCTGCAGACATTATTCCGCCAGCATATCCTGCACCTTCTCCGCAAGGATATATTCCATTTATATTTGACATATAATTTTCATTTCTTTTTATTGTTACTGGAGAAGAGCTCCTTGTTTCCACTCCAGTTAGAATTGTGTCAGGATTGGCAAATCCATCTATTTTTTTATTAAAATATATAATTCCATCTTTTAGAGTTTTAATTACAAATTCAGGCAATATTTCTTGCAAATTGCACATTGTAACACCTGGCTTATATGTTGGATTTACTTCTCCTATTTTTGTTGTTTTCTTGTTATTAATAAAATCTTCCACTCTTTGTATCGGTGCATTATAATTTGCTCCTGCAAGTTTAAATGCTTTTTCTTCTAACATTTTTTGAAAATACATTCCAAGCAATGGACTATTATTACAAAGTTCTAACTTTTTCCCATAATACTCTTTCATTTGTGTTATTATTTCATCGGAAATTAAATCTTCTGGAGTAACATTTACTAATACTGCACTATTAGCATTTTCTCCATCTCTTGCAAAAGTACTCATTCCATTTGTTACTATTGTTCCTTCTTCGCTAGAAGATGCCATTACTTCGCCACCTGGGCACATACAAAATGTGTAGCAAGAATGATCTTCTCCGTGGTATGCAAGTTTATATTCGGCAGGTGGTAATTTTAATTTTGTATTAGTTCCATACTGAGAGTGGTTAATCATTTTTTGTTTATGTTCTATTCTAACTCCAACCGAAAAATTCTTTGGTTCCATACATATATTTTTTTCATAAAGAGTTGTAAACATATCTCTTGAACTATGTCCAATTGCAAGAATAACGCAGTTTGTTTTTATTCTTATATTATCATTTTCTATTTGTATAAAATCTTTATTTGTTATTTCCTTTTGTTTGTGCTGTTTGCAAATAACTTCTTTCACTTGTTCATTTTCAAACACAAAATTTTCTGCTTTTGTATTAAATAAAAACGTTCCACCCTTTTCTATTATATATTTTCTAATATTTGCTACTACCTTCACTAAATTATCTGTGCCAATGTGTGGTTTATTTATGTAAGAAATTTCTTCTGGTGCACCAAACTTAACAAACATATTGATTACATTTTTGCAAAGATGATTATGTAAATTTGTAGTAAGCTTTCCATCAGAAAAAGTTCCTGCTCCACCTTCTCCAAACTGTATGTTTGATGCTGTATTTAATTTTCCAGTATTCCTGAAAATTTCTACATCTTTTTTACGTTCTTCTACTCTTTTTCCCTGCTCTACTATTATGGGCTTTATTCCGTTTTCTACAAGTGTTAGCGCACAAAATAAACCTGCAGGTCCTGCTCCAATTATAATAGGATGCATATTATTTATCTTTAGGTTATTAACTGTAGTTTTTGATTCAGGGTTAATTTCTTTTTCTATAATTATTGCATTTTTGTTTTTTTGCAATCTACTAATGTTAAAGTCGTTATTTAAAGTGATTACAATAGAATAATTGTAAAAAATATCATTTTTGTCTCTGGCATCTATGGATTTTTTTACAATTTTATAAGCTATAACGCTTTCTTGTGAAATATTAAATTTTGCATAAGCGATTCTTGCAACTTCGCTATTATCTAAGTCTTTTCTAATTTTTATATTTTCTAATCTAACAGTAAACATTTTTGTTCCTTTTCTAAAAAAATCTATTCATAATTATACTATTATAAGCATCCTTCGTCAATCATAACTATTTATATTCTAAAATCAAAAAAATTTAGTAGTACTACAAATTTCGACAGACATTTATAAGCTTTATGTACTATAATTATGTCATCTTCTTTTAAAGGAGGTGATCAGTTTGAACAAAAGGAGAAACAAGAGAAGAAAACGCTCTAAAAATTTTTTTAAGATTTTACATATTATTGTTATACTTCTTAAATATATCTTGAAGATTTTAAAAGAGCTTAAGTCGATTATTGATTTATTCAAAAATTGACAAAAAACTAGGTATGTTCGCAGCATACCTAGTTTTTTAGTAATCTTTGATTACCATGATCTTCTTTTAAATTTAGTTATCTGAACAAAAAGATTTTACAATTATAATTATACTATATTTTTCATTTTTTTCAATAATTTTTTCAAATTTTTTCTTATAATCGTTCGACATTTTTCTTTTAAAATTGTGAATGAAACATTCTACATCTTTTTCCACTATCTAAGAGCTTTATGCTACTTAAACTTCAACCGAGTGCTATATCTAAAAGCATCATTAAAGCAAAGCCTATCCCTACTCCTATTGTTACTAGATTAGATTTTTTTCCTTCTTGTGCTTCTGGTATTAATTCCGATGCCACAACATAAATCATTGCACCTGCTGCAAATGATAGTAGATATGGTAATATTGGCACTACTATATTTGCAAGCATCACTGTAATTACTGCAGCTATTGGTTCTACTATTCCAGAAAGCATACCTCCAATAAATGATTTAAATTTACTTTTACCTTTGCTATGCAGCGGCATTGATATTATTGCTCCTTCTGGTATGTTTTGTATTGCAATTCCAATAGCTAGTGCCAAAGCCTCTAATAAGCTTATTCCTGCATTTTGTGATAAAAGTCCAGCAAAGGCAACTCCTACAGCCATTC
This sequence comes from uncultured Clostridia bacterium, assembly GCA_934122035.1. Classification (GTDB taxonomy): domain Bacteria; phylum Bacillota; class Clostridia; order TANB77; family CAG-508; genus CAG-245. The sequence continues at coordinate 3,284 of CAKOVP010000014.1, read as the reverse complement.
CCTCTGGTATATTATGTAGTGTTACTGCAAAGGTTAGTAAACTAGTACTCTTCACCTTTTCTTTGACACTTTTAAAATTTACATTTTCCTCTCGGCTTTTGGTATCTTTACGTTCTAATGATTTTTCTTCTATTTTTTCAGCGATATTATTTACAAGTATAAGTGCTAATATACCAATTATAAATCCTATTGTTGCTGGTACCCATGCAACCTTGCCCTGTTCTTCTGCCATTTCTATTGCCGGAATTAGTAAAGACCAAATTGAAGCTGCTATCATTACTCCTGCAGCAAATCCCAGCATTATCCTTTGCAATATTGGTTTTATTTGTTTTTTTAATAAAAATACTAAAGCAGCACCAAATGTTGTTCCTATAAATGGAATTAATATTCCTATTATCACTTGCCACTGTGTTGAAATATTCATTATCTAGCCTCCATTCTATATTCTGTACATAAAAAGATTTTATATGCCTATTATATTTTATGTAAAGTGTGTGAAATAGTGAAGACCAATTTTATAAAATATTTATCAAAAAAAGCTATTAGCAAAATTTCTATTGTTAATAGCTTTCTTATAAAAATTATATTCTATATTTTATTACTCTTTCTTCTGCGTTTTCTTCTATTCCAGTTGCAACAACTGTAACCATTACAGCATCGTGTATTCTTTCGTCTACAATAGTACCAAATATTATATTTGCTTCTGGGTCTAAGAAATCTTTAATATAACCAACTGCTGTGCTAACTTCGCTTAATCCTAAGTCCATTCCACCTGTAACGTTTACAATTAAGCCTTTGGCTCCTTTTACAGATGTTTCTAATAGTGGACTATCCATTGCAGCTATTGCAGCATCTAATGCTCTTTGTTCGCCTTCTGCAACACCTATTCCCATATGAGCTACTCCACTGTCTTTCATAATTGTTTTTATATCTGCAAAATCTATGTTTATAAATCCAGGTATTGTAATTAAGTCTGTAATTCCTTGTACACCTTTTTTTAGAATTCCATCTGCTTCTTGGAATGCTTGTACCATAGTTGTTCCCTTTGGTACTGCTTTTAATAAATTGTTATTTTCAACAACTATTAAGGCATCTACATTGTTTTTCATTCTTGCAATTCCATTTTCTGCATTGTCTTTTCTTCTTTTTCCTTCAAATAAGAAAGGTTTTGTAACAATTCCTACTGTTAATATTCCCATAGATTTAGCAATTTCACATACAACTGGAGCTGCACCTGTTCCTGTTCCTCCGCCCATTCCAGCAGTTACAAATACCATATCTGTTCCTGTTAAGGCTTTTCTAATATTTTCTTCATCTTCTCTTGCAGCCATTTCTCCTAAAACTGGGTTTGAGCCTGCACCTAATCCTTTAGTTGTATCTTTTCCTATATGAATTTGTAATGGTGCTTTGCATTGTCCTAGAGCTTGTTCTTCTGTGTTTATTGCAATAAATTGAACATTACGAATTTCTTCGTCTATCATTCTATTTACAGCATTGTTTCCTGCTCCTCCAACACCTATTACTTTTATTTTTACTAGGTCATCTTCATTGTCTTGATCTGTGTATCTCATTTTTTACATCCTTTCTTTGTCTCGTTTCTTTTTTAGCTTTCTATATATTACTACTTTTTTGCCCAGTTGGCAACAGTAAATTTAATAATTCTGTGACTATTTTGTAATTTTTACTGCAAACACAGAAAAAGCGCCACTAGTGTGGCGCCACGCTAGTGGAAAATTTTATCTAGCTCCCATTCATTCTTCATGGGTACCAACTAAAATTTTCCACCATAGCGTATTCCATTCGCTATGGAAGGCGTGAGCCTTCTTTTAGCTTTATTTATGTCCTTTTTGATTTTGCTTATTCATTGGAGTTTTTCGCCTCTAACGTTCAGCTTTTCCTAATAGAGTGAGACACGGAAACCGATGTCGATGAAGCTGTAGGACGTGAGGTAGCGATTGCGGCCAGAGGCTGGTTCGATAGATCCTGTACTTTTGTAACTGCCTCCCCTGTAGGCACAAGGAACATTCGTGTTGGAAGCATTTTCCAGAGTCCATTCCCATACATTTCCTGCTATATCGTATATATTTTGTACTGAAAAGCTACTATCTGCTCCTGTTGTTAAAAGTATATCTGAACTTGATTCCTTTTTGTATGGGTTTGGACATGCTGTAAATGTATTACCATTACTTGAATATTTTGCTTTTTCATTTTTTATTGTCCATAAATTATTATTATAGTTTCCTATTGTTGTACTGTTTGATGTTAATATACTTGTGTCTGTTATTTTTGTTGTGTCTTTTGCCATAAATGCTAGCACCAAATCCCATTGCACTCCAAACATTAGGCTACTTGTTTTATTTCCTGAGTTTACTTTTTCAGCTAATTTTTGTGCTTGAGTTCTTGTTACCCCGGTGTATGGATATGCATTTGCTTGTGTTATTGGGGTTGGCATTGTATCTGTTACAGTATATTTTCCATCTGCATTTTTGTCTGTATTACTTTTTCTATTTGTTCCTGTTGTTGCTATTCCTGCTTCATATCTTCCTACGTAAAAGCCTCCATTTTCATATACGCTTTTTAGCATTTTATTTTTTGCTGTATTGTATTCTGTTTTATCTGCAAACCAGCCTTCGTTTGCAGTATCGGCATAATATGTGTCTGAATAGCTTGTTCCCTTTCTATACACGTTTGTGTACTGCTGTAAGCAATATTCTATTTTTGCATATTCTTCACTTGATTTTGGCTTTTTTGCTCCATTTGAATTATAGCTTGTATTATCATACAATGTTTTTGGTACTACTACCCATACATATTCATTTCCAACTGAGTCTTGTATTACTAATCCTTTATCTATTGTTCCTTCTTTTTTAGTAAATGTATTGTCTGGAAAATATGGAGCTGTTTCTGCTGTTTCTGCTTCTGGTACTTTTGTATCTGAACCTCCGCCTGTTGTTTCTCCAACTTTTGTGCTTATCCAGTCTGCCACTTCATTTAATTGCTTTTCTTCATTTGTTTGCGCTTCTGCATATTGATTTTTTGCTTCTTTTGCCTTACTAATTATTCCATTATTGTTTAGCACTAAACTTATACTTACTCCCGCTAGTATTAGCAATACTACTATCGTTACAACTAAAGCAATAAGCGTTATTCCTTTTTCTTGTTTATTCTTCATTTTCTTTCTTCCTCCTGTGTTTTTAATTTTTTGAAAAGTTTTATTAAATGTTTTTCATTCTTTTTTATCTTTTCTTCTTTTCTTTTTTAGTTTTCTTTAATTTTTGTTTTTT